>DAWDYI010000048.1:0-18996 GCA_052344885.1 Collinsella aerofaciens
CGCGCCGCGCTGGGAAGGGCCGCGTAACGGTCCAAGAAATCGTCCGCAGTCCCGACATCCATGTCCCAGTCCTCGACGCCCGCCGTCAGCGATGCCATCTACGACGCATCGTCGCTCGGCCGCCCGCGCATGTTCCTGCTCGGCCTACAGCACCTGTTTGCCATGTTTGGCGCCACCGTGTTGGTGCCCGTGCTCACCGGCCTCTCGGTATCGGCAACGCTTTTGTTTGCCGGCTTGGGCACGCTGCTGTTCCACTTCCTGTCGCGCGGTAAGGTGCCGGCATTTTTGGGCTCATCGTTTGCCTTTATTGCCGGTTATGCCGCAATCGCGCCCAACGGCGAGACCGAGCTTTTGCCCTACGCCTGCCTGGGCGTAGCTTGTGCCGGTCTGCTCTATCCGGTGCTGGCGGCCCTGTTCCGCGCGTTTGGCGCCAAGCGCGTTATGCGCTTCTTCCCGCCGGTGGTGACTGGCCCCATCGTCATTTCGATCGGTCTGATCCTGGCGAGCTCCGCTATTGCTAACTGCCAGACCAACTGGCTTGTGGCTGTTATTGCCGTGGCTGTGATCGTCATCTGCAACATCTGGGGCCGCGGTATGGTCAAGATCGTGCCGATTTTGCTGGGCGTTGTGGTGAGCTATGCCGTTGCGGCTGCGCTCGGCGAGGTTGATTTCTCGGGCGTTGCCGCCGCTCCGTGGGTCGGTCTGCCCATCGTGTGGGACAACACCGTGTTTGCACTCTTTGGGCCGCAGTTCGATAGCGGTCTTGCCACGACGGCCATCATCACCATCATGCCGCTGGCCTTCGCGACCATGATCGAGCATATCGGCGATATCTCTGCTATCGGTTCGACTTGCGAGCGCAACTACATTGCCGATCCCGGTCTGCATCGCACGCTGCTCGGCGACGGCCTTGCCACGATTCTGGCTTCGCTCTTTGGCGCTCCGGCCAACACTACGTATGGTGAGAACACCGGCGTGCTCGCCCTGACGCGCGTGTTCGACCCGCGCGTAATTCGAATTGCCGCGTGTTGCGCCATCGTGCTTTCGTTCTGCCCCAAGTTCGCGGCTGTCATTGCGGCCATGCCGGCGTGTGTGATCGGCGGTGTGTCGCTCGTGCTCTACGGCATGATCAGCGCTGTGGGTGTCCGCAACCTCATCGAGAACCAGGTCGATTTCCAGAACAACCGCAACGTGCTGGTTGCCGCGCTGGTGCTCGTGCTTTCGCTCGGCATCGCGTACAGCACCGCCGGCGCCATCGTGTTGGAGCTGGGCGGCGTGACCATTTCGCTGTCCGGCATTGCCGTGGGCTCACTGGTGGGCATTGTGCTCAACGCCATCCTGCCGGGTAACGACTTTGAGTTTGATGTCTCCGAGCTTGAGGAGGCTGCTGAGTAGCAGCTGCGTTCAGCTAAAACAAGATATGGTGCCCATGCGTATATGCGTGTGGGCACCATTTTTAATGTGTCAGTATCCAGTGGATGCCGCGGGCCATGCGCAAGTCGGTTTGGGCAAAGTGATTGCCGGGGTTGAGCTCCAGCGTTGTTGGAATGCCGCGCTCGACGAGCAACGCTTCCATCGCGCGTGTGTCGTCGAGTACATGCCGCATCATGCGGTTGGGCGTCTTGGTTTCCTTTTTGCCGAGTGACAGGTAGACGGCTTGCGGGCTGCCGGCAAAAGGGGCCGTGCTGGCACGGTCGACAAAGTCGGGAAACCATAGCGACCCCGATGCGCTCGCGGCGCGGTCAAAGGCGTCGGTTTGCCAGAGGGACCAGAGTGCGAAGAGGCCCGCGAGCGAGTAGCCGGCAATGCCGCGCCAGGTGGGCGGCTGAGGAAGCGACGACTCGACCTGGGGGATTATCTGATTCAGCAGCTCATCAAGAAAATCGGCAGCTTGGCCGCCGAAAGGCTCGGCATCGCGTACGGTCCCGTCGCATGCCCAGGGGCTCAGCTCGCGATTCCAATCGAGCCCGCCAATGGTGACGAGGGCGAATGGCGGACAGTCGAGCTCTCGGCAACACTTATAAACCTCGCTGCCGTCGCCCACGACCACAGGAAGGTAGATGACAGGCGCGCTTTCCGTATGATTCGAATAAACGGTTATCTGCTTTTGATGCGCTTCCATGACGGGCTTCTCTCAGTGTTGTGATATCGGCAGCCCCAATTGTCGCACGCCAGCGTATGCCGGTTGGGCTAGACCAAAGACAATCTCGTGCATCCCCTGCGGACGCATATGGAAAACGCCACCGCCGGAGGGGAGCTCGGCGGTGGCGTTGTTAAACGGTGCTCGGGCTCGGGGCCTTCGCGGGAGCTGCCATGTGCGCAGAGGCGTCTAAGAACGCTTACGGCTCGCCATGGTGCCTGCGGCGATAGCGGCTGTTCCCGCAAGGACGGTTGCCACGATGGCCGCACCCGAGGTGTCGCCGGTTGCCGCGAGCACGCCGGTAGTCTTGGCTTTCGTGGTTGAAGCCGCAACGGCCTTGGTCGGCTTTGAGCCCTCAGGCTTGGGGTTCTGCTTGGACTCCGCGGGCTTGCTTTCTGCGGGCTTGGTCTCGTCGGGCTTGGGGTCTTCCGGCTTGGCTACCTCGGGAGGTGCGATGGTCGTACTTTTGGCGACTGCTTTGATATAGAGGGAGTCGACCGTGGCGTCGCCCGTGCCGATGGCTTGGCCTGCCTCGTAGATGGCGTCACGGAGCTTGCGATAGTCAATGACCTTGCCGCCTTCGGGCGTCTGGATGGCGGCGTTCTCAATCTTGATGGTGCCGATTGTCTTGCCGTCAGCGCTCATGGCACGGGCAAAGATTGCCGCTGTATCTCCTTCGGCCGTTACCTTGCTGCGGATGATCGAAATGGCTGCGGGTGTGACGCCCTCGCTGGTCTGGGCGATGATGCCGATGTTCTCGCCTTGGGGTTCGCGCCTCGTCTCGCCATCTTGGTTTTCGCTGTAGGGGATGGGGCCGTCGCCGTTCTCGACATAGCGGGCTATGGCCTTGACAACGGAGTCGCTGATGTAGATGTGGCCGCCCTTCTCGTTGGGTCGATCGTTTCTGGTGGAGAATGCAGCCGAAACCTCGCCTTCCGCAAACGCGTCCACGGTGGAGCCGTTCTTGACGACGATGTCGTCCTGGTAGGTGAAGAGGGCGTTGGCGCCACCGTATCTGCCTTTACTTGCACGGACCGTCACGTTTGCATGATCGAGGGTGATGCCCTTGTGGGCATAGACGCCATATTCAACACCGTTTACGTTGAGGGAGGCGTTTGTGGCTGCGAGGCTGCCCTTGGCCTCGACGGCAGCGTCTTTCTCGGAGCTTGCCTTGACCTGGCTGCCGTCCGAGATGTTGATATTGCCGCCGCTCCAAAGGGCCTCACCATCGGCTGAGCTTGCCTCGACCGTCCCGCCACCCTTGATGGTGAGGTTCTTGTCGGCTCCAATACCCTTGTCCTTGGTAGCCCTGGCGGTGACGGCTCCGCTGTCGTCAATCGTGATATTGCCGTTTGCCCTGATGCCATCCGATGCACCCGTGGCGTTGACGTTGCCCGAACCTTTGATAGCGAGATCACCTCCGGCATTGATGGCATCAAACCCAGTGCTCGTGGCGTTGACGGATCCGGCTCCGTCGATGTTGATATTACCCGTGGAGAGGATAGCGTCCTCAGTAGATGTCACGCTGAGCGTGCCGCCCTCGTCGCCTTGGATATTGAGCTCGGCATTCTCGTTAGTGCCATGAGAAACGTTGATGCTTTCGATCCATTCGGCAGTGACGATGTTGGTTCCCGAGTAATTCACGTTGAGCTTGCCTGCGGCCTGGATCTCGCCGCCGTTATAGTTGTTGAGCTTCAAGTCGTCGGCGCCGTCCCACGACCAGGTACCGGCCTCGTCGCTCGCCGCGGTGTTGTACTTGTTGCCGCCGACCTTGACCCATTCCGCTGCGAGCGAGACGCTCGGCATGAGCAGCGAGCTCACCGTGAGCGCGCACACGGCGCCCGCGACGATGCGGCGCGTCACGCGGCGCCAGCTGCCGTGCGCGAGTCCTATGCGATGGCGAACGTCGGGTTCGGCAACATGGGTTCCGGCGGTAGTGTCATTGCGTTTGGGGGTCGTGAACAAGGCTGCCATGGTTGCTCCCGTTCTCATAGGGCCTATACGACTAGATTCAGCGTATCTGCTGGATGTTGCCGGCGGTAGTGCCGTTTGGAGGGCAAAATGGCCAAAATTGGGGAGAAATAGGCCGCACGCCGGCGCAGGGACCGGCGCTAAAAGAAAAGCGCGGGGCCGCATGGCGACTCCGCGCTTTATTGTTCAGCTTTTGCAGCCTTGCCCTTACGCTACGAAGAAGTAGACGAGGAAGGCAAGGGCCGCGATCCACCCGTCCCGTGCGAAAAAGTGTTTACGAGCGCTTGCGGCTCACCACGGCGCCCGCGGCGATGGCGGCTGTTCCCGCAAGGGCGGCTGCCACGATGGCTGCGCTCGAGGCGTCGCCGGTTGCTGCGAGTTTGCCGGCGATCTTGGCTCCCGTGGCTGCAACTGCAACGGTCTTGGTCGTTTTCGTGCCCTCGGACTTGGAACCCTCGGGCTTGGTCTCGCCTGGCTTCTCCTCGGGTTTGATCTCCTCGGGAGGCGCGATGACCGTGCTCTTGGCGACAGCTTCGTTATAGGGGGAGTCGATCACAGCGTCGCCCGTGCCGATGGTTTGACCCACCACGTAGAAGATGCCGTCATCGAGTTCTTCCTTGTTGCGATAGCCAATGATCTTGCCGCCTGTGGGCGTCTGGATGGGAGCGCCTTCGATCTCGATGGTGCCGATTGTCTCGCCGTCCGCGCTCACGGCAAGGGCGAAGATTGCCGCCGTGTCTCCCTCAGCTGTGACCTTACTGCGGACAATCGAGATGGTCGCGGGCGTGATGCCCTCCTTGGTCCGGGCAAAGATGCCGATGTTCACGCCCCTATGCTCGGGAATGACCGCGCCGCTTTGGTCGTTGCTGTAGTGATCGGGGCCGTCGCTACCGGACTCGACATAGCGGGCTATAGCCTTGACAACGGAGTCACTAATGTAGATGTGACCACCCGCTTCGTTGGGGTAGTAGTTTCTGGTGGAGATTGCGGTCGAGAACTGGCCTTCTGCGAACGCATCCACGATCGAGCCGTTCTTGATGACGATGTCGTCCTCGTCGGTGAAGAGGGCGCTGGCTTCATCGTTCCCTGCACTTGCACGGACCGTTACGGTTGCGCCATCGAACGTGATGCCCTTGTAGACATAGATGCCATACCCAACGCCACTTGCGTTGAGGGAAGCGTTCGTGACCGTGAGGCTGTTTTTACCGTCGATGGCGGCGTCTTCCTCGGAGCTTGCCTTGACCTGGCTGCCACCCGAGATCTCGATGTTGCCGTCGGCCCAAATCGCATTGTCTTTGATAGAGCTTGCCTCTACCTTGCCGCCGCCCTTTATGATGAGGTTCTCGTTAGCATCGATACCCTGATCCTCGGTGGCCTTGGCGGTGACGGTTCCGCTGTTATCGATCGTGATGTTGCCGTCGGCCCTGATGCCATCCGAATCGCCCGTGGCGTTAACGTTTCCCGAGCCCTTGATGGTGACATCGCCCCCGGCATCGATGGCATCGTGCTCGGTGCTCGTGGCGTTGACAGTGCCAGCGCCGTCGATGTTGATGCTGCCGACGGAAGTGATGGCGTCACGAGAAGATGTCACGTTGAGCGTGCTGGACGCGTCGCCCTGAATATTAAGCTCGGCGTTCTCGTTCGCGCCATCCTTAACCTTGATGCCGCGGCCATCGCCGTTAGTGACGATGTTGTTGCCCTCGTAGCTCACGTTGAGCTTGCCCGCTGCCTCGATCGCGCCGGCGTTATAGCCGTTGAGCTTCATGTCGTCGGCGCCGTCCCAGGCCCAGGTGCCGGCCTCGTCGCCTGCTGCAGTGTTGTACTGAGTGCCGCCGACGTTGACCCACTCGGCCGCGAGCGAGACGCTCGGCATGAGCAGCGAGCTCACCGTAAGCGCGCAGGCCAGGCCGCAGACGATGCGGCGCGTCACGCGGCGCCAGCTGCCGTGTGCGAGCAGCGTGCGACGGCACACGTCGGGCTCGACAAAATGGGCTCCAGAGGTTTTGTCATTGCGCTTGGGGGGTCGTGAACAAGGCGGCCATGGTTACTCCCATCCTCATAGGGCCTATGCGATTACGCCCAGCATATCTGCAGGATGTAGCCGGCGGTAGTGCCGTTTGGAGGGCAAAATGTCCAAAACTTGGGAAGCCAAACATCGCGCGTCCGTGCGTTGCCTGGCTTTAAAAGAAAAGCGCGGAGCCGCTCGATGCGACTCCGCGCTTTGGTGTTCTGCTTTGGCAGCTTTGCCGCTACGCTACGAAGAAGTAGACGAGGAAGGCGAGGGCTGCGATCCACATGAGCGGCTTGATCTTGGAGGCCTCGCCCTTAAAGAGCGCGACGATCACGTAGGCGATAAAGCCCAGGCCAATGCCGGCAGAGATGGAGTAGGTGAAGGGCACGCCGGCGACAATCATGAACGCCGGGAAACCCTGCGACACGTCGGACCAGTCGATCTCGGAGGCCTCACTCATCATGAGGTAGCCGACGTAGACCAGAGCACCGCAGGTGGCGGCGCTGGAAACGATGGTGACGATGGGGGAGAAGAACGCGGCGAGAATGAACAGCACGCCGGTGGTGACGGAGGTGAGGCCCGTGCGGCCACCGTCGGCAGCGCCAGAGGTGGACTCGACGAAGGTGGTGATGGAGGAGACGCCCATGAAGCCGCCCACAGCGGCGGCGGCGGAGTCGACGATTAGGATCTCTTTGATATTCTCGACGTTGCCGTCGTCGGTGAGGAACTCGCCCTGCTTGGCCACGGCCATCGCGGTGCCCATGGTGTCGAAGAAGTCACTCATGAGCAGCGAGAACGAGATGACGAGGAGCGCGGGGTCGGTAAGGACCTTGACGATGGCGGGCACGCCGCCGGCGTCGGCGATGGGGCCACCGATGCTCGAGAAGTCGAGCGGGGCGATGATACCGGTCGGAGCCTGGGTCACACCTAGGGGGATACCGGCGATGACGGCGACGACGATGCCGATGAGCAGCGAGCCGGGGACGTTGCGGCAGGCGAGGGCAACCGTCACGACGATGGAGATGATACCGACGATAAAGGTGGGGGAGGCGATGTCGCCCAGGCCGACGAGCGTACCGGCGCCAGCGGTGATAATGCCGGCATCGCACAGGCCAATCATGGCGATGAACAGGCCCAGACCCACCGAGATGGCGTGACGCAGGACAACCGGGATGGCGTCCATGATGGCCTCGCGCAGGCCACAAAGCACGAGCAGCAAGATGACGATACCCTCGAGGAAGATGACGCTCATGGCCACGTGCCAGTCACCGCCGCAGACGGTGGTGGTGATTCCAGCGATCATCGCGTTGACGCCTAAGCCCGACGCGCAGGCGAGCGGGCGGTTGGCGAAGATGCCCATGCAGATGGTCATGATGCCGGCGCCCAGGCAGGTGGCGCAGGCGAGCGCTCCCGCATCGATGCCAGCGCCCGAGAGCACCGCGGGGTTGACGGCGATGATGTAGGCCATCGCCAGGAATGTTGTCAGTCCAGCGCGGAGTTCGGTCCCGATTGTGGACTTGCGCTCGCTGACGTGAAATAGTTCGTCCATGCATACCCTTTCCTTGCTCGGCCCCGAGTTTAGGCCGATTGACACGAACTCAACTACTATATCGCCTTTGAAAGGCTGATGTTCCTCGCATGTTGATGTTCGGCGCTTTGTAGCAGACAGACGGTATTTTTCGCATGAAAATGTGTGGGTACCGTATACTTAAGCGGTTACAACGACCCCTATGGAGGAACGTATGATTAAAGAGCTCTGCCACGACGAGGCTATTCTGTCCCAGCGTTGCGAGGTCGCGACCGTCGAAGACGAGTCGGTCGCACAGGACCTGATCGATACCATCAAGTCGCTCGACGATGCCGGCTGCCTTGCCGCCAACCAGATCGGCATCACCAAGAAGGTCTGCGTCTACCTGGACGATGCCGGCGAGCCCCATGTGCTCTACAACCCCCGTCTGGTGTTTGGCCTGGGTGCCAGCAAGATGGAGGAGAGCTGCCTGACGCACGAGGAGATCACCAAGTCCACGCGCTACATCAAGTGCAAGGTTGCTTTTGACCAGATCGTCGACGGCAAGATGCGCGAGCGCAAGCAGGACTTCGTCGGCTTCGAGGCACAGATGATCCAGCATATGATCGACCACTGCCTCGGCAAGTTGGTCTAAGGGGATCAAAGCACCGCACCTTGCCGCTCAATCGTCGCTCGCGTACCTTAAGTACGCTTCGCTCCTCTTTCGTGGCAATCTGCGGCACTTTGACCCCTTAGACGACCTGCGGGGTTAACTTGGTTGAGTTTATCCTGCTTGAATAGCCCGGGCGTGACATTGTTGTCATGTCCGGGCTTTTGTGTTTAGCCCCTTTTTGTTTGGAGACAATAACCTTAGCAAGAACGTAAAGCTAGGAGGCGCCATGTGTACGAGCATTCGATTTACCGATAATTCTGGCCACATGTATCTAGGCCGCAACCTCGACTGGAGCTTTGACTATGGCCAACAGGTTCGCGTGATGCCTCGCGGGTTTCACATTCCGTATTCGTTTATCGACGACGCGACAGCGGCACACGCGGTGATCGGTATGTGCATCGATTACAAGAACTATCCCATGTTCTTCGACTGCGGCAACGATGCGGGCCTCGCCGTGGCGGGTCTCAATTTCCCGGGTTATGCCGAGTATGCCGAGGACCCTGTCGACGGCAAGACCAATATCGCAGCCTATGAGTTTCCCCTGTGGGTGGCAGCGACGTTCTCGACGGTCGACGAGGTCGAGGCTGCGCTGCGCGATACGGTGATTGTCGCCAAATCTGCAGGAGAGGGGCTGGGCGTGTCGCTGCTCCATTGGATTATCGGCGACAGCCAGCGTAGCATCGTGGTCGAGATGATGGCTGACGGCCTGCATGTATACGACGATCCGGTCGACACCCTTGCCAATCAGCCCACCTTCCCGTGGCACATGGAAAACCTGCGCACCTATATCACGGCGACAAGCGATTTTCCGCAGACGGCGACATGGCGTGGCGCCGAGCTCAAGCCCTATGGTGCGGGTGCCGGCATGCGCGGTATTCCGGGTGACTGCTATTCGCCGAGCCGTTTTGTAAAGGCGGCGTACCTCAATGCCAATTATCCGCAAAAGGAGAGCGAGACCGAAAACGTCGTCCGCATGTTCCGTTCACTCGAGGGCGTGGTGATGATCGAGGGGGCGTCCAGGATGGGCGATGGCAAGTTCGAGAAGACTATCTATACCGGATGCTTTAGCGCGCGCACGGGCAATTATTACTACGCGATGTATGGGGATCCGTCGATTCGCTACGTGAGCCTGATGGATGCCGAGGGCGCGAGCCCCGATAGGCTCGTGGTTCCCGAGCCGCGTCGTTCGTAGCCGTTAGCTTTACTGCAATGCAGGGCGGCCCTGCGTCTCCCGTGAGATGCAGGGCCGCTGTCGTTGATTTGTGACGTCGCTAGAAGTTGGCGTCGTTGAGTTGTTCGCTCTCGAGGCCGTCGAGCAGTTGCTGTTCGGGCGTATCGGCGACGCTCTCGAGCAACTCGGTGGGGTCGACGTTCATGTTCCTACCGGCTTCATTGCCGTTGACCAGGTCGTCCGAGAAGATATCGACTTCCATTTCCTCGGCCTCTTCAATCTGGATCTCGAGCGGCACCTGGGTGCGCACAAGTTTGACGGCCGGGCGCATGCGAGCAAAGAGCGGTACGTACTCAATGATGATGGCCGAGTTCTCGAGACCATACCAACGTGCCGGGCTTCCGCAGGCGCGGCGGACGGCGTACTTGATGGCCATGACGCGATGGTCGTTGCGGTTGATGTCCGTTTCGGGGGCAAGCATCTTGCGCAGCATACAAAAACGGAAGTCGCCCACGTTGCCGCGTGTCTCGTAGATGGAGTAGGTGTGATGCTGCGGCGGCAGCTCACCCGATGCCATCAGGTCGCCAACGATCTGGCGCAGGTAGGCATTGATGCGCTGGTTGACCTTAAAGCCCAGGTCCAGGCGCACGCGGAACAGGAAGTCCGTGCCAAAGGTCTCGACGGAATACTCGTGCGTATAGGGCTCATCGGTAACGTACACGTTGATGAACCAGTATGCCTTGGCGCGCTTGGGATGCTTATCCAAGATGGAATAGAGCACATCGCGGTCGAGCGTGAGCGGGTCGGGGCTGTTGGTGAGGAACACCAGGTTGTCGGCAAGCACGGGATAGGTCTCGTCGTTGCGCAGGCGGTCGAGCTGGTCAATGTACTTGGAGACGGGCAGCAGGATGGTCTGCGTGCGCTCGATGGCGGTGCCGCGGCGCCACACGTACATAAGGCCAAACAGCAGCGCGGCCAAGAAGATCATGACATAGCCGCCGTCAAAGAACATGGTGAGGCACGAGGCAAAGAAGCACAGCTCAATGGCGCCAAAGAGCAGTGCGAAGACGCAGGCACCCAGTTTGTGCTTGAGGATGCCGGCGATATAGCTCGTCAAAAGCGTCGTGGTCATGAGCATGGTCACGGTGATGGCGAGGCCGTAGGCGCTCTCCATGCGCTCGGAGTTCTGGAACAGCAGCACGATGAAGATGCAGCCGACCCACATGATGTTGTTGACGAGCGGAATATAGAGCTGGCCCTTGGTGTCGCTGGGGTAGTGGATGCGCAGGTGCGGCATAAGGTTGAGGCGCGTTGCCTCGGATACCAGCGAGAACGAGCCGGTGATGAGCGCCTGCGAGGCGATGATGGCCGCTACGGCCGAAAGCACGATGGCAAAGGGGCGCAGGGGCTCGGGAAGCATCATGTAGAACGGGTTGACGATATCCATCGCGAGCATCTGGGGGTTGGAGTTATTGGCGAGCAGCCAAGCGCCCTGACCCAGGTAGTTGAGGATAAGGGCCGCCTTAACAAACGGCCAGGATGCATAGATGTTTGCCTTGCCAACGTGGCCCATGTCCGAGTAGAGGGCCTCGGCGCCGGTCGTCGACAGAAAGACAAAGCCGAGCACCATAATGCCCGAGTGGTTGATGGGCGAGAACAGGAACATGATGCCGCGGATGGGGTTGAGCGCACGCAAGATGGACAGGTTGCCGAGCATGTTGAACAGGCCGGCGCCTGCCAGGAACAGGAACCACAGCGTCATGAGCGGGCCGAACAGCTTGCCGATCGACGAGGTACCGGCGCGCTGCATGGCAAACAGGCCGCAGATAATGATGATGGTGATGATGATTACGTTGGTCTGGCCGTCACCCAAAAGCGCGTGGCCCCACTCGATAGTGCGCAAGCCCTCGATGGCCGTGGTAACCGTGACGGCGGGGGTGAGGATGCCGTCGGCGAGCAGCGCCGCGCCGCCGATCATGGCGGGAAGGATCAGCCACGGCGCCACTTTGCGCACCAAGCTAAACAGGGCGAAGATGCCGCCCTCGTTGTGGTTATCGGCCTTCATGGCGATAACCACGTACTTGACCGTGGTCACGAGCGTCATGGTCCAGATGACAAGCGAAAGCGCTCCCAAGATCATGTCTTCGCTGACGGTACCGATGCCGCCGTTGTTGGCGACGATTGATTTCATGGTGTACATGGGGCTCGTGCCGATGTCGCCATAGACGACGCCGAGCGTTACGAGCAGCATGCCAGCGGAGAGGGGGATGGCTCCGTGCCCGCCTTGACCACGCTGGTCTTGGGGGCTTGCCTCCAGTTTGTTGTGTGCCACGTGGACTCCCTTTGACATCCGGTTATCTGTCTAGGACAGATAATCTTTATGCCGTCTTTATACATACAAGAGCAGTTTGGCACATCGGGTTATTTTAGACAATAATCCTCAGCTGGGTATTATTTATCTACGCAGGTAGCATTTCAAAGCAGGGGCTTTTTAAGCACGTACTGTCTGGGCGATGCCAGCCTTGGCG
Organism: Collinsella aerofaciens; assembly: GCA_052344885.1. Classification (GTDB taxonomy): domain Bacteria; phylum Actinomycetota; class Coriobacteriia; order Coriobacteriales; family Coriobacteriaceae; genus Collinsella; species Collinsella aerofaciens_CC. The sequence continues at coordinate 12,002 of DAWDYI010000048.1, forward strand.
TTTGCGCGTTTGCCGGCGAGTTCGCAAAAAATCGCGCCGCCGATGATAAGCGCGGCGCCCAGCAGGCGGACCGGTGTTATGGCTTCACCCAAAAGGGCGGCCGAGAACACGACCGCCGAAAGCGGCTCGAGGTAGCCGACGACGGCGACGGTCTGGACGGGCAGCTTGGCGACGGCGCTAAAGTAGAGCAGGCAACCAATGCCGGTGTTGACGACGCCGAGCATAGCGACGGCGTGCCAATCAATACTGGCGGCGACGCCGGCGGACAGGAACGAGGGAGCGCCCTGCGTGATGAGCGTGAGGACCAGTGCGGTCACAAAGGCGGCGCTCACCTGGAGCGTGGAGTTTTCGAGACCTTCGATGTGTGGCGCACCCTTGCTAGCGATGACCATCAGCGCATAGCAAAATGCCGAGGCGATGCCGCAGACGATGCCCGCAATGGGCATGTTGCCGCCGAGACCTTGCGCTGCAATGAGAAAAGCGCCGCAGGCGACGGCGATAAAGCCGGCGATTTTGCTGCCGGTCAGTTTTTCGCCAAAGATAAACGGCGAGAGCGCCATGACGATGATGGGGCCGCAGTAGTACAGCAGCGAGGATACGCCGACGCCGATCGTCTGGTAGGCGCGGAACAGAAAAATCCAGCTGGCGCCCAGCGCGGCTCCCGAAAGGAGGAGGGCTGCGGCTTCGCGGGGGCGAGATGGCGCCTGCAACTTATGGCGTTGGGTGATGGCGAGAATGGTGACAAGTGAGAGTGCGCCCAAAAACGTACGCAGTAGCACGATATCCGAGCTCGGCAGCGCGATGGCAGCGGCGATAATGCCGTTGGAGCCAAACAATAGCAATGCTGCTAAGTACGTAAACAGTCCGTTGTTCATGCGCTGACATCCCCTCTATATCCGAGCATCTTCACTATGGGTGAACTGGCTTTAGAAGAAAAGCGAATATAATGCATGGCTAACATGACAAAAACTCATGCAAAGATGGAGGGGTGCCGTGGAAACGAATATTCAAAAGATGCAGGTGCTGCTCGAGACCGTGCGCGCCGGCAGTTTTACGCGCGCCGCCGAGCGGCTGAGCTATTCGCAGTCGGGCGTGAGCCGTATGGTGGCCGATCTTGAGGCCGATTGGGGCTTTAAGGTGCTCGACCGCAGTCGCGAGGGCGTAGTGCTTTCTGCTGACGGGCGGCAAGTTATGCCGGCGGTCGAGGCGTTATGCGAGGAATTTGTTCGTTTGCAGCGACGGGTGGATGAGATGCGTGGGCTCATGCGCGGCAAAATCTGCATCGGTACGTTTTCGAGTGTGGCGACCCACGTGCTGCCGCCGGTGATTGCGCGCTTTCGCGCCGATCACCCGGACGTCGATTATGAGTTGCTGATGGGTGATTACTCAGAGATTGAACAATGGGTGGCGGAAGGGCGCTGCGATCTGGGCTTTATCCCGCGTGAGCCCCGAGAAAACGGCATGACATCGCGGTCTTTGGTGCGCGACGAGTTGATGGCAGTAGTGCCGGCAGACTCTTTGCTTGCCACGGCGGAGGTCGTTTCTCTTGTCGATTTAGCCAACGAGCAGTTTATTCTGCTAGAACGCGGCACCGATGATGAGATTACGCCGCTGTTCCGTCGGGCGGGACTGACGGTGTGCTCCAAGCTGTCGACCTGGGATGACTATGCGATTATGGCCATGGTCGAGGACGGCCTGGGCGTGAGCATTCTTCCCGCGCTCATCTTGCGCCGCTGTCAGTTCGATGTTGCCGTGCGCCCGCTCGAGGGACATCCCCATCGGCAGATCAATGCGATATATCGCACGGCTGACGTTTCGCTTGCCGCTGCTCGATTCCTTGAATACCTCTAAACGTGTGCACGTCATTGTCCGCTTTGGGCAAATCTCGGAGTTCGGTACGTTTTCTTATGAAATTGAACTTTCGAATGAGGTACGGCGCTATACTGCTGCCTAAATTGAACTCAGGTTCAATTCGTGTTCTATAAATTGAACTTTGCCAGCAAGGAGGTTCCTGTGGCCCAAGAGACGTTTTGCGATCGCCTGCGACAGACTATGTCCAATCGCGACGTTCGCCAGTCGGACGTAATCCGCGCATCGGAGATGCTCGGCAAAAAACTCGGCAAGAGTCAGATGAGCCAATATGTGAGCGGCAAGACGATCCCGCGGCGCGATGTGGCTGAGCTGCTCGCCCGTATTTTGGAGGTCGATGTTACCTGGCTGCTCGCCGGCGACGCCGATCAAGGCGAGGCATCATCACCCCGCAACGATTCCAAGCCCGAACCCCATCCCTCAGCTCAAATTGCAAGGAGCACCACCATGCGTACTTTTTCTAAATCCACCAAACTCGACAACGTCCTGTATGACGTGCGCGGTCCCGTCGTCGACGAGGCCGCCCGTATGGAGGACGAGGGCGAGCGCATCCTCAAGCTCAATATCGGCAACCCGGCGCCCTTCGGTTTCCGCACACCCGATGAGGTCATCAAGGACATGCGCCAGCAGCTGCCCGACTGCGAAGGCTATTCCAACTCGCGTGGCCTGTTCTCCGCGCGCAAGGCGATCATGCAGTATTCGCAGATCAAGGGCCTGCCCAATGTTCAGATGGAGCATATCTACACGGGCAACGGCGTGTCCGAGCTCATTCAGCTTTCGATGAACGCGCTGCTCGACAATGGCGACGAGATTCTGATCCCCAGCCCCGACTATCCGCTCTGGACGGCGTGTGCAACCCTTGCCGGTGGACATCCCGTGCACTACCTGTGTGATGAGCAGGCGGATTGGTATCCCGACCTGGAGGATATGGAGTCCAAGATCACGAGCGCGACCAAAGCCCTCGTCATCATCAACCCCAACAACCCTACGGGTTCCGTCTATCCGCGCGAGGTGCTCGAGGGCATCGTCGAGATTGCACGCAGGCATCAGCTGATGATCTTTGCCGATGAGATCTACGACCGCCTGTGCATGGACGGCTACGAGCACGTCTCGATTGCCTCGCTCGCCCCCGACCTGCCCTGCGTCACCTTTAGCGGCCTTTCCAAGTCGCACATGATCGCGGGCTATCGTATTGGCTGGATGGTGCTTTCGGGCAACCAGCGCTGCATGAGCGACTTCATCATGGGCGTCAACATGCTCTCTAACATGCGCCTGTGCTCCAACGTGCCGGCCCAGTCGATCGTCCAGACGGCACTCGGTGGCCATCAGTCCGTCAACGACTACATCCGTCCCGGCGGCCGTGTCTACGAGCAGCGCAACTTTGTGTATGAGGCGCTCAACAAGATCGACGGCATCTCGGTGGTTAAGCCGCGTGCGGCGTTCTACATCTTCCCCAAGATGGATGTTAAAAAGTTCAACATCACCGATGACGAGCAGTTCGCCCTTGACCTGCTGCACGAGAAGAAGATCCTGATCACGCGCGGCGGCGGCTTCAACTGGGCTGAGCCCGACCACTTCCGCATCGTGTACCTGCCGCGCATGGAAGTACTCAAAGAGTCCCTTGAAGACCTCGCCGACTTCTTTGACCATTACCGTCAGGCGTAACTAGTTCCGCCGTTCTACCGAACGGCGGACCGCTTGACGCTGCGCGAGCCGCATTCACACCAATCTGACGTTCAACTTCAAGGGCGCGACCAGAAGGTCAGCGCCCTTTCGTTTCACGCCACCTTGGTGCAAATGCGGCTCGCTCGCTGTCGTGTGCTCAGCCTGCGTCGTTACCATGGTCCATTAGGGACGGAGGAAAACAGATCATTTTCCTTGACTCGCGGAACTAGATTACGATTCCGCAGCAATGGTCGATTTCGTGCTGGATGATCTCGGCGGTGTAGCCCGAGAAGTTTTTGATGCGGTGGACGAAGTTCTCGTCCAAATACTCCACCTTAATGCGGCGATAGCGGGTACAGGGACGCTCGCCGATCAGCGAGAGACATCCTTCGCTCGTCTGATAGGCATTGACCTGCTCAAGAATTTGAGGGTTGTACATCAGGAGTGTCCTGTTGCCGTCCTTTACGCAGATGATGCGTTTGCGCACGCCAATCATGTTGGCGGCGAGGCCCACGCACTCGTGCTCATGCTCGTGGAGTGTATCCAGGAGGTCCTGCCCGGTCGCGGCATCGTCGGGTCCCGCGTCTTCGGAAGGCAGGCGCAAAAAGAACTCGGATTTCATGATGGGCTTAATCATGGCGGGCTCCTCATGTCTCATGCTTTCGTGGACTTTTAATAATAGCGCGGAAGGAAAGCTGTGCGTCCGCGTTACAATCTTTCGACGTTGGACCATGTTGTCAGACTCGTCGTGTACGGCGTCTGGCGTAAGTCTAGGGCTCATTTTTCGCCCTGGACTGTTCCTCTGGGGCGATGCAACTGTCGTTCCAAGAGGAAGGAAATGCATGGGGAGCAAATCTCAGCAACAAGTTCAAGTAACGCCATCGGCCACTGCGGCGCTTCTCGTCGTTATGTATATTGCGGCCTTTGTTGCCGCGTTTAACGAGAACATCATTAACGTGGCGTTGCACGACATTATGGCGGCCTTTTCGGTGAGTGCCACCACGGCGCAGTGGCTCGTCTCGGGCTACATGATTGTGACGTCGATCTTTACGGCCATCATGGCCTTCCTGTCCGGCCGTTTCTCGACGCGCAAGCTGTTGTTTTTCGCATGCGGATGTATGGTCGCCGGCGAAGTCCTGTGTCTGATCGCTCCGTCGTTTAGCGTTTTGCTGCCAAGTCGTATTTTACAGGCTGCGGGATCGGGCATCTTGTTTCCGCTCATGATGAACGTGGTGCTGTCTTGCGCCCCGCGCGAGAAGCTCGGTCTGTATCTGAGCCTGGGTGGTGCCTGCATTACGCTAGGGCCGGCGTTTGGACCTGTGATCAGCGGTCTTATGTGCACGTTGTTTGGCTGGAGGGCGGTGTTCGTAGTGCCGCTGGTGGCCGGCATTGTGGTCGCTGCGGCGGGCGTAAAGCTTGTTCAGAATGTCGGAGAGCGCTCGAACACCACGCTTGATATTCTGTCGGTTGTTTTGCTCGCCGCCGGCATTACGGCATTTGTGTATTCCGTAGGCGAGTTCTCGACCAATCTGATTGCCGGCATCGTGACGCTTATCGCCGCCATTGTGCTGCTCGGCCTGTTTGCGGCCCGCCAGCTCAAACTCGAGCATCCGGTGCTTAACGTGCGTCCCATGGCGAGCGTTCGTTTTTGGCCTGCGTGCCTGCTTGTGGTGGTGTCGATGATGACGACGTTCTCGATGAGCGTTTTGTTGCCGCTCTATTTTGAGGGCGCATACGGCATGACCGCACTTGTTGCGGGCTTGCTCATTTTGCCGGCGATTGCCTGTAACGCCGTGACCTCGATTGTGGGCGGACGCGTGATGGACGCCCGTGGCGCATGGCCGCTGCTGCCGGTCGGCTTTGCCCTGATTGCCGTGGGGCAGACTGCCATCTCGATGACGGCGGCGAGTATGAACATCGGCGTCGTTGTGGCGCTGACCGTTGTGGTGTATGCCGGAGTCGGTTTGGTGCTGAGCCCCTCGCAAACGGCCGGATTGGAGACGCTGCCTGCCGCTGAACATCCTCACGGAACGGCATTGCTTAACACGTGGAACATGATTGCCGCATCGTTTGGCCCGTCCCTGTTTATCGGCCTGCTCTCGAGTTCTGCAGCGACTGCCGGCGCGGCTGGCGCTGCGACCGACGTTGCCCAGGCGATTGGATTTGCAACTGCCGTGCGCGTGGCGGCCGTGATTGCCGTGGTCGGGTTTGTGGCGTCGCTGGTGTACGCTCGTCGCGAGTCACGCATGTCGCATTAATGTGTGCACATAGATTCTGCAGCTAGATTAGATGGCGACACCATAAACTAATGGACGTTTTGCCGAGAGGCATGAATGTTTAAAGCGCAAAGAGTGCGCGACGGGCCCCGCGAATGGGGCGATGATGCCCGAGAGGGCCAAGAAGGAGTCTCATGTCCGAGAACGAAGAGATCATGAACGAGACCGAGAACGAGACCATGGCTGCCGAGGTTGAAGCAGTCGAGACCGTGGAGACCGAAGCTGCCGAGGTTGAGGCTGCTGACGAGGTTTCCGACGAGGAGGAGGCCGAGGTTGTCGAGGCCGCCGTTGATTACGATGACGAAGAGCTGATGGACAAGATGCAGAAGGCCGCCCGCCTGCTGCGTAGCCGTCGCTTTGCTATTTCCAAGGAGGAGGAGGCCAAGGCCGAGCGCATGGCGAACATCGAGCGCGCCATCAAGCTCCTTGACCTCAAGCCCAAGATGGAGCAGAAGGAAATGTCCGACCTGCTGGGCATGCGCCTCCGTGAGCTCGATGGCCTGATGGCCGAGGCCGAGGCCGCCGATCTGGTCGGCCGCATCGACGACGCCGAGGGCGATATGCGCAAGATCGTCGTCTTCGCTGCCGAGGACGCCGCTGAGGGCCTGGTCGAACTTGCCAACAAGAAGGAGAAGCTCCTGCCCGAGCTTTCTTACGAGGAGGCCACCGAGCTGATGGCCGCTCTCGATAAGGTTATCGCTCCGCTCGTCGCCATGGGCCTGGACGAGGACCGCGGTCCTCGCGGCGGCCGTGACGACCGTGGTGGCCGTGGCGGCGACCGTGGCGGTCGCGGCGGCTTTGGCGATCGCGGTGGCCGTGGCGGTGACCGTGGCGGTCGCGGTGGCGATCGCGGCGGCCGTGGCGGCTTTGGTGACCGTGGCGGCGCCCGTGGCGGTCGCGGCGGCTTTGGCGGCAACCGTGGTGGCTATGGCGATCGCGGCGGCAACCGTGGTGGCTTCGGCGGTAACCGTGGTAACGACCGCGGCGGTCGTGGTGGCGACCGTGGCGGCCGCAACGGCGGCGGCTTCCGCGGTAACCGCTTCTAGTTGGGTTACGCGGTTTTACCAAACCGCGTAACTAGTTGACGCTGCGCGCCCACCAGAGCGACAACTTGTCATTCAAAGAGGACGGCATGACCAGAAGGTCTATGCCGTCCTCTTTTCATGCCAATTTGTTCGCTCTGGT
>DAWDYI010000049.1:0-18973 GCA_052344885.1 Collinsella aerofaciens
CGAGACGGGCCCGGGCTGACAATTTCGACTGTAATGGACGTTCTTAAATGACTAGCTGTTGGGGACACTCTTTCGCCACCCGGCAGTTAGGGACGTTCCCTTTCTGCCGGCAGCTGAGGACAGTCCTTGGCAACCCGGCCGGCAAGCCGGCGGTTCGGCAAAGACTGTCCCCAATGACTAGTCGTTTAAGTGGGGGTGCGGACAATTTTTCGTACCACCTAGACTGCCAGCCCCAGGCGTCTCCTCCTGTTGTCAATGGTATCGTAGGCAATCCTGCCGTTCTCCCTGAACGCCCTCAGCCTGCCCTCGCTGTAGAACCTCATCCACGCGTCCAGGCGCTCCATGAACTCGGCGGCCGCGACGCCGCGCCAGTCCCGGCCGTAGAAGAACTCGTTCTTGAGCCTGCCGAAGAAGCCCTCCGCCGCGGCGTTGTCGGGCGAGCGGCCCTTCCTCGACATCGAGCGCACGACGCCGTGCTCGGCGCAGATTCGCTTCCAGCCGGGCCAGCGGTAGTGGCAGCCGCGGTCCGTGTGGCAGAACGGGTGCTCGCCCGGCCGGAGCGTCGCGCACGCCTTCAGCAGCGACGAGTCGGCGAGCAGGTGGTCCGGGTGCAGGCCGATCGACCAGGCCACGGGCTTGGAGTCGAACAGGTCGACGATCGGCGAGAGGTACACCTTGGGCGCGTCCGGCAGCCTGAACTCGGTGATGTCGGAGACCCACTTCTCGTTTGGGGCGGCGGCGCGGAAGTCGTGGGCGCCGGTCTCCTCGTCGAGCGGGATGTTGGCGGGCGCCTCGTCGGTCTCGCCGGCGTAGGAGCTGTACCTCCTGGGCCTCCTCCTGTAGGCGGGCAAGAGGCCTCGCCCCCTCATCACGTCGCGCACGATCTTCTCGGAGACGCGGACGCCCTCCCTGCGCAGCTCCTCGTGGACGAAGCGGTAGCCGCGGGCGCAGCCGCCCTCCTCGCGGAACACGCGCTCGACCTCGTCGCCGATCTCCTCGCGGACGCCGACGTCGTGCAGGTGGGTGCGCCAGTACTCATAGGAGCTCCTCGATATCCTCAAGGAAGCGGTGAGTTCGCTCAAGGGTCTCGCGGTATTCGCCCTCAGCCACTCGATCAGCTCGGATTTCTCCCTGTTCGTCGAAGAGCCAAGGGCGCGTCCTTTTAAAACTTCCTGCGTTCCCCTGAGGATGTCGTTCTCCAGCTGCAGGCGCTCTATCAGGGCGTCCTTGTCCTCCGGGTCGATGTCGGGGTACGTCGGCCCGTCGCCCACGACCCTCGGGAGCCGCGGTTTCCCGTTCCCGCGCTTCGCCATGCCCGTCCGCCTCCCGTCCGCCTCGGCGCCAGGCGCCCCGTCGTGGCGGCCGTTGACCCATCGCCACAGCGTCATCCTCGAGGGCATGCCGGGCATCCTCTCTATCTGGCGGTAAGTATATCCCCCGGCGTAGAGCGCGATCGCGTCTTCTTTCGTACCCATGCGGACTCCAATCTGGACCGGACTCGGTCCAACTTTTTGTCCGCACCCCCCACTCTTGGTCGTTTAAGTCTGTCCCCAATGAGTACCCGATGACTAGGTGGCTAGGCGTGGGATTTGGTGCGTGCGAGGGCTAGGCCTACGGCGGCGATGGCGGCGGCGAAGAGCACGGTGACGCCCAGGTCGCAGGCGATGTCGCCCAACACGGCAGACGTCAGGTCCGACGCGAGCGCCTTGCCGATCGCGTCGTTCACCCAATACGTCGGCACAAAGTGCGCCGCGGTCTGCACGGCCGAGCCCATGAGCGACAGCGGCATCCAGGCGCCGCCCAAAAACGTCATGAGCATGCCGAGTAAGTTGCCCACGCCGTTGAGCAGCTCCTCGCGCGCCCAAGCTCGACAGCGTAAAGCCAACGGCCAGCGGCGTGCACGCCAGGGCAAACGTTGCCGCCAGCGCAAGGCACACGCGGCCCACGCCGACCTCGGCAACCGCGCCGGCAAAGCCCACGACGCCCATCATGCTCGACACAAACCAGATGCAGACGGTGAGCACGGCGGCGGCGGCAAACACGGCAAGCGAACGTTGGCGCTCGGAGATTGGGCCGGCATCCATACGACGCACGCGCTCGGGCTCGTTCATGCCCGAGAACACCAACCCCACCGATACGATGACCGACGAGATAATCGCGTACGCGCCAAAGTTGAAGTACGACTCGAGCGTGGCGGCAGCAGCCGAGTCGACCTTGACCCGCTCGATCTGGACCTCCGCGCGCTTTGCAGCGGCATGTTCGGCGGCCTTGGCAACGTCGCCGTTGGAGGCAGTGGGCTCAAGTGCGGCTGCAGCGCCCGCGAGCGAGATCCAGCGCGAAGCCTCGGCAGACGAAAGCGCCGCCGCCATGGTGCCGGCACCGTAGGTCACATCGAGCTTGGGCAGGGACTCCCCCGCGCGGGCAGCCGCGACCAGGTCGTCCTCGAACCCCTCCGGGATAAAGAACACGCAGTCGGCGCTGCCCTTGGCGCTGTTGCTCTTGGAGAGCGCGTCCGCAAGGTCGTACGTGTCATCGCCGACGCCCGTGACCAGGTCAAACCGCGAACCTAGGTGCTTGGTGAGCGCAAGTGAAAGATCACTGCCATCGCGGTCGACCACGATCACGTTGGCGTCGTAGGGCTTGTACTCGGTGAGCTGCGACGAGTTCCAGCTCACAGATGCCGCGATGAATACGCCCATCAGCGAAATGAACACCGTATAGATGAGCAGGTAGAACGGGTGCGCCAGCGCCATGCGAAGCGCGGTCTTAAAGGTGCTCATAGCGGCTCCTTCCAAAAATCAGCGTGGCGGCGGCAACAAACACCAGCGTCATGAGGACCAGCGCGCCCGCGCGAACGGCAAAAGGCCCCAAGTCTTCAAAGAAATACAGGCGGTTGAACATGTCGCAGATAAGCTTGACGGGGTTGAGCCAGCACTCAGCCGGGCAGGCGCGGGCGACGTCGTCGGCAAGCGCCATCGCAGGCTCGCCGTAGAGGCCGGCGAACAGGGCGCACGTAGTGGCAAAGCCCGTGAGGATGCCAGACTTGGACGCCTTGCCGCCCTTAACGGGAAGCGTGCCCACAAAGAGTCCCAAGCCCGTGGCGGCAAGCGCGGAAGCGGCGCCGCCCACCAAACACAGCCCCTCGCGCCCGCCAAAGTCGACGCCCACGACCAGACGCACGTAGCCGATCGCGATCGCCATCGAGGCAAAGGAGACCAGCCACGAGCCCACAAAGATACCGGCCAGCGACGCCGTTTTGGAAAGACCACCCGCGCAGCGGCGCGCGCCAAGGCCCGACAGATTGGGTTGCAGATCGACGACGCTCAAGGCGGCAAACTCGGCAGACATCATCGCCACCAGGCCAAAGAGCGCGTAATAGTAGATGACCGTGCCATCGGGCGTGGTGCGTGTCAGGCTTACGCGGCGGGTGCCGCCCTCGAGCGACAGAGCGCGCGCAACCGCCTCGGGGTCGGCGAGTGCCGCCGGGTTGTCCTGGGCAATCTGGGACATGAGCTCGGCATTTTGTGTATACGAGCTTGCCACCGTCTCCAGGATGCTGCGATCGGTGAGCACCGATGATGCGCGCGAGCTGTCGTAGCTCGATAGCAGTGTGAGCTTGGGTGCGCCTGCGTCGTCGACCGTATAGATGCCCGCGACCTCGCCGGCCTTAAGCGCACGGTTCGCATCGGCTGCGTCGTCGCACTCGTGGATCTCGAGCAGCTGATTGTCGCTCTCCTTGGCAAGCGAAGCCGCCGCATCCTTAAAGGTCGAGGCGTCCCAGGCCTCATCCGCTACGACAGCCACTGGCACCGGGTCGATCTTGCCGTCGGAGCTGAGGTTCGCAAACATAAACATAAACATCGTGGAAAGCGCGATGGGAAAGAGAGCGCCCCAAACCCACGTGCTCGGCCGGCGCAGCAGCGTCTTGACCGTAATGATAATGGTGTTGAACATGGCCGCCCCCTAGTCGCGCAGCTCGCGGCCGGTGATCTCGAGGAACACGTCGTTGAGGGTCGGTGGCTCGCTCCACACGCGGCCGAGCGCAACGTCGGCAGCGCGCAGCGTGTCGAGGATGTCGACCAGATTGTGCGGACTCGTCTCGCAGGTGCAGACGAGCTCGCCGCCGGACAGCTCGACGCTGAGCACGTGCTCGAGGGCGCGCAGCCGCTCGACCGTGGCTGGCTCGACGGCGCCCACCTCGACGGTCACGCGCTCGCCCATCTGAATCATGCGTTTGAGCTCGTCGTTGGTGCCCTGCGCCAGCACGCGGCCGCCGTCCATGATCATGATGCGGCTGCAGATCTGCTCGACTTCCTCCATGTAATGGCTGGTATACACCACCGTGGCGCCCTCGTCGCGCAGGCGGCAGATGCCCTCCAGGATGGCGTTGCGGCTCTGCGGGTCGACCGCCACCGTGGGCTCGTCAAAAAAGATGAGCTCGGGCTTGTGCGCGATGCCGCAGGCGATGTTGAGGCGTCGCGCCAGGCCGCCCGAGAGCTTGCCGGGGCGGAACTTGGCAAAGTCGCCCAGGCCGACAAAGTCGATGGCCTCGTCGACCAGCGCGCGGCGGCGCTTGCGGTCGTTGACGTAGAGGCTGCAGAAATAGTCGATGTTCTCGCGCACCGTAAGCTCGTCGAACACCGCCACCTGCTGCGGCACCACGCCGATGCGGCGCTTGAGGTCGTAGCGGGCGGGCGTCATGGGCTCGCCGAACAGTTCGATGGTGCCCTTGTCGTAGGCGAGCAGCTGCAGGATGCAGTTGATGGACGTGGTCTTGCCCGAGCCGTTGGGGCCCAGCAGGCCAAAGATCTCGCCGGGGGCGATGCTCAGGTTAAAGTGGTCGAGCGCAATAAGATCGTCGTAGCGCTTGACGAGGTTTTCGACGTGGACGATGTCTGTCATGAGGCGGCCCTTCTGTTGATTGCGGCCCGGTACGATTGCATCATCGCAGGAGCCGCCGACGCGCACCAGTGAGCTTTGTCACGAGTGCGAGGGGGCAGAGGTGAAACCCCCGCTCGCGCGAGCGATCGACGCCGCTTTGCCGCGCGGGAGGAATGTCACGGTTGCGCTAGGCGGCCCCTCCACCACGCGCAGCTTCGCGTACAATACCCGTATGAACAGGCTTTTCGACAAATCGATCGTGCTGGCGTGCTGTATTGCGGCCGCCATGGGTCTTGCCGTGGACGCTCGTCTGGTTGCGGCGTTTTGCCTTGGCGTTATTGCCACTTCGCTGGCCGAGGTCGCACAGGGAAACCGCGCCCGCCGTGCGGGCAAGGCCGCGAGTTACGCTTACATCATCGCGGCCGTCTTCGTGCCGCCGTTTGTGCCGTTTGCGCCTCTCGCTCTCTATGACATCGCGCGACGCGTTCACCGTGAACGAATCTGGCCCGCGCTGGCGATTGGCGCCGTGCTTGTCTGCGCGCTTGTCGCGGACCTTCGTGGTGGCGTGCTCACCACCCGAACGCTGCTGTTAACCGCCATCCTTTCGGTCGCCGCCACGTTGCTGTCGCTGCGCACCGCGCAGCTGGAGCGCGAACAGGAACGCATGCGTCGCACCCGCGACAAGCTGCAAGAACGCGCCCTGGCACTCGAGGCACGCAACCGCGACCTCGCCGACCGCCAGGACTACGAAGTCGAGCTCGCGACGCTCGCCGAACGCGCCCGCATCGCGCGCGAGATCCACGATAACGTGGGCCACCAGCTCACGCGCGCTTCGCTTCAAACCGAAGCCCTGCGCGTGGTCCATGCCAACGAGCCCGGCGTTGCCGCCGATTTCGCCGACGTCAAATACACCGTTGACGAGGCGCTCCAGCTCGTGCGCGCCAGCGTCCACGCGCTCAACGACAACGCGACCAACCTCTCCGTGCAGCTCGAACGCATTGTCGAAGGCACACGCTCGGACGGCGGCCCGCAGATTGAGCTTGAAGTTATGGCCGAACATGCGCCCGCAAACGTCGCCAACTGCTTTGCAGCGGTCCTGCGCGAAGCGCTCTCCAATACCATGCGCCACGCTTGCGCCCAGACCGTCACCGTACGGTGCATGGAGCATCCGTCGTTTTACCAGCTCATTGTTACCGACGATGGCGTGGGTGAGGTCCAAGCAAGCGGCCGCGGCACCGCGGAGGGCATGGGGCTTACCTCCATGCGCGAGCGCATCGAGGCGCTTGGCGGCACCTTCACCGCCGGCCCGCGTGCCGGCGCCGGCGGCTGGCGTGTGTTTGCCACCGTTCCCAAACAGCAAGGAGATGAGGGCCGATGAGGCTCATCGTTGTCGACGACGACCGCTTGGTGGTCGATTCGCTCAAGATTATCTTGGGCGCCCAGCCGCAGATCGAAGTGGTGGGCACCGGTGCCAACGGCAACGATGCGGTGGCGCTCTACGCTGAGCACGCACCCGATATCGCGCTGCTCGACATCCAGATGCCGGGACGCGACGGCCTTTCGGCCGCGCGCGAGATCCTTGAGCGCGACCCTGCGGCGCGCGTGGTGTTTCTGACGACATTCTTGGATGACGAGTACATTGTGTCGGCGCTCAAGCTGGGCGCCCGCGGCTACCTGATCAAGACCGATGTCGCTGCCATTCCGCCGGCGTTGGCGCAGGTCATGGACGGCAAACGCGTGCTCGAGGGCAAGGCGATCGAAGATATCAACTTTGATGGGGCGGACGTCGAGGCCGGCGCGACCCGCCGGCCCGCCGCCTTTGCCGGCCTGACCGACCGCGAGTTCGAAGTCGCCGAGCTCATCGCCCGCGGCCTCGACAACAAGGAGATCGCTGCCACCGCCTATATGGGCGAAGGCACCGTGCGCAACCACATCAGCTCAATCCTAGCCAAAATGGGGCTACGCAACCGCACCCAAATCGCCATCGCCTATCTACGAGGCTAGCCGCTGGCTGCCGCCAATTTGATGCCATTTCAAAACTATGTCGGTTTACTACGATGAACCGCATATCTCCGACCACGGCAAATTGCGCACTTACAAAACCGCAGGTAGAACACTTGCGATATTTGCAAAAATGCGGGTGTGGTCAGGAATCTCGGATTCATCGTAGTAAACCGGCATAGTTTTGTTCGGGCGGCCCTACACGAGTGCCCCCGCAAGCCTCGCGGGACCAAAATGATCCGTTTTCCTCCGCCCACGGGGATCGGCCGACGGCGCCTGCCACGAAATCGGCCCATCTACTACGTTTGACTCGATACCCCCGACCATAACCGCTTTTCATGAAAAACCGCAGGCGTTCTACCTGCGGTTTTCATTTCGCATTACTTGCTGTGGTCGAGGGCTGCCACCTAAACGTAGTAGATGGGCCCATTTCGTGGCAGACGGGTCACGTGGCAGCCCTCGCAAGGCCAAAATGATCCGTTTCCCTCTGCCCACGGGAGATCAAAGGCTGTTACGGATATGGCGCCATTTCAAAACTATGCCGGATTACGGGGCTAAAGTCGGGGCCCTCATCCATACCTTCATTTTTTGAAAAACGGCAAGCTATCTACCTGCGGTTTTGTTTTTGCAATTTTCTGTATGGTCGGAGGTTCGCTATCCAGCCCCGTAATCCGGCATAGTTTTGTTCGCAGCGGCACAACCGCGCGTTTAAGCGCGGGGCCGGTGGGGCATTTTTGCCCCACCGGCCCCGTCTTCGCGCTACTCCGGCTTGGTTTCTACCGTGGGAGTCTTATCCACCGCAACTGGGGTGCGGGCGGTGTCCATAGTCAGGCAGTGCTTGGGGCAGCTCTCGATGCACTCACCGCACACCACACAGGCATACGGGTCGATCGACCACGTTCCACCCTTGCGATCGACCGCGAGCGCGCCCGCCGGACAGCGACGCGCACACATGCCGCAGCAGATACACACGTCCATGTCGTTGACGATATGCCCGCGCAAGCGCTCGGGTGCCGCGAGCTTCTCCTGCGGATAGCACACCGTTACCGGCTGCTTGACCATAGAGCCCAAGGCCGTCTTGGCAAATGTCAGCAAACTCATGCCGCGCCTACCTTTCCGTGCAGCTAATGCAGGGGTCGATGGTCAGGATAATCATGGGCACGTTGGCAAGGAGTACGCCCTGCAGCGCATGCGTCAGACCCGCCAAGTTCTGCGACGTCGGCGTGCGCACGCGGAAACGGTCCAGGTTCTTGGTGCCGTTGCCGCGCACATAGTAATACGCCTCGCCGCGCGGCTGCTCAATCACAACCTCGCCGCGCGCGCCGTCGGCCGGCGTAAGCTTGGTGCGCCCGCCAATCCCGTCGTGCGGAATCTTGCCCACAAGCTCCTTAATGATGTCCATGGCCTGCGTGACCTCGGCGCAACGCACCTGGCAGCGGGCATAGCAATCGCCATCGGTAGCAACGATGGGCTCAAACGCGGCCAAGTCCGCATAGGCGCCGTCACCGAACATGCGCACGTCGTAGTCCACGCCCGAGGCGCGGCCGAACGGACCGACCATCGAAAGCTCCAGCGCGTCTTTCTTGCTAATCACGCCCACGCCATGCAGGCGCTCGCCGCAGCTGTCGTCGTCCAAAAACGTATGCACCAGGGCCTCGTAGTCAGGACGCATGGCATCGAGCGTCTGGACAATGCCCGCCAGCTCGGAGTCCTCGATATCGTGCTTAAGGCCGCCGATCTCGTTAATCGACAGAATCACGCGCCCGCCGCAAGTGCTCTCAAAAATCTTGAGTATCTGCTCGCGCAGGGTCCATGACCGATAGAA
Source organism: Collinsella aerofaciens (assembly GCA_052344885.1). Classification (GTDB taxonomy): domain Bacteria; phylum Actinomycetota; class Coriobacteriia; order Coriobacteriales; family Coriobacteriaceae; genus Collinsella; species Collinsella aerofaciens_CC. The sequence goes on from DAWDYI010000049.1 coordinate 8,708, forward strand.
CAGCGCCTCGAAGCCAAAGGCGTCGGCGAGCAGGCCCAGCCACAGCAGATGCGAGTGAATGCGCGAAAGCTCGTGCAGAATGGTGCGGATATACTGCACACGACCAGGCACCTCGATGCCGAGCATGCGCTCGCAGGCGCTGGCATAGCCGCAGCTGTGGCCCACGGCGCAGATGCCGCAGATGCGCTCGGCGATGTAGCCAAACTGATGCATGTCGCGCTTTTCGGTGAGCTTCTCGAGCCCGCGGTGCACAAAGCCGATCTGCGGAATTGCCTCGATGACGCGGTCGTCCTCGATCACCAGGTCCAGATGAAGCGGCTCGGGCAGCACCGGGTGCTGCGGGCCAAACGGAATAACGGAGCGATGTGCCATGGACCTTACGCCTCCTTTTTCTGCTTGTCGCGGGCGACCTTGGCGGCAAGCGCCGCGCGGACCTTGGCCGCTTTCTCGGGATCCATGGCGGCGAGCTTTGCCTCCATCTCGGCAGCCTTGAGCGCGGCCTTTGCAGCGACCTCATCGTGCTGAGCATCGGAGCCGGCAGCCGCAGCGGGCTGAGCGACGGCAGCGTCCGCAGCATCGCCAACGCCCGCAGTGCCCTCCCCCGCAGCGGCCATGGCAGTAGCAACCTTCTCGGCCGCGGCCTTGCGCGCCTTGTCCTCGGCAGCGGCACGCACCTTCATGGCCTTCTCGCGCGCGGCCTTCACCTCGGGCGTGATAACGCTCATGGGTTCGGCAGTCGAGACCTGGTAGAAAAAGCCCTTAAAGTCGATCTGCATGTCGGTGATGGCAAGACCAAACAGGTCGTGCGCCTCGTTTTCAAACGGGAATACCGCCGGATAGTACGAGCTGATGGACGGAATCTCCTGGTACTGGTCGATACCCTCGACCACCAGATTCTCAATCGCATAGTTTCCGTCCCGCGCGATCTGCTCCTGCGCAGCGCGGACGTTGATAAACGTATAGACCAGGCGATACGATCCGTCGTCCACACAGCGCTCGGCATGCATCTGCACAAAGCGCGCGCCGACGCCCTTGAGCGCCTGGACATGCGACAGAAGCTCGTCGATCCCAACGGTGGCATAGATAGCCTTTTGCATTACTCGGCCTCCTTTGCAGCGACGGGCGCTGCGGGCTTCTCGGCAGGCGCGTCACCGGCACCGTCAGCCCCGGCCCCAGCTGCAGCCACGAACCCGTCCTCGCCCAACTCGACGCCGCCATCCCAGGTAGCAGCGCCGCCCACGGTAAGCGGGTCACCGCCGGCGCGCATCACGGCCTCCTTCTGATCAAGGATGCCGCACGCCTCCACGATGGCATCGATCACGGTCTCGGGACGAATGGCGCACCCGGGCGCATACACGTCCACGGGAATCGCGCGGTCCACGCCGCCGATCACGTTATAGGCATCGCGGAATACGCCGCCCGAACACGCGCAAATGCCGCACGCCACCACGCACTTGGGCTCGAGCATCTGGCTGTAGATCTGGCGCACGACGGGCAGGTTCTGGGCATTGACCGACCCCGTCACCAAAAAGATATCCGCATGCTTGGGGTTGCCGGTGTTGACCACGCCAAAGCGCTCCGCATCGAACAGCGGCGTGAGCGAGGCCAGCACCTCGATATCGCATCCGTTGCAGCTCGAGCCGTCGTAATGAATGACCCACGGCGAGCGCGACATTTTATGATCCATGGATGCCGCCTCCTAAATAAACACGTCGACGAGGATGGGCATAAGGTTGAGCAGGCCAAACACCAGCGCCACGCCCCATCCGAGCCTAAAGCAGCTGCGCCAGGTGCTGCGTGCGAAGGTGTTGTCGATCAGGACCTCGACAAAATACGTCGCGGCCATCACGACCAGGGCTACAACCCAGCTCACGGGGTTGCCCCAGACAAAGAACATGCCCACCCACATCAAAAACAGCACGGTCTCGCACCAGTGCATAAGGGTCATCTTGGCCAGCGTGCCGCCGCTCATCTCGGTGGCGACGCCCTGGACGATCTCCTGATGCGCATGATGCGAGTACGAAAGGTCAAACGGCGACTTGCGCAGCTTGATGGTAAGCACCGCGAGCAACGCGAGGAAAATGGGCGCGCTGTGCACGATGATGGGGACCGACTGCCCCGTCACGGCGATGGAATCAAAGCTGTCGGTGGCAAGGTACAGGCCCACGCTCATCAGCAAAACGGCGGGCTCGTAACTCATAACCTGCAGTAACTCACGATCGGCGCCAACCTGGGCAAACGGGCTTTGCGTCGAGGCGGACGCCAGCACCACAAAGATCGCGGCGAGTGTCACCATAAAAGCGCACAGTAGCGTGTTAGAGCCCGACACAAAGATGCCGCCGCCCACCACGGTAAAGATGAGCGCGCACGCCATATAGGTATCGTCCATGGTGTTTACGCTGGCGGGGGCCTTGCGCAGCAGCTTGGCAACGTCGTAGAAGGGCTGCAGCAGGCGCGGGCCCACGCGGCCCTGCATTCGGGCGGACAGCTTGCGGTCAATGCCGTCGATCATGCCACCCACAAGCGGCGCCAGCAGGGCAAACGCCACGGTGCCAATAAAAATGCCCACGACACCCGAACCTTCAAAATACTTGCCGCGCAGCACCGAGGGCGCACTCATGGCAAGTCTCTCGGGCCCAATCCATGCGCAACACAGCAGCGCAAACAAGATAATGCTGCAGCACACGACGCTACCCGCGGGGCCAATACGCTTCTCGCCAAGGGCGTCCTCCGAGTACCAATTGCGCTTTTCGGCCTTTACCTCGTGTCCCATCGAGCCGCGGAAATGGCGATATTTGTCGGTTCCCACACCCGAAAGATATACGTTTACATGCGGTTTGTTGCTCACGCGGAATGAAGTCAGCAACACCACGGCAATAAAAGCCACGATAACCACCATCAGATACATGGCGTCCTTGCCAATAACGTACGGCACGCGGCCAAACACCATGGCCAAGTAAGGCGACACCAGACCGCTCGAGATAACCGGGAACGCCACGCAGCACAGAATAAGCAGCGCGGCGATGGTGTTGAGGGCCATCCATTCGGTCTTATGGACATTGACCTCAACGTTTTGAGCCGTGGGGTCGACGCCCGAAAGCTTGGCAAGCCACTTGCCCCAGAAGAAGAACGTCGCGGCCGAGCCAAAGGCAAGCACCATGATCATGAGCACGTTGCCGGTCTGCGCGAACGCCACCAGGGCGCCCCACTTGGACACGAGCATGCCAAACGGCGCCACAAACATGCCCATGATGCCCAGCATCATCAGGCGCGTCAGGTGCGGCATGCGGCTGAACATGCCGTCCATGTCCTCGATATCGCGGCTGCCGATATGATGCTCGGCCGTGCCCACGCACAGGAACAGCAGCGACTTGGCCACCGTGTGGAACAGGATCAGGAAGATGGCCGCCCATACGGCCTCGGGCGCGCCGACACCCAAGCAGGCACTAATGAGGCCCAAGTTGGAAATGGTGGAGTACGCGAGCACGCGTTTGGCGTTGCTCTGCGAGATGGCCATGAGGGCAGCGAGCAAAAACGTGATGGCACCCACACTCGTGACCATAAAGCCGGTCACAGGATAGATGGCATAGAGCGGGCTCAGCTTGACCATCAGGAATACGCCGGCTTTGACCATGGTTGACGAGTGCAGCAGGGCGCTCGTGGGCGTGGGGGCAACCATGGCACCCAGCAGCCAAGTGTGGAACGGCATCTGTGCGGCCTTGGTGAGCGCGGCGAGCGACAGCAGAACGACCGGCATCACCAGCAGCGCGGACTGCGCGGTTCCGGCGCCGGAAAGCTCGATCATGCCCGAGATGGTCAGCGGCATGCCATTGACGTGCAGAAACATAAGGCCCGCCAAAAACGCGATGCCGCCCAGCATGTTGAGGATGATCTGGGTGAAGGCGTTTTTGATGGCCTCGGGCGTGCGCGTGTAGCCAATCATAAGGAACGAGCACACGGTGGTGATTTCCCAGCCGCAGAACAGCCACTCAAGGTTGTCACTCGTCACGATGACGAACATGGCCGAGAGGAATAGAAACATAAGCGCCAGGAACTGCGGGCGACGGTCGGGCGCGGTCTGCCCGCGCAGCGCAGCCTCGTGCTCGTCATGGGCCTGGAAGTCCTTCATGTAGCCCAGGGCATACACGCAGATTAGGCTACCGACGATGCCGACGGCGAGGACCATGATCACACTCATGTAGTCCAGGTAGAGCGGCGTCGCCGTGACGGCTTCGACCGCGGGCAGCGTCATGGCTGCAAAGGCGAACGAGCCCACCAGCTGGACTATGCCGAGCACCGTGGCGAGCGCGTTCCTATATTTGTACGCGTTGTACAGGATTACGGCGCACAGGATGACGTCGATGACGGAGCTGATGATCGAGAGCACATGCGAGGTGCCGGAGGCAACCTCAAAGCTCTGCGGACCCATGCCAAAAAACATGACGGCGACTACAACTGTCACCGCCATAATAATGCCGGAACCTATGAGCCCCACCGCATCGCGGGCGCGGTCGCCGCGCGCGAACAGCATGCCCAGCGCCGGTACCAGCGGAAACAGGGTAAGGAAATACAGTAGCGTCATACCATCACTCCCCCATGCAAAAACGCTGCAATTGTTTAACGTTATAGCTCAATTGATGAGTAGCGGCAGCGGGTTTTCGGTCAACTGGGGAGTTTTAGGCGTACGGGGCAAGGAGTCTGTCCGCATTGGAGCAAAGGGGCGACGCTCCCCCTATCGCAGCGGTGGGCGCACGGGCCACTGCGCGCGGTTTATTGGCCATTTTGGAGGATGTCCCGATAGGCTCGCGGCGGTCCAAAAAGTTGGCGCGGCAAGAAAAATGCGCCCCTGTGGGCGCACCATCCCGTTTGCTATTCCGCCTTTTTAACGCGCGGCTTGCGACCGCGCGGCTTATCGACCAGTGCGGCCTCACCGCTCTCGCGGTACTGACGGCACCAAGCCTTGACCGAAGACTCGCTGGGAATCTTGTGCTTGATCATGGCCTCGCGAACCGTCAAGCCGTTTTCCAGACGGTCCTTAACCACAGCGAGCTTTACGTCGTACGAATAGGTGTGATGATGCGAACCGGCATTGAGAACGGCGTCGGCACCGCCCACGGCATACGCGCGGGCCCACTGACGAGCCGTGGCCTGGGGAATGCCAAGCTCCGCGGCGAGAGCGCGATGACCGACCCCCTCTTGGAGGATCTCGACGGCGCGCTGCCTAACCTCGGGCGCATGCGTGCGAGTCCTAGTTGCTTCCGACATACCTGCCACTTCTTAGCCTTAGCCGTTAATCTGCTTTCTTACGTGCAAGTTAGATAGTAGCATTTTACTGTTTGCTCAAAGCAGTTAATTAAAGTAGACGCGGTGTTATCTGGACATTTGGCACCAAATTACGACATTTCTTTATCGATTATTTACGCTGGTAGCTGACTCGCAGCCAATCGTCATTCGCTTGTCAACAAAGTTGGCATCTCTTTATGTCCTTTGGTATAGAGGATATAGTTATTAACCCCTCCCCCAATAATTTTGAGTGATCTGCAAGGCAGTAGACGTCCTCACTCCTCATGATTACCGCGCATTGCCATTCATCGGAGCAAAACAAAAAGGGCGGGACCTGCTGCGCTTGCAGGCCCCGCACCGGTTGACACCCGACGGGACACAGCCGGGCGAGACGGATCCGTGCTACCGCCCCGCCTGGCCGCGATGTTCAACTACAGCTCGTTGGCCGCGTGATACGCCGTGCGAATGGCGCTCGCAATGTCGGCGGTGCGCTCACCCGAGCAGTCGCCCACGCAGGTCACGGGCACCGTCACGCCATCCAGGTCAAACGCGTTGGCCTTGGAGCCCACGGCCATCACCACGTAATCGCAGGCGATCTTCACCGGCTCCTCGGCGCCGTCCTCGGTGGTGCGAATGGCCTCCACGCCCTCGTCGGTAATGGCGGTCAGGCGGGTCTTAACGTGCTGCTCCACGTTGTGCTCTGCAAAGTCGCTCATAATCAGCGGCAGAATGGTCTCGGACTCGCCCGCGGCAATCTTGTCGAGCATCTCCACGATCGCCACCTCGCAGCCGTGCTGCAGCAGATACTCGGCAGTCTCGGTGCCCACCAGGCCACCGCCAATGACAGCGACGCGGCCGTTGATCTCCGCCTTGCCGGCCAGCACGTCCCAGCTCGAGACGACCTTCTCCGAGTCGGCGCCCGAAACGGGGATGACCACGTCGTGCGCGCCCACGGCCACAATCGCGGCGTCGGCGGCATTGAGGTCCTCAGCGGTAGCGGCATGGCTGAGCTCAACCTTCACGCCCAGGCCAGGCAGAATCTTCTCGTAGTACTCGACCGAGCGCATGATCTCGTCCTTGCGCGGAGGCGCAGCCGCCAGCACAATCTGGCCGCCCAAGTGATCGCTCGCCTCGTAGATGGTCACGTCGTAGCCGCGCTTGGCCGCCACGCGTGCGGCCTCCAGGCCGGCGATGCCGCCGCCCACCACGGCGATCTTCTTGTCGCCCTCGCCCGGCTTAATGGCGATGGTCGCCTCGTCGCCGTTCTCGGCATTGAGCACGCACGAGATGTACTTGCGATTTTGGATCGCGTCGACGCAGCCCTTGTTGCAGTTGAGGCACTCGCGGATGGGCTCACCCGTGGCGGCCTTCAGCGCAATGTCGGGGTCGCACATGAGCGAGCGGCCATAGGCGATGATGTCGGCGGCGCCGTCTTCCAGAATCTTCTCGCCGGCCTCGACCGAAACCACGCGGCCCACGGTTGCCACCGGCACGGAGACCAGGGCCTTGACGCGCTCGGCCACGGGCAGCGTCCAGTTGTAGGGCATGGCGCCCATGGGCGGAATGGTGTCGCCCATGTTGCCGGTGTGGTTGGCCTGTGCGACCTGGATCATATCGATGCCCGCGCCCTCGAGCAGCTTGGCGAACTCGCAGGCCTCGTCGGGCTGCAGGCCGCCCTTGCCGCGCGGCGTGCCGTCGGGGTTCTCCATGATCACGGGGAGCTTGTACTCCACCATCAGCTGCGGCGCGGCCTCCTTAATGGCGGCGACGACCTCCAGCGCGTAGCGAACGCGGTTCTCGAACGAACCACCGTACTCGTCGGTGCGCTGGTTGAGGATGGCCGAGCACAGCGAACCCACCAGGCGGTCGCCGTGGACCTCGATAGCGTCGATCCCGGCCTGCTGTGCGCGAGCGGCCGAGGCAGCGATGGCCTCCTTGATCTGGGTGAGCTGCTCTACGCTCGCCTCGTTCACAAAGTGCTGCATGTCGTGATGCAGCTTGGCGTAGGCCTGGTTGCGGATCTCGTTGGACTCGGCCATCTTGGCGGCAAAGGTCTCCTCGTCGCCGGCGGCCTTGGCCTCCTGCGCGGCCTTGGCGGCGGCCATGGATCCCATGACCATGCGGCCGACACCGGGCACATCGTACTCGGGGTGGAACAGCTGCAGCGCGACCTTGGCGCCGTGCTTGTGGACGGCGTCGGCCAGCGCCTTAAACGTGGGGATCTGGGCGTCGGTTGCCAGCTTGGGCGTGGGGCTTGCGGTCATGACGGGAGCGACGTCGCCGATGACGATGTAGCTCACGCCGCCACGGGCCAAGCGCTCGTAAAAAGCCAGGCTGCGCTCGCCGATGGAACCGTCACGCTCCTCGTAGCCGGTGGTCAGCGGCGGAAACATAATGCGGTTCTTGAGCTCAAGGGGGCCAACCGTAATGGGCTGGAGCAGCTTGGATGCAGGTGTGGTCATGGACATTCCTCTCTTGTAGGCGCGGCGGCGATAATGCCGCGTAGTTATCTAGAGGATATGGCATGGGAATACAGCAGCGCAACGGAAATCGGCGGACAGCAGGTAGCGGCAGGTGGATGGGATGAGCCCAACAGCGGGTTTTTCTCGATCTGTAACACCTAGCCGCCTAAATCGGGTCTAGATGTTACAGATCGAGATTTTGTTTGAGAGGCCAAGAATTGGACCGAGAACACGGTCCCGGAATAACAAAAAAGCTCGTCGGCTAGGCCGACGAGCTGCAAGTTCTTGGTCGCGGGGGCAGGATTTGAACCTACGACCTCCGGGTTATGAGCCCGGCGAGCTACCAGACTGCTCCACCCCGCAATGTCTGGGCGCCTCATGTGCGCAAGAAAGAATATTACGCGGGAGTTCGGTAAACGGCAAGGAAAAACTCGTGGAGCATAATTCCTTCATATTTAAACCCCTCAGCCCCTATCACCGTAAACGAATCGCAGCCGAGTGCCGTCGGCGACGCGTATACAATGGTGCGCGTCCTTTTATGCCAACACTGGGAGTAGACATGCTGCTCGCTATCGATATGGGAAACACGCAGACGGCCATGGGCCTGTTTGACGGAGACGAGCTGGTGCAGTCGTGGCGCATGCCCACCGACCGCTCCTATACCGCCGACGAGATCCATGTGCGCCTGATGGGTTTCTTTAAGATGTACGGCCTTTCGCTCGACGCGGTCGACGCGATCGCCTTTGCCGGCGTGGTGCCGCAGCTCTCGCGCGAATGGCACGCCGTGGCCGACCGCATTGCCGCGGACGCCATCGTCATCGGGCCGCAGACGGCCGCGGTGACCAAGCTGCGCGCGGCGCGTCCCCAAGCCGTAGGCGCCGATCGCGTCGCTAACGCCGTTGCGGCCGAAACTTTCTACGGCGCGCCGGCAATCGTGGTGGACTTTGGCACCGCGACCAATATCGACGTCATCGATGAGGACGGTTATTACATTGGCGGAGCGATCGCGCCGGGCATTCGCATCTCCATGGACGCGCTTGCCGCCCGTGCCGCCAAGCTCGCCAGCGTGCCGCTCGAGGCGCCCGAGCACGCCATCGGCCGCGATACCGAGGAGTGCATCAAGGTCGGCGCCGTGATGGGCGCCGCCGCCATGGCTGAGGGCCTGGTCGCGCGCATGAAGCGCGAGCTGGGCCGCGAGGATGCCACCGTTATCGCCACGGGCGGTCTCGCCAGCATCGTCGCCGATTCGACCGATGCCTTCGACGTGGTCGACGGACAGCTCACCATCAAGGGTATCTGCGAAATCTACCGCCGCATGCAGGAGCTGGGATAGGACAGGGGCTTAAGTCGAGCACGAGCGCGAGCGGCGAACTAGGCAACGCATCGGCCCTATTCCTCAAAATCGAAAGATTTTCAGTTTTGAGGAATAGGGCTTTCTGCTAGGCCTCGTCGCACAGCCACCTCGCCAGGTCCACGATCTGCACCCCATTGCGGTCCGTGGCCTCGTGATGCGTGCGGGCGAGAATCATCTTGGGGTACGCGTCGCCAATGCTCAGCAGTGGTGAAATCTCGCGTTCAAATGTCTTATCCGAGCTGATGTCGTCGCTCACCTGAATGTAGAGCTTCTCGCTTCGCTTGATTGCTACAAAGTCTATTTCCTTTTTATAGAGCACGCCGACGTATACCTCGTATCCGCGGCGCAGCAGCTCGATTGCCACCATGTTCTCGTATACGCGTCCCCAATCCATATCACGTGTACCGAGCAGCGCGTATTTGAACGCGTGGTCTGCCAGGTAATACTTCTCGCCGCTCTTAAGGTATTTTTTGCCGCGGATGTCGTACCGACGAACTTTATAGAAGGCAAACGCATCGCACAGGCACCCCATGTACGTGCCGACCGTCTTGTTCGTTATCTTTAGCCCATCCGCGTTCAAAATATCCGTAATGTTACGTGCCGACGTTATGTTGGATACGTTGTCCATCATGTAATCGGCAATGCGCAGCAGCGCCGATTCGTTTCTCACGTTATGCCGCTGCACGATATCTCTCACGATGAGCGTTTTGAAGACATTGGAGAGATATTGATAACGCTGCTCCTGCAGTGGATAAGGGTAGGAGCCGGACATACCGCCGGTTCTCGCGTACTCATCGAAGTCGCGGTCGACCTCGCCCTCGTCGCCATAGAGTCGATACTCCTCAAACGAGAATGGGAAAACCTCGATCTCAAACGTACGCCCCGTAAAGAGCGTCGACAGATCGCTCGACAGCAAAAAGGCATTCGATCCGGTAATGAATATGTCGTACTGCTCGGATGCGTGGAGGCTGTTGATCGCACGCTCAAAACCGTCGCACATCTGAACTTCATCGATAAGCAGAAAGTTTTGTTTGCCGGACACTCGATGCTCTTTTACATAGGCGAGCAGCGCGTGATACTCGAGCAGATTCTCGAACTCATCGAGGTTGTAGTTGATATGGATGACATTCGAATTGGACAGATTTGCCTCCACGTAATCGCGGAGGG
>DAWDYI010000050.1:0-17795 GCA_052344885.1 Collinsella aerofaciens
ACACGCATAAAAAGCCTCCCATTTCTCATGTCCAAGAAATGGGAGGCAGTTCAATGTGCGGCGGGGGTTCTTTCGTCCTGCGGAGTGTCCGCGAAGGTCAGCCCTCAGATCCTGCTACGACTACGTCCTCAGATTGTGTGGGCGGATGAAGGACGTAGTTGGCCGGGTATTCCGTCCCTTTCGCTGTTTCGCGGCTTTGCCGCGAAACCTCGCGCCACTTTGGGGATGGATGGGGGACTTGGCTGTTGCCGCCTTTTCGGAGCGCTTCTTTATTCCTTTTGCTGGATGAAAAGCCCCTTGTTTTTGCAGGGGTGCATACTCGACTTATAAGTGCATAGAATCTCGTATAGCGCGAGTAAGATATTGCGCTGTCCGTTTTGTGTTTAGCAGAGATGTAGTTTGCATAATCCGACATAATCCTCGCTTCATTTAAATAAAGTAGCACGTAAATTACGTAGATATGTCTGAGCTGGAGTTCTGTACGCTGAGCGGACAAAAACGACCGTTCACCGTTCCGCTATTTTCAAAATGAATAAAATGAGCGATAAAGAGAATATAAACCTTAATAAACTCGCGTATCGCACGGACGCGGGTTATTAATGGGTTGTAGGCCTTTTACAGAAAGGATTCCAGCAATGTCTAAGCCTCTTGGCAAGCCCGATCGTATTGTCGTCGCCCTTGGCGGCAACGCCCTCGGCAACAACCCCGTCGAGCAGATCGAGGCCGTGAGCAACACCGCCCACGCTCTCCTCGGTCTCATCGAGCAAGGCAATGAGATCATCATCACCCACGGCAACGGCCCGCAGGTCGGCATGATCCAGAACGCCTTCGCCGCTGCCCACGATGCCATCGGTACCCCCGAGATGCCGCTGCCCGAGTGCGGCGCTATGTCCCAGGGCTACATTGGTTATCACCTGCAGCAGGGCATCGGCCGCGAGATGCACAAGCGCTATAAGCGTTGGCACGCCGCAACCGTCGTCACCCAGATCGAGTGCGACCCGGACGATCCCGCGTTCAAGAACCCGACCAAGCCGATCGGTCCCTTCTACACCGAGGAGCAGGCCAAGGAGTTCATGGCCGAGGACCCCTCCAAGGTCTTCGTCGAGGATTCCGGCCGCGGCTGGCGTCGCGTCGTCGCTTCCCCCGATCCCAAGAAGATCGTCGAGGCCGACTCCATCCTCAACCTGCTCGACAACGAGTTCATCGTCATCGCCTGCGGTGGCGGCGGCATCCCCGTCGTCCGCGACTACGAGAACAAGGGCTGCTACAAGGGCGTTCCCGCCGTCATCGACAAGGACCTGGGCGGCGAGCTGCTGGCCGAGGACTGCGACGCCGACGTTCTGTTCCTGCTGACCGCCGTTGAGCATGTCGCCATCAACTTTGGCAAGCCCAACCAGGAGGAGCTCGAGGACATTACCGCCGACGAGGCCGAGCGCCTGGCCGACGAGGGCCAGTTCGGCAAGGGTTCCATGGAGCCCAAGGTCCGCGCTGCCATCAAGTTCGCCCGTTCCCGCAAGGGCCGCACCTGCATCATCGGCGCTCTGGACAAGGCCGCCGAGACCATGGCTGGCCTCTCCGGTACCCGCATCCACGAGTAGTCTCTACTCTGTTGCCTCTCTCGTGGGCGCCAGGCAAAGCGCCCGCAAACTAGCCTCTCTTCATGAGCCCCGCAGTCCGCTCCGACTGCGGGGCTTTTGCTATTCACCTAGTCATTGGGGACGTTCTTAAATGACTAGTCAAACAAGAGCGTCCCCAATGACCACTCATTTAAGTCTGTCCCCAATGACTAGTAGTAGGCCCACATGGCTTCGACTTCGTTGAGGACCTCTACGACGCCCCAGCGACGGGCGCTGCGGCTGGCCGAGTTGGGGTCGTAGACGCCAATCTGGTCGGCATCGTCGATGCCGTAGAGCACGATGTAGTGGCCTACGTTGGTAAACGTACCGGGGCGCACTGCGGCGATGACGGGCGCACCCGAGCGAAGTGCTTGAGTAATCGATTCGCGATCGTTATAGAGCTGTGTTCCGTTGAGCCCCAGCTGCCACGCACCGCCTGTCATAAACGACCACTCGGTGGCACCAGTGGGGGCGTAGTTGCCGGCTTCGGCCAGCGCGCATATATCGACCGGCGTCTTATCGGTATGGCCGGTCTTAAAGATATAGACCATGGTGAGGCAGGTAGGACCGCAAGCGTTTTCGCGAATAGTGCCACCGGCATAGGGCAGCTCCGACCATGCGGGGTCAATTTGGTAGATGTGGGGCATGGTGCCGGCCTCCCATTGCGAGCGTGGGGTCGAGAACGCAAAGGAGTAACCGGGCGCGACGGGAGCTTTAAGCAGCTTGTCCTCGGCAGTGGGCTCAAGACCGGCTGATCCGTGGGAGATACAGGATCCCAAAAACACAAAGACGAGGCAGGCGGCGATGGAGCAAAGCGCAAGGCGTAGGCGGCGGGCCGGAAGCGCGTGGCTTGTGGTGTGCGACGCGGGGTGAGGGGAGGAATTGCCGCGATCGCGTTGAGGTCGCGAAAAGGAACGCTTGACGTAGTAGTCGGTCTTACGGCGATCGTAGCGGCGTGGCTGCGATGTGTCGGTCTGACGTTGGCGTGTGCTCGTACTCACGCGGTCTGACTGCTGCACGGTACGGCTTTGCTGCCGCGAAGAAGCCCCGGGCTGCTCTTGGGGGCGCTGCGGGTTGTCGTTGTCGGAGGTGCTTCTGGGCGTTGGCGTGGTGCGGCCGGCAAGGCGCACGCTTTGTGGCCGTTGGTCGCCGTCATTGTATCCGTATGCCATTCGAATCACCTTGCCTCATGTGTAACTTGTCTATCCTACATAAAAAGATGCACGACACATGGGTATGTGCGCCAAAAGCCTGACAAATGGTATGAACGTTGCCGCGCCGCGCGCCAAGCGTCACGGCAACAGGTCTTCAAAAGCAGACAAGATGAAAGCGTCCAAGACGAATGACGTCTCCCGCCGTTCGTCCCAAAAACGGTGCCGCTCGTTTTGCAGTTCTGCCTTCGGTCGAGCTGCGAGCGGAGCTGCTGCGCCAAGGCCGTATCTTAAAGCCATGGAATAAAAGCGCGCGGCAAAACAGACCGCGCAAGGGGTGACGTCAAGGGGCGTCAAAAAGGAAAGGAGGGGAACAATGGCGGACAAGAATGCAGAAGTTGCAGTCGAGGATAACGGCGGTATGAAGAAAACGCTTTCGCTCTGGAACTTCTTCACCATCGGTTTCGGTGCCATTATCGGTACCGGTTGGGTTCTGCAGGTCGGCGACTGGATGGTCGTGGGCGGCGGTCCCGTTCCCGCTATGATCGCATTCCTCTTGGGTGCAATCTTCCTCGTGCCCGTCGGAGCTGTTTTCGGTGAGCTCACGGCTGCTATCCCCATCTCGGGCGGCATCGTCGAGTATGTCGATCGTAGCTTTGGCCGTACGCTGAGCTACATCACCGGATGGCTTTTGGCTCTGGGCAACGGTATCCTGTGCCCGTGGGAGGCCATCGCCATTTCGACCCTCGTGTCCGAGATGTTCGGCAGCCTGCCTGGTCTTGAGTGGCTGCGCGCCGTCAAGCTCTACACCATCCTGGGCGCCGACGTTTACCTGTTCCCGACGCTGATCGCGCTCGGCTTTGCAGCCTACGTCATCTTCCTCAACTTCCGCGGTGCCAGCTCGGCCGCCAAGCTCCAGGCCTTCCTGACCAAGGCCCTGCTCTGCGGCATGCTGCTCGCCATGGGCGTCTCGCTGTTCACCGGCTCGCCGGACAACGCCATGCCCGTGTTCTCCCAGGTCACCGGCGCTGGCGGCGGCAAGGCCGCTACCGAGGGCGCCAGCCTGTTCGCCGGCATCGTGTCGGTCCTGGTTCTGACTCCGTTCTTCTATGCCGGTTTCGACACCATTCCTCAGCAGGCTGAGGAAGCAGCCGAGGGCCTCAACTGGAACAAGTTCGGCAAGATCATCTCCCTGGCCCTGCTGGCCGCCGGCGGCTTCTACATGGTCTGCATCTACTCGTTCGGCACCATCCTCGACTGGCATGAGTTTGTTAAGAGCCCGGTTCCCGCGCTTGCCTGCCTCAAGGGCATCAACATGCTTCTGTACCTGGCCATGCTCGTCATCGCCACGCTTGGACCCATGGGCCCGATGAACTCCTTCTACGGCGCCACGAGCCGCATCATGCTCGCCATGGGCCGCAAGGGCCAACTGCCCGAGAAGTTCGCCGAGGTCGACCCCAAGTCCGGCGCTCCCAAGCTCGCCTGCGTCGTTCTGGGCGTTATCACCGTCATCGGTCCGTTCCTGGGCAAGAACATGCTCATCCCTCTGACCAACGTGTCGGCTCTCGCCTTCATTTTCTCCTGCGGTATGGTCGCCCTCGCCTGCCTGCGCATGCGCTTCACCGAGCCCGACCTGCCTCGTCCCTACGAGGTGCCCGGCGGCAAGTTTGGCATCGGCCTCGCTATCGCTGCCTGCGCCATCATCATCGGCCTGCTCGTGATTCCGTTCTCTCCCGCCTCCCTCAACATGGTGGAGTGGAGCATCGTGATCGGCTGGTTGGCTATTGGCCTGGCCCTCATGGCTTTCACCAATTCCCGCAAAAAGTAACGCCTAGCCGGGGCGGATCGGGTGCGTGGGGCCCTCTCTCCCGCGCACCGAACCCGGCACCACTTGGGTAGCTTTGTGAGGCCTTAACCCAACACGGCCTCGCCCACTATATGGATCCATAAGGAGGAACCATGTCCACTAAGTATGCAATCGTTGGCGGCAAGCTCATCGACGGTACCGGTGCCGAGCCGGTCGAGAACTCCCTCGTTCTCGTCGACGACAACGGCAAGATCGAGTACGCCGGCACTATGCAGGACCTTCCCGAGGGCGTTGAGGTCATCGACGCCGCCGGCAAGACCGTCCTTCCCGGCCTGATCGACACCCATCTGCACTTCTCGGGCAACCTGACCGACGATGATACCGATTGGGTCATGCAGCCGCTCCTCGAGAAGCAGGCCGTCGCCGTCAAGCAGGCCTACGACTGCCTCACTCACGGCCTCACCACTGTCTGCGAGATCGGCCGCTTTGGTATCCAGATCCGTGACTGCATCGACAAGGGCGTCTTTAAGGGCCCGCGCGTTCTGGCCACCGGCCTCGGCTTCTGCCGCGTTGCCGGCCACGGTGACTCCCACCACTGCACCCAGGAGCTCAACAAGGAATCCCATCCCTGGGGCGACCAGGTCGACGGTCCTTGGGATCTGCGCAAGGCCGTCCGTCGTCGCCTGCGCGAGAACCCCGATGCCATCAAGATCTGGGCTACCGGTGGCGGCATCTGGCGCTGGGACTCCGGTCGCGACCAGCACTATTGCTCCGAGGAGATCCAGGCCGTAGTCGAAGAGGCAAAGATGGTCGGCATCCCCGTGTGGAGCCACTGCTACAACAACCACGCCGCTGCCTACGATTCCGTTCGCTTTGGCTGCGAGCAGCTGATTCACGGCTTCGATATCGATGAGCGCACCATGGACCTCATGGCCGAGCAGGGCACCTTCTTCACCCCGACGATCGCCTTCCTGCCCACCTGGTACGCCACCTATCCGCCCGTCTACGTCCCCGAGCTGCACGACAAGTACGAGGGCACCCTGGTCGAGAAGGAGCTGCAGCGCAACTACGACTGCCTGCGCGAGGCCAAGAAGCGCGGCGTCGTCATGACGATCGGCTCCGACTCCTTCTCCTTCGTCACCCCGTACGGCACCTGCTCCATCGAGGAGATGTACGAGTTCGTCGACAAGATCGGCTTCACCCCGGTCGAGACCATCACCTGCGCCACCCTCAACGGTGCCAAGATGTGCCACATCGAGGACGAGACCGGTTCCATCGAGGCCGGCAAGTGCGCCGACCTGCTGGTCGTCAACGGTGACGTCGCCGCCGACATCCACGTGCTCAACACCGACAACATGGACGTCATCATGAAGGACGGCTGGATCGTCGAGGCGGGCACCTTTGGCGAGGCCAACAAATACAGCGCCTAAACTACCGTTCATCGACGACTGGATGTAAAACACAGTATTTGATTGCATAATGCAATGGAGAGGGTCGCTTGCGGCCCTCTTTATTGCTATGGGTGCGATAGATAAAAGGGGATGACGGTGGATTTAAACAGGCTGATTCTGGGCAAGAGCTACAACTCTACCAAGGTCTTTCGTACGGCCCAGCATGTGGTCCAGGCCATCCTGCTCGGTGTTGTCGTTCCGGCGCTTATCCTGCTGCTTATCTGGGATTTAACCGATAACCCCAATCCCGTTCCGGGCGTTGTCGTTATTGCCGGCATGGTCATGCTGTGCTTCTTTTTCTCGTATGTCTTTGTGGTCCCCGACGACCTCACATCGAGTGCAACCGACCGTACGCTCGCCATCGCATCAAAAATATTCGCCTACACGTCGCGCGGCCTTACGCCCGAAGCGGCCTTGGGCGCCTCTAAAATCATCCTGTCCGAGACCATCGCCTCTGCCATCTGCTTTACCGATGGCAAACAGGTGTTGGCAAGCTGGGGCGAGGACTCGGCAAAGTGCCCTGCCGGCACCCCGGTCGTGCTCAAGACCACGCTCAGTGTGATTGAGACGGGCGAGCAGAGTGTGTTTTCGCGTGACACCTCCAATGAGACGGGCGGTTATTTTCCCCGTCTGCGCGCCGGCATTGTCGCGCCGCTTACCGTGCGCGGGCATTGCGTGGGCACACTCGAGCTGTACTATCCCCGCCTGAGCAGCATCGATATGCGCCAGACGGCGTTGGCCTCGGGCTTTGCCGATCTCATTTCCACGCAGCTCGCCAGCTTTGAGCTCGAGCGCCAGGACGAGCTTACGGCCCGCGTGGAGCTGCGTGCCTTGCAATCACAGGTCGATCCTCATTTTCTATTCAATACCATTAGCACGATCGTGTCGCTCGTTCGAACCGAGCCCGACAAGGCGCGATCGCTGTTGATCGACTTTTCCAACTACTATCGTCAGACGCTTTCTGATTCCGATACGCTCACCACGCTCGAGCACGAGGTGGAACAGGGCACTCGTTATATCAATCTTATGCAGGCCCGGTATGGCGACGGCCGTCTGCGCGTTTCGGTCGACATCGACTTTGAGTTGCGCGACAGCCTGGTACCGCCGTTTATCTTGCAGCCGCTGCTCGAAAACTGCATCAAGCATGCGCAGCGCGAGACCGAGCCGCTTTCTATTCATGTTAGGGCTTTCGAGACCGATGACGGTTTGGAGATCATCGTCGAGGACGATGGCATCGGTATGAGCGAAGAGGTCTGCGCGCATCTGTTTGAGCAGCATCGCTTGGAGGAGCCCGAGAGCATTACCGCCGACGGCTCCGTCAAGCGAGGTTGCGGCCTGGCGCTCTTCAACGTGCTTCAGCGCATCCATTTCTTTTACGGAGAAGATTCTGGCATGCGCGTGAAGTCCCAGGAGGGCGTGGGAACGCAGGTCATCGTTGAGTTGAACGGCGAGCCGCATGAGCCAGCGCCGCTAACGGTGTAGCACGCGGTTGGATTGAGAGAAAAAGAGGGGAAGCGCATATGTCCGAAGGCTGGAACATCCTGGTGGTTGATGACGAGCCTCCCATTAGGGCTGAGCTACGCTATCTGTTGGAAAAGGATACGCGTGTAGGTCAGATTGCCGAGGCGGGCAATGTCACCGAAGCCGTGGAGTCGATTCTGTCGAACAAGCCCGACGTGCTGTTTTTAGACATTACCATGCCCGGTCGCTCGGGAATTGAGCTTGCCGAGACGCTGCAGAACCTAAAGACGCCGCCGGTCGTGGTGTTTGTGACGGCATTTGCCGAGTATGCGGCCGATGCCTATAACCTCGATGCGGTCGATTACATCGTCAAACCGGTCGAGGATGCCCGCCTGTCAAAGGCGCTCGACAAGATCGAGACTGCCCTGGGCGCTCGCCGTGTCGTCCATGCTCCGCGCCAGCCTTTGCGCCTGACGGTGGATCGCGGGGGCAAAAAGGTGTTCATTCCCGTGGCGGATGTCTGCTACTTTGAGGCGCGCGCCGATTTTTGCAACGCCGTCTGCGCCGAGGGGACGTATCTGATCAATGAGTCGATTTCCTCGCTCGAGCGTCGCCTGGCCTCCGAGGGCTTTATCCGCGTCCATCGCAGCTATCTGGTTAATTTGGAAGACGTACATAATGTCGAGATCGGCTCCACGGGCCTGATGGAGCTCAGGCTCGATCGCGTAACCTCGACGGTGCCCGTGTCCCGCCGTCGCGCTGCCGAGGTCAAATCGCACTTGGGGCTTGCGTAAGGGTCGGTGTGCCATCGTTTGCCGTTACAGGTTTGGCATGACTGTGCGGTGGGCATAATGGATTGCATCGAATGAAATCGAAAGGATTATTATGCCCGCGCTCATTACGCATCATCTGTTTGGCGAGGAAAGCATCGACCGTCTTCCGCGAGGCGTTATCACGTCCGACGAGGAGCGCATCGCCTTTATCCTGGGAAACCAAGGTCCCGACCCGTTCTTCTTTCACATGCTCACGCCGCGCATTTCCGACTGCATGTCGCTTGCTCAGGTCATGCACCGCTCGCGCATGTCGCGCCAGTTCTCGTGCCTGCGCGACGGCGTGTCACACCTGCAGCCGCGCGATGCCAATCTGGGTCGCGCCTTTGCGCTGGGCCTGCTGTCGCACTATGTGCTCGATCGCAATGCCCATCCCTTTGTCTACGAGCAGCAGTTTGGCATTGTCGAGTCCGATCCCGAGCTCGAGGCTTCGGGCAGTCAAGTTCATGCCGTGCTCGAAAGCGACCTGGACGTGCTGATGCTGCAGCTCAAGCGCGATGGGGCAACGGTCGAGGATTATCCGCCGGCGGGCGAGATCGTCACTACCGACCGCATCAATCGCGTTGCCGGCGTGCTGATGAGCTATGTTGCCGGACGCGTGTACGGCATCGATATCCCGGTGGGGGAGTACGGCGGCGCCGTAGACGACATGCAGCTGCTCTACCGCACTATCGAGCCGGCCGGTTCGGCCAAGACGCGCGCGATTGCCCTGCTCGAGGGCTTGGTGCACGATTATTCGCTGCTCGACGGCCTTGCGCACCGCGTGACGACCGAGCTGCCCGAGCGTACCGGCAACCTGGGCCACTTGGCATGGAAAAGCCCCTTTACCGATGAAATCTCGACCGAGAGCTTCCCCGAGGTCTTTGACCGCGCACTGCTCGATTACGAGCTCACCGTCGCCCGCTTTATCGAGACCGGCGATATGGAAGCCGTGACCAACCACGTCAATTACAGCGGTCGCGTGCTCGGCGCCGACGAAGAGTTCGACCGCGAGGAGTAGGGCTCGTGCGTGCCCCTTTGCCGAATCCTTACCGGCGCCTCTGGGCAATTGGGGTACGATGAACTAACTGCATATCGGGCGAATACGAAGGGGCCCTGTCCATGAAATACACCAAGCTCGAGCGTAACTGGGTTATGTACGATGTGGGCAACTCGGCCCTCGTGCTGCTCAATACCTCGGTGGTGCCCATCTACTTTAACGCCATCAATACCGGTGCTTCCTCGGCAGACCTGGTGGTCGCTTGGGGCAACGCGCAGACGATTGCCTCGCTGGTCATTGCCATGCTCATGCCCATTCTGGGCGCGCTTGCCGATTACGCCGGCAACAAGATCAAGTTCTTCTTGGGCTTCTTCCTCACGGGCCTGGTTCTTTGCCTGGCGCAGGCTATCCCCATGTCCGCCATGGCATTTTTGACCGTGTACGTGCTGTGCACCATCGGCCTTAACTCTTCTATGACGTTCTACGACGCTATGCTGCCCGACATTACCACCGACGAGCGCATGGATGCCGTGTCCAGCTCGGGCTATGCCTGGGGCTACATCGGTTCCACCGTGCCGTTCATCATCTGCCTGGCGCTTATCATGGGTGGCCCCGCTCTTGGCGTCCCCACCATGCTGGCAACGCGTCTGTCGTTTGTCATCACCGGTGCCTGGTGGCTCATCTTTACCCTGCCGCTCATTCGCACCTATAAGCAAAAGTACGGTCGCGAGCGCGGTCCCGAGGACACCATCGGCCACATCGTGGGCGGCGTGTTCTCCGAGGTCGGACACACCATGCGCGAGATCGCCCACAACAAGACCGTGCTGGTCTACATGATCGCGTTCTTCTTCTACATCGATGGTGTCCATACGGTCATCTCCATGGCAACCAGCTACGGCTCGGCTTTGGGCATCGATTCGACCCAGCTGGTGCTGGCGCTGCTCGTTACGCAGTTCGTCGCTTTCCCGTCCGCCATCATCTACGGCAAGCTCGCCGGTCGCGTGGGCACGCTCAACATGATCATGGTGGCCGTCGCCGCCTACATGGGCATCGTGCTCTTTGCCGCGTTTTTCCTCAAGACCGCCTTTGAGTTTTGGGTGCTCGCTATTTTGGTTGGCCTGTTCCAAGGCGGCGTGCAGGCGCTGAGCCGCAGCTATTTTGGCCGCATCATCCCCAAGGAAAAGTCCAACGAGTACTACGGCTTCTTTGATATCTTTGGCCGCTACGCAAGCGTGATGGGCACCTTCCTGGTGTCGGTTGTCACCTCGCTGACCGGCAACCCGTCGTTGGGCGTCCTTTCTATTGGTGTTCTGCTGGTTGTTGGCTTTGTGCTGCTGGTCCGTCTGTCCCGCATGGCTCAGGCGGCGGCGTAAGGCAACCGGGCTCAGTACTGCAATTGTGCCTATCTGCAGTACTCTTTTGGAAGTAGCCGCATAAATCATTCTGACTTCCGAACAATGTTTAGCCCAAGTGGGTATGATGGAAACAGCTAGGTCGCGGGGCGTCGCCTGTGTTTGGCGGCGCCCCGTTTTTGTGTTGCAAGGAGGGCAAAGGTATGAACGCCACGGTTGTGATCCCAACATATTGGGCAGGCGATGATACCCAAGCAAACGCTCCCGGCACCTACGATCACTCGACGTCGCTCAATGCCGCCAACCCGGAACTCGATCGCTGCCTGACTTCGCTCGAACAGGTGCGCGACATTCCGCGCATCATTCTCTTGGTGGTCTGTCCGGTTTCTGCCACGTCCGACGTATCCCATCGCGTGCACGAAATCGTTAATGCGCATCCCTCACTTAAGGTCACCATCGTTACCAATACTCAGGCTTCGCGTGTTGCCGACCGCGTGGCACAGATTGCGCCCAAAGGTTCGGGCGAGTGCGTGAGCCTGCGCGGCTACGGCGCCATCCGCAACATGGGTCTTGCCTGCGCGGCGGTGCTGGGGCACGACGCGGTTGTGTTTTTGGATGACGACGAGACCGTCATCGATGCCGACTTTATGAAGCGTGCGACCTATGCACTGGGTCAACAGACACGTCAGGGCCTGCCGATTTTAGTCAAGAGCGGATACTTTTACGATCGCGACGGGTCGCCGCTGGCTCCCACGGACAAAGCGGGCATTTGCCATCGCTGGTGGACCAAGCGTATCGAGTTCAATCGCTGGATGAAAAAGGCGCTCTCGGGCACCAGCATCTCGCGCTCCAATTACGTATGCGGCGGCCTGATGGCCCTGCACGCCCGCGCCTTTACACGCGTGGCCTTCGACCCGTTTATCACCCGCGGCGAGGATCTGGACTACCTGTTTAACATGCGCATGTTCGGCTACGACGTGTGGTTCGATAACGAGTGGACCGTGCGCCACCTGCCGCCCGAGTCCGAGAAGCGCTCGCCGCGCTTTATGCAGGACGTGTACCGTTGGTACTACGAGCGGGCCAAGCTGACGTTCGCTGCGCACCAAAAGGAGCTCATTCCGGTTACGGCCGCATCACTCATGCCCTATCCGGGTCCGTGGATCTCGCGCGAGCTCGACGACCGCGTGCGCAAGACCGCCATGGTTCGCAGCATGTTTACCCGCGAGCACGAGGGGTATCTGCGCATCTGGCGTCATGGTATTGACGAGGCCAAGACCTATGCCCGCCAAAACGCCGCAAGCTACCTGCGTTTTCAGAGTTTCTGGCCCAAGATCATGGATGAACTTTGGCGCGACGCACAACTGATTAGCATCCTGGAGGGGGCTGAATGATCGACCGCCGCGCCCAGCGCGATAATTCAATTTCAATCTTTCGCATCATCGCCGTTGTCTGCGCCGTTTGCGTGTTGGTGTACTTTATCTTTGCCCTGGCGACTGGCATTGAGCCGATTGCCACGGTGATCGCCTGTGCGCTGCTGTGTATCTTCCTGTGCATCTTTATCTATTTGACGCTCAACCCCGATTCGGTACGCTCCCAGTACACCGAGGAGACGCTCTCGGTTGCCTCGGCCATGCTCGAGGACATTAAGGGCGGCCTGACGCAGGAATCGGCGCTTTTGGTGTGCCGGCGTATTCTGCCCGAGACACGTGCCATGACCGTTGCCATCACCGATGAGAGCAACGTGCTGGCCTGCGCGGGCGAGTTCGAGGAAAAGCTGCTGCCCGATTCGCCCATCCATACGCTCGCCACGCGCTACGTCATTGAGCACGGCATCGTGCAGTCGTTCAACCGCGTGGTGGACGTGGTGGGTTCGGATGGCTCGCACAACCATGTTCCCGCCGGCATCATCGCGCCCATCAAGGTGGGCGACCGCACCGTCGGCACGCTCAAGTTCTACTACAAGACCCCGCGTGCCGTCGACCGTACCCAGTATGCGCTCGCCTCGGGTTTTGCCGAGATCCTGTCCACGCAGCTCGCCATCCACGAGCTCGAGGTGCAAAAGGAACTGACGGCCCGTGCCGAGGTGCGTGCCCTGCAGGCGCAGATCAACCCGCACTTTCTGTTCAACACGCTCAACACCATCGCGTCGTTTACGCGTACCGACCCGCTGCGTGCCCGCGAGCTGCTGCGCGAGTTTTCCTCGTTCTATCGCGCCACGCTCGACAACTCGGGGTCGCTTATCCCGGTCTCGCGCGAGGTTGCCCAGACCAAGCGCTACCTGACGTTTGAGAAGGCGCGCTTTGGCGAGGACCGCGTACTGGCGACCTTCGATGTCTCCGAAGATGTCGAGGACACGTTGGTCCCGGCCTTTGTAATCCAGCCCATTGTCGAGAACGCCGTGCGGCATGGCATGGGCGATGGCGATGCCCTGCAGATCGATGTGACCGTCCATCAAGACGGCGACGACGCAATCCTGATTGCCGTGGCCGACAACGGCGTGGGCATGGACGAGGGCACCGCCGCCAGGCTGTTTGATGAGCGCTCCGCCCGCCCCGATGCCAGTTCCCCGCAAGGCGGCGGCGCCGGCGTGGCCATGCACAATATTTCTGAGCGCATCCATCGCTTTTATGGACCGCACTCTTATACGCGCGTCGAATCGGCGCCGGGCAAGGGCACCAAAGTGCTCCTGCATCTTGATTTGTCAGAGAGCATCTTTGACATTCAAGAGTAAAATAAAAGGCTATGGGCTCAACGCCAAGCGGCGGATGCCCAGCGTAGTTTGTTGACGAAAGGTTTAATCCCTATGCTGCGTGCGATGATTGTGGATGATGAGGCCCCGGCCCGTTCGGAACTTCGCTTCTTGCTCGAGCAGACGGGCAAGATCGGCACGATCACTGAGGCGTCGAGCGTCCGCTCCGCCATTGAGATGCTGATGGAAAGCCGCGTCGATGTCGTCTTTCTCGATATCTCGATGCCCGGCGCTTCTGGTCTGCAGCTTGCCGAGGCGCTACATAAGCTTAAGAATCCGCCGGCGATTGTGTTTGTGACCGCGTATAGCGATCATGCCGTCGAGGCGTTCGACGTAGATGCCGTCGATTACCTAATGAAGCCGGTTGAGGAGGCACGTCTGGATCGCGCGATCGAGAAGGTCATGCAACACGCCAAGCCCGTCACGGACAGCAAAGCCACCATCGAGCGCATTCCGGTGGAAAAGGGCGGCCGTAAGGTCCTCATTCCCGTGGATGACATTCGCTTCATCATGGCCAAGGACGATTACTCCTGTATCTATACCGTCGATGATCGTTTTCTATCGACGACTTCGTTGGCGCAGTTCGAGGCCAAGCTTTGCGACTTTGGCTTCTTTCGCGTTCATCGCCGCTATATCGTCAACTTGGCGTGCGTCACAGATGTCGAGACGGTGCCCTCGGGCGCTATCCAACTGGGCATTACGGGCGTCGACGAACGCGTGCCGGTCTCGCGCCGCCGCGTTGTGCCGCTCAAGAAGGCCCTGAGCCTCTAGCACACTGGCCCCGCAGCCCTGTAGACCAATTGTCTGCGGAGCCGTGGGGCTTTTTGTATATACGTCGAATCGGTTTTGCAGAAGGGATCCCATGAACAGTGCAAGCGCCAAGCGCATCGACATCATCTCGGACACCCACGGCTATCTTTCGCCCGCGCTTCTGGACGAGCTCAAGGGCGCAGATCTGATCATCCATGCCGGAGACCTCACCTCAGAGATGGATTACGAGCATCTATGCACCATCGCCCCCGTGCGAGCGGTCCTAGGAAACAACGACTACTACCGCGACTACGGCCCGGATGTAGACCGTCTGGCCCTCTTCACCTACGAAGGACTCAAATTCGCCGTAGCCCACTACCGCGAAGACCTTCCGGTGGGATCCGTAGACGTAGCCATCAACGGTCATACCCACGTAACCAAAGAGGCCCAAGTAGGCCGCTGCCTGGTCCTCAACCCCGGCAGCGCCAGCTACCCCAGAGGCACCCGAGGCCCCACCATGGCCAGA
The DNA here is from genome assembly GCA_052344885.1 of Collinsella aerofaciens. Classification (GTDB taxonomy): domain Bacteria; phylum Actinomycetota; class Coriobacteriia; order Coriobacteriales; family Coriobacteriaceae; genus Collinsella; species Collinsella aerofaciens_CC. The sequence goes on from DAWDYI010000050.1 coordinate 14,673, forward strand.
ATGCTCGTCAAGGACGGCAAGATCCTGAGCACCAAATTTATTGACTTAGACTAACCGCAACAAAAACGGGGGATGCAGATCGCATCTCCCGTTTTTCTTTCAGCAAAAGGCCGAAGTTCAACAAGAATAATCAGACCAACCTCGCCGAGGAGAACGGGGCCGCCGAGCCGCGGAAGCGGCGAGAAACAACAACGGCTCGAACAATGTGACGGCAGGGAGGGTCTCCGGGGCCGGCTGGCGCGGGTTAAGTTTGTCGCGAGTTCCGCACGCAAAGGAAAGCACTTAATGTGCTTTCCGTCTTGCGCAGGACTGTAGAGCAGCAAACTTAACCCGCGCCAGCCGGCCCCGAAGACCCTCCCGGAGGGCCCGGAGGGACCGAAAAATTTTTTCGAAAAAGTTGTTGCGCGGCGGACAGACTTCTGTGTATACTAATCCCCGCAGCGCACGCGAGCGGAAACAAACGCGAACGACTGCCTGGGGAGTTAGCTCAGTTTGGTTAGAGCGCCGGCCTGTCACGTCGGAGGTCGCGGGTTCGAGCCCCGTACTTCCCGCCAACGCAATTAAAGCCACGTCTTCGGACGTGGCTTTTTGCGTTTGATAGGACCTTGATCCCATCGGCCCCTTTCGCCCAAAACCAAATCCTCCCAATTTCCGGACAAGCTCCGTTTGAGACATGTGTTCAAACAAAGCGTTTGTTGCACAACACCTGTTCAGCGAAGCAGGGGGTTAGGTTATACTAAATTGCACTGAATGCCGTTTTTGATGCAAGAGGCTTCAAACACGGCATTCAGTGGGCACCCGTTTTGCTATTTGGGCGTCCATACGGCCATTGGTGTCTCGACGCAAGCTCGGCCCCGGAGCTCGTTCGAGCTGTTCCTATTCCTTGAAAGGGGAAAAATGGACATATCGAGGAAGACTGATTACGCCCTTCGCATGCTCGCGATGCTTGCCGAGGACCCGGAGCGTCTGCTTTCTGTTCGCACCGCCGCCGAAGAGGTCAATGTCCCGTATTCGTTTGCTCGTTCGATCCAGCATGGTTTGGTTCAGGCCGGTATTGTGGAGAGCCTGCGTGGCGTCCATGGCGGCATGCGTCTTAAGGTCAGCCCCGACGATGTCACCATCCGCCAGGTCGTCGAGGCCGTTCAGGGCCCCATGGTCATGAACGATTGCACCGCGCCCGATGGCGACTGTGCACGCATGGGTACGTGCTGCTATCATCCCCTGTGGGCCGGAGCTCAAGCGCTGATGCGCGACTACTTCGATTCCGTTTCGCTGGGCGATATCGTCGCTCACCGCCAGTTTCCGGCCGTCGATTCTAAGTTCGCCGACCGCGATGCGTTTCCCGAGTACGCCACCTGTACGTGCGCTTGCCGGGAGGAATAACGCCGCATAAGGAGCATAGCCATGATTCAGGACCCCTTTCGTTCGATGATTCGTTCGGAAGGGGTCCTGCGTTATCGCGACCTTCCGTGGCGCCGCACGCGCGACCCGTACATTATTTGGCTTTCTGAGGTTATGCTGCAGCAAACGCAGGTGCCGCGTGTGGAGACGCGTATGCCCGCGTGGCTCGACCGCTTTCCGACCGTACAGGCGCTCGCTCAGGCCGCTCCTTCCGACGTTTTGGATGCTTGGCAGGGGATGGGCTACAACCGGCGTGCCCTGGCGCTTCACAGAGCCGCTCAGTGCGTTATGGAAGACTGGGGTGGGGAGTTTCCACGTGAGACGCGCGACCTGGTTGCTCTGCCCGGTATTGGCCCGGCGACGGCGCAGGGCATTCGGTCGTTTGCGTTCGATCTACCGGGTGTGTATCTGGAGACCAACGTGCGCACGGTCTTTCTGCATCATTTCTTTCCCGATGTGCCGGCCGTTCCCGATCGCGAGCTGGTGCCGCTGATCCAATCCGCCTGTCCGGCGGCCCCTGGTGCGACGGCGGATGAGATTGCGCCCTTTGCCGCGCCTCGAGATGATGCCGACACGCCGCGCGCATGGTATTACGCGCTGCTGGATTATGGCGCGTATCTTAAGAAGACGCTGCCCAATCCGTCCAGGCGCTCGGCGAGCTATAGCCGTCAGTCCAAGTTTGAGGGCTCGCGTCGCCAAAAGCGCGCCCATATTGTGCGCATGCTGCTGGCTGCGCGCGATGGGCGGCCGTCGGGCATTACGCTCGATGAAGCCGTTGCAGGCGTTAACGAGATGGAGACGGCAGCCGGCCGAGAGCCGGTCGATCACGATCTTGTCGCAGACATTTTGGCCGACTTGGAGCGCGAGGGCTTTTGCCGCTCCGAGGGTGATCGCTGGCTAAGCGTGTAGCCAACCCGAATCTGAAGAAGAGGATTGTAAGGTTTAAATTCTCGGCTTGAGGGCATCCTAAAGACAAGGCCGCTCGAAGCCTACGGGCGGCATGTTGAAGGGAAGTACACCTATGGATTTTGAGAACTCTCAAACCAAGAAGAACCTCGAGACCGCTTTTGCCGGTGAGTCCCAGGCGCACACTAAGTATCGCTACTATGCATCCAAGGCCAAGAAGGACGGCTACGTTCAGATCTCGAATATCTTTGCCGAGACCGCAGGCAACGAGTCAGAGCACGCCAAGCTGTGGTTTAAGTATCTGCACGACGGCGCCGTTCCCGACACCCTGGACAACTTGCGTGATGCCGCTGCGGGCGAGAACTACGAGTGGACCACGATGTACGACGAGTTTGCCAAGACCGCCGAGGAGGAGGGCTTTACCGAGATCGCCGCAAAGTTCCGTGGCGTCGGTGCTGTCGAGAAGGCCCACGAGGAGCGCTACAACAAGCTCGTCGAGCGCATTGAGTCGGGCGAGGTGTTTGAGCGCGAGGGCGTGAAGGTGTGGAAGTGCCTGAACTGCGGGCACCTGCATGTTGGTGCCGAGGCGCCCGAGGTGTGCCCGGTGTGCAACCACCCGAAGGCGTATTTTGAGGAGCAGGTGGTGAACTACTAGCGCTTGGCGCTGGCTGCTGCGGAGCGCAGGGCGGGGAAATACCTTTCCCTCTCGCTCACGGCTCCGCAGGGTCGCGCGAGGCAAAGGTATTTCCCCGCCCTGCGCTCCGGCGTTGGGTCGTCGCGTGCTCGTTACTGAAAAGCTGATAAGAAGTTTGTGTG
>DAWDYI010000051.1:0-17329 GCA_052344885.1 Collinsella aerofaciens
GGGAGGCGTACCGGGCGCTGATGCGCCCGCACGAGATCAGGAGGCCCGAGGACGCCTCGGGGCTCGTGGCGGCCAGGCGCGCGGCGAAGGTCAGCCAGGTGAGGGCGGCGTCCATACTGGGCACCAGCGAGAAGTACATCTCGATGCTGGAGAGGGGCCAAAGGGAGCTCAAGCCCATAAGGAGGGCCTACGAGGCATGGGTCGAGGCCGGACTTCCGCTCGATTGGGACAGGCAAGCCTTCGAGGCCGAGCGCAAAATGGATTCTAAAAAACACCTTGCCAAATAGGAGCGTCAGGACGCAAAGAGGCTCCGCAGCGCGAAGCGCGATGCGGAGCCTCTTTGCATGTCCGAGGACGTTCCGGAGAGAAGTCCCCGTCCCGCCCCCGGATTCCCGGTGGGAGTTCTAGACCTTGTCGGCCTTAGTACATACCGCCGCCCTGCTGACCAGCGGTAGCAGCAGCGATAGCGTCCTCAAGCTGAGTGTTTTTGGGCACATCGGAGACGGTGGCCTCGGTGATGAGGATCAGGCTGGCGACAGAAGCAGCGTTCTGCAGGGTGACGCGGCTGACCTTGACGGGGTCGAGGACGCCCATCTCGATCATGTCGCCCCACTCGCCGTTGGCAGAGTTGAGACCCTGGCCGGCAGGCAGCTCGGCAACCTTGTCGACCACGACAGCGCCCTCAAAGCCAGCGTTCTTGGCGATGGTAGCGACCGGAGCGGTCAGAGCCTTCTTGACGATATCGACGCCGATCTTCTCCTCGGGGTCGTCAAGCTCAACGGCGTCGAGCGCAGGAGCAGCGTCCATGAAGGCGACGCCGCCACCGGCGACGATGCCCTCCTCGACAGCAGCGCGGGTAGCCTGCAGGGCGTCCTCGACGCGATGCTTGATCTCCTTGAGCTCGGACTCGGTAGCAGCGCCGACCTTGATGACGGCAACGCCACCGGAGAGCTTGGCCAGGCGCTCCTGGAGCTTCTCACGGTCGAAGTCAGAGGTGGTGTTCTCCATCTCACCCTTGATCTGAGCGATACGAGCGTCGATGGCCTCCTTGGAGCCAACGCCGCCGACGACGACGGTGTTGTCCTTGGAGATGGTGACGGACTTAGCGGTACCGAGCATATCGGCGGTAATGTCAGCGACCTTCACGCCCAGCTCGTCCAGGGCAGCCTGGCCACCGGTGAGGACGGCGATGTCCTCGAGGATGCGCTTGCGGCGATCGCCGTAGCCCGGGGCCTTAACGGCGCAGACGTTGAGGGCGCCACGGATCTTGTTGAGGACCAGGGTAGGCAGAGCCTCGCCGTCGATGTCCTCAGCGATGATGAGCAGGCCACGGCCAGCGCGCTGGACAGCCTCGAGAACGGGCATGATGTCCTGAACGCTGGAGATCTTCTGGTCGGTGATGAGGATGTACGGATCCTTCATCACGGCCTCCATGCGGTCGTTGTCCGTGACGAAGTAAGCGGAGACATAGCCCTTGTCGAACTGCATGCCCTCGACGGTGTCGATGGTGATGTCGAACGTCTGGGAATCCTCGACGGTGATGACGCCGTCCTTGCCCACGACCTCCATGGCCTCGGCGATCTTCTCGCCGACCTCGGGGTCACCGGCGGAGATGGTACCGACGGAAGCGATCTGCTCCTTGGTCTCGACCGGCTTGGCCTGCTTCTTCATCTCGGCGACGGCGGCGTTGACGGCCTTGTCGATGCCGCGACGGATGGCCAGCGGGTTGGCGCCAGCGGCGACGTTGCGCAGACCGTCGTTGACGATGGCCTGAGCGAGCAGGGTTGCGGTGGTGGTGCCGTCACCCACGGTGTCGTTGGTCTTGGTGGCAACCTCCTTCACCAGCTGAGCGCCCATGTTCTCGATGTTGTCCTCGAGCTCGATCTCCTTGGCGACGGAAACGCCGTCGTTGGTGATGGTCGGGGCACCGAACGTGCGCTGCAGCGCAACGTAGCGACCCTTGGGGCCCATGGTGACGGTAACGGCGTCGGCCAGAGTGTTGACGCCCTTGGCAAGCTTAGCGCGGGCATCGGTGTTGAACGTAATGTTCTTTGCCATGGTAGGTAATCCTCCAAAAGAAATGTGACTCGCGTCGCCGCTTCCGAGTCCTGTGCGGCGGGCGCGTTCAAAGACGAATCAGAGATTCTGACGAGACTAGGCCTCGACGACGGCGTAGATGTCGTCGGCGCGCATCAGCAGATACTTCTCGCCGTCGACCTTGACCTCGTTGCCACCGAACTTACCGTAGATGACAACGTCACCGACCTTGACGTCCATGGGGATGCGCTCACCCTTGTCGTTGACCTTGCCGGCGCCAACGGCAACGATGGTGCCACGCTGCGGCTTCTCCTGAGCGTTGCTGGCGATATACAGACCAGAAGCGGTCTTCTGCTCGGCCTCGTCGGGCTTGACCAGAACACGATCTGCAAGCGGCTTCAAAGACGACATGCTTGTCTCCTCCTTTTTGGGCCGCGCGGTTATACCACGCGAATTAACCCTTTTTGTTTGCGTACGCGTTGAATGGTACCCACGAATGGCGGGTTATACAACACAGAGTCAAAAAATCTTATTTTTTGGCACTTAGATTTTCTGAATGCCGGGGGATAACTTAGCAGTGGCTCCCGTGTGGCTCCGGAGGGGCGGGGCATAAGGTTTCCTGCTCGGGCAGTCCTGCTCGCACGAAGGCCACATTAAGTGGCCTTCGGCTCGTGCGGAACTCGCGATAAACCTTATGCCCCGCCCCTCCGGAGCCACACGGGAGGCAGGTTAACTAATTCGAGCCCGGCATTCAGAAAAGTCAGTGCAGCAAAAAGGCGATGCGGATAGCGACATGGGCATGGTTTTCGTTGCGAGCACGGGTCCCCTGGGGAGCACCGTGCATTTTTGGGAGTTTTCAGCAGGCCGGGACAAATGCATACGCACCGGGCGCATCTAATTAGTCCCACGGTAGCCTTCGACCGGCGATTTGGGTCGGCAGACAGGCCTCGTCGAGACAAACAAGCATGCCTCGCGCCACGTCGGACCCCAAAATGACGTCGATCTCCGCAATGCTACCCGACTGCAGCGGCACCGGCAGAGCTCGCGGTGCTGAATACTCCGTTTTTTGCACGGCACGGGCGGGGGTACATCAGGATCAGGAAAAATATCCCAGCCTTTTTATGCAATCTGTAATGGGAAGTATGCAAAACACCAAGAGATAGCATTGCTGGTGTCCAAATTGAGCGCGCAGGGCAGCGGCGCGTCCGCCCTGCGCCCAAATCCAGCAGAGCGGGGACGCTCCTAACAAATCCTCACCGGCAAACAAACGCGGCTCGAGCGTTATCCCAAAATTGGCTGCCCGAGCCGCGCTTAACGGTACGGCATGAATACTTAGCGCTCGTAAATCAAGTTACCTGCCAGGTAGGTGGCCTGAACCTTGGTAGCCTGGAGCTCTTGTGGATCGACAGTGAGCGGGTTTTGGTCCAGGACTACAAGGTCGGCATACTTGCCGGGCTCCAAGCTGCCGAGGTTTTGCTCGTCGCCCGCTGCGTACGCGCTGCCCAGGGTGTAGTTGCGCAGGGCTGTTGCTGCATCGATGCGCTCGCTCGGTAACCAGCCGCCCTCGGGCCAGTGGCTTTTGGGGTCCTGGCGCGTGATAGCCGTGTAGAGCACGTTCATGCTGGTAACGGGCGTGATAGGGCTGTCGGTACCGAAAGCTTGGCGAATGCCGCGCTGCTTATAGGTCGCAAACGGCCACATGATGCGGCTGCGTTCCAGGCCCAGATCGCGCTCGGGGCCGCCCGGGTCGAGTGTAATGTGACAGGGCTGGCTCGAGGCAACGACGTTAAGCTTGCGTAGACGATCGATGTCCTCGGGCAAGAGGTTCTCCAGATGCTCGAGCGTATTATGGCAGTGCTGGGGCAGGCCGTACAGTTCGGCGGCCTCCTCAAAGATATCGAGCGCGGCATGGATGGCACCGTCGCCGATGACGTGGATACGCACGGTGTGGCCGCGCTCCGCAGCCGCCAGAACCAGCTTACGCATGCGCTCGGCAGGAACTGTCAAACGGCCCTGATCGCCCGGGAAGCGCGGATTGGTATAGGGCTCGGTGAGATACGCCGTGTGTTCGCTCGACACGCCGTCGAAGAACTGCTTAAAACCAGGCGCCGAGAGCAGCGCGTTGTTCGCATAGCGAGCCTGCAGCTCTTCCAAGCGCGATTGGTCATCCAGCAGCGTGGGAAACAGATGGGCGCGGATGCCCAGCTTGCCGGCGGCTTGCAGCTTGTCGTAAACATCGTCGCGAATAAAGTCACAGCCCGGCATGGGCATGAGCGACATATCGCATATCGAGGTGATGCCCTGCTCGGCCATACGCCTCATTTGATCGGAGTAAGCGCTTGCAATGCGATCCTCCCCCAGCCACTCAAGGCAGCGCGGTAGCAGCTGCATGCCAGCCGCCTCGTGAGCAATGCCCGTGAGCTCACCGTTTGCATCCTTGTCGTAGCTGCCGCCCGCTGGCGGCTCGCTGTCGCGTGTGACGCCGAGCGCCTCGAGTGCGCGGCTGTTGAGCCAAAGCGTGTGTCCGTCGCCCGAATACATAACGCAGGGACGATCGGGGAATGCCGCATCGAGCGACGCCTTGGTAGGATGCTCGGGCGGGTCCCAACGGTAGTCGCGCCAGCCCTGCGTCACAACCCAAGCGTCGTCGGGCAGGTCCCGGGAAAACTCGAGCGCATGTTGCACCAGCGCCGCCTCGGACGTGCCCATATCCATGAGCATGTACGGCGAGGAGCCGACCGAGGTATGGAAGAAGTGCAGATGAGCGTCATGGAAACCGGGGCAGACAAACTGTTCGCCGTAGTCGATAACCGACGTGGCGGCAGAAGCGGCGGCGATCACGTCGTCGGGCGCACCGACTGCGACGATACGGTCGCCTGCGATGGCAATCGCCAGCTCGCGGGCGGTATCGATGCCGTCTTGCGCGGTAAAGACGTTCTTGGAACGGATAATCCGATCGATATGTTGCATGGGCATCCCCATCTCTGGCAGGAAATTCAACACCCCCGAGTGTACTCCCCCGCCCTTGCAACAAAACCCCAAGCGGCAAACGGCAACTTTACCAGCCCTAGCGGCAGGTGGCATACTGGAGAGAGCCTGTACGATTTTGCGATCAACCCAGCAAGGAGCAAATCGACCATGACGAAGACCAAGGCACAGCAGATTATGGCGGCGACCGAGGCTCGCGCGGCTGACGACGTCACCGCAGCCATCAAAGATATCGCTACCGAGTTTGAACCCTATATCATCAAGCAGCGCCGGCACTTCCATAAGCACCCGGAGCTGAGCCTTGCCGAGGAGCGCACGACCTCCGACATCGCCAACCAGCTCGACGCCATGAATATCCCCTACGAGCGTCCGCTCAAGACGGGCCTTGTGGCGACCCTTCGCGGCACCGCGCCCGACGCCTATCGCGAGGACGGCACGCCACGCCGCCGCATCCTGCTGCGCGCCGACATCGACGCCCTGCCCGTCACCGAACAGACCGGCGAGGAGTTCGCCAGCGTCAACGAGGGTTGCATGCACGCCTGCGGTCACGACTGCCATATCGCCATGATGCTCGGAACGCTGCAAATCCTGCGCCATATGACCGACGACATCCACGGCGAAGTCCGCATCGTATTCCAGCCCAGCGAGGAAAACGGCCAGGGCGCTAAGCTCATGATCGGCACGGGTGTGCTCGACGGCGTCGATGGCGCCTACGCCGCGCACATCTGGAGTGAGGTCGACGCCGGCACCGTGAGCTGCGAGCCCGGACCGCGCATGGCCAATACCGACTGGTTCCGTATCGATGTACGCGGCACCTCGTGCCACGGCGCCATGCCCCAGCGCGGTCACGACGCCGTCATGGTGGCCGCCGAGATCGTCAATGCTCTGCAGACCATCGTCTCGCGCGAAATCAGCCCCTACGAGCCGGCCGTCATCACCGTCGGCGAGCTGCACGGCGGCACCGCGCGCAACGTTATCGCCGGCACGGCCTACCTCGCCGGCACGGTGCGCACCTACGGCGATTCGACCCATGAGGAAATGCCGGAGCTTATGCGCCGCATCGTGGAGCATACCGCGGCCGCCCTGGGCGCCGAGGCAGAGCTCACCGATTACACCATCGCCAACTACAAGGTCGAAAACGAGGTCGCCTCGAGCGAGCGCTGCCGTCAGGCTGTAATCAAATGCCTGGGTCCCACCGGTCAAGGCCATTACCGCGGCACGCTTTCGGGCGAGGATTTTTCGGAGTACCTGCGCCGCGTACCGGGCGTGCTCGCCTTTGTAGGTACGCGCAACCCCAAGATCGGCGCCACGTACGCCCAGCATTCCTGCTTCTACAAGATTGATGAGAGCGTGTTGGCAAAGGGCTCCATGGTGGCCGCCCAGTATGCCATCGACTTTTTGGCCGAGCCCACGCAAGAAGAGCTCGACGGCCCCGCGATTACCGCAGTCGCCGAAACCAATCCCGACTTGGCCGCCAAGCTACGCTCTGCCAAGGCGACGACCGCCGAGGCTCGCGACGCCATCCATGATGCCCGAACGGCTCGCCATGCCGCGATCAAGGGCATCCACGACGCACGCGCTGCTGCACGCCGCGAGGAGAAGCACGACGAGTAATCGATTCGCTGGCATCTCGCAGTCATAGCCACATCGCGATGTCAAAGCGGGGGCGGACGTTTCGACACGTCCGCCCCCGCTCATTTGTCATGCGCTATTTTTAGCCCGTCCCCAAATAGCAGGCGGCGTGGCTACTCGTCCTGAGGCTCCTCGTCGGAGCTTGGCTCGGACGCCGGCTCAGGTGCAGGTGCCGGCTCAGGCGCAGGCTCGGGCTCAGATGCCGTCTCAGGCTCGGGCGCCGGCTCAGGCTCGGGCGCCGGCTCAGGCTCGGTCGCGGGAGCGGGTGCAGGTGCCGGCGAAGCATCCGGAGCGCTGTAACCCGAAGCAGCGGACTTCTTCTCGAAGGGCAATGCAAAAGTCAGGACGTCGTCCTTATCCTCATCGGCCCATTCGCTTGCATAGCGTGCGACCCAATAGCCAACGGCACGGTGCTTGAGCATCTTGCCAAAGACCGTAAGAAATACGGTGACGAAAGCAACCAGCACCAGGAACAGCACGAGCGTGACGCCACCGCCGGTAACAATTGCCTCAATACCCGTAGGACGATAGTAGTAGCTATACATACCGACAGAGGCAATGGCGCCAAAGACGACCGTCAAGATCCATGTGACAACATTGGCGACCAGGCCCGTCAAAAACTCGGGAAGGAACGAAGCGCAGAACAGCTTGGTCTTGTTGTGCTTAAAGGCCGCCCAGACCTTATCGAGCGAAAACGCGCTCTCGACGCGACCGGTCACCGCAAAGTGCATCACGGCGATGTCGGCGAACATCTTAAAGAAGACACCCAGAATCGCCGAGGCAATCAGCGCCAGGACAAGCAGGCCGAGCGAACCGAACAGCGCAGCCTCGAGCGCATAGGAGCCATAGTAGGAGTACGAGCCTGCGGCACCAAGCGCCACGCCCTCCACCAGCGAAAGCACTACACCGATAACGGGAATGGCAGCGATAACCTCGAGCACGACCGAAATAACGCTCGAAAAGACTCCGAGACCAAACGACGTGGAACGCATCAGCGGACGATCCATGCCGTCATCGATCTTAAGCGACAGATCGCGACCCCACTCGATGCCAAAGCCGGAACCGCACACGCTCGCAATGCAAGCTGCCAAAAAGCCGATGGCAGCCGCAATGCCGCCAATAACGGGAATAAACAACACGAGCACCGACACAACGCAAATCAGCGCCGGCAAAAACGCGATTTGGCATACACGCTGAAGCACGCCCGGGGTCTTGGTCATATCCTGGAACGCCTGAACCACACAGCCCTTTGGCGCATTCGCCACGGGCGGTTGCGGAACAAACTGCTGGGGCTGAGGCTGTCCCTGGGGAGCGGGGCCAGCGGCACCGGCATTAGGAGCACCACACACGCCGCAGAACTTGTCGTTATCGCCCATAGGGGCGCCACACTGCGAGCAGAACATCGAAATCATCCCTTCGTATCTTGAGCGAATCACCTGGATCGCAAACGATGTCTTTGGCATCATTATCACCCAATGTGAGTTCAAATACTCAAAGATGACCGATTTGCAAGGTACACGGCGCCAGCAGGCGGTTCGTTGAATACGTCCGCGTTAGTTCGTACCGCGAAAACCCTTGCCGACAATCTCGGAGCTGTCGACGATCGTGATAAAGGCACCCGGATCGACTTCGCGCGCATAGCGGCGTAGTTGCACGGCCTCGCGACGGCTCAGCACGCTCATGATCACCGTCACGCACTTGCCCGAGAAGGCACCGTAGCCGCGACTGATGGTCGCTGTGCGGTTGAGATGCTTGACGATAAACTCCTCGACCTTAAGGGGCTCGGAACAAATGACCGTGCAGACTTTGCGCAGATGAATGCTCTCGATGGCTTTGTCGACCACAAGCGTCTTGGCAAACAGGCCGAGCACGCAATACAGACCGACACGCGGGCCATACAAGAAGGCCGCGATGGTCACGATGCCGATATCGACCAGGAGCAGGGCGCGGCCAATCTCGAGCGTGGTGCGGCGCTTGAGGATCATGGCAAGAATGTCCGTGCCGCCCGTCGAGGCGCCAATATCAAAGACAATGGCGCTGCCGAGCGCCGGCAGGATCACGGCAAAGCACAGGTCAAGCCACATATCGCCCGTCATCGAGACATCAGTCGGGATAAAGAGTTCAAAAAGCGAAACATAGGCGGACAGCGCAAACGAGGCGAAGACGCTCCACAGGATTGCCTTGCGCTCCAAAAAGATAAAGCCCAAAACGACGAGAACCGCGTTAATAATCCACATAAAGACGCCGACGGGCAGGGTCGGGAACAGCGTGGACAGAATGACCGACACGCCCGAGGTGCCGCCAAAAGCAAAGTGATTAGGGGTTTTAAACGCAACGATGGCGAAGGCCGTAAGAATCAGGCCCATATTGAGCTCGGCAAAAAAGCGCGGAAAGCCCGGCTCCTGGCTGCGCTTTTGACCGGCACGCTCGCCGCGCTCGATATCGGTGCGATCAACCACGCGCTCCATCGGCACCACGGGAGGACGATGCATCTCCTCGGCAGCACGCGATGCCGCCTCTGCCGCGGCGGCCTCAATCGCCCATGCCTTGCTTTCTGTTTCGTGCTCGTCGGGCATTACGGCAACTCCTCGTTAACAATTTGGAAACAATGCGCCCATTAGGGTAACGCGGAACGCGACGATTGCAACCCCTAGTTAGACGAGCGGTATGCCTACATCGGGGGGCATACAAATAACGGCCGGCCACGCTTTTGCTTGCGCGGTCGGCCGTTTAACGTTTTCGCAGATAAAACCTGCCAAAACAAACCTGTCCCTTTTTGGAAGGTTACTCGTGCTGGCTGGTGCGGTGCTCGTACTCCTCGGGGGTGATGACGTCCTCGATGCGCAGGTTGACGCCCGCCACCTCAAGGCCGGTCATCGCGGCAAGGCGCTCGGTGACACGCGCCTTGACATCGTCAAAGATCGCGGGCGCATAGGCGCCGTACTCGATAATGACGGAGATGTTGACGACCACGCGATTGTCATCGGTGACCTCGACCGTCACGCCCTTGGTCAGATTCTCGGCACCAAACTGCTCCTGCACAAAATGCATGAGGTTACCCTTCATGCCCAGAACATGCGGAACCTCACGGGTGGCCATGGCAACGATCTTCTCGATCACGCCGTTGGAATAGGTCAGCGAGTCCTCGGACTCGTCCGTTTCCTCATCATCCTCGTCCGCATCATCGGCGGGCTCGGCCTCGACGAGCGCCTCGTCCTCGAGCGTTACGTCCTCGGCCTCGGCGGTGACGGTCTCGTCTGCCTCGAGCTCGGTATCGGCCACATCGACCTTCGTATTAAAAGCCATGGTTCCTCCTTATGCCTGCCGCAGATGCGACAGTCGAATACATATTAGCGGCCGCTAAACAGACGGCCGAAGAAGTTGACGATCCCGTTTTCGCCGTCGCGAATTTGGCCGATCACAGCGCCGATCAGCACGAAGAATGCGATGACGAGCGTGTCCCACAGGCCGAGTGTGAGCACCAACACGGCGAGGATAAAGCCAGCGACGGCACCGAGCGTGGTGTTGGGATGACGCACAGCATAGCTCCAGATGGCAGCGCCCGTACCCTTGATGAGACCCATAGCCTCGTCAAAATCCACGGCTGCCGCGTCTTGTAACTCGGTTGCCTCTGCTTTGGAATCAAAAGGTTCGCTCGCCGGTGTGGCGCTCTGGTCAATCGTCAGGCGCGGCGTACGAGCGGTCTTATCTTGATTGGTATCACTCACCGGAAACCTCCACGGTCTGGACGGTAGTCTTGGACGGCAAAAAACGGACGCGCGTGGTCGTACCCGGCGTGCCGAGCATGGTGTCGCAAGCTTCCTCGATGCGCTGCTGCATCGCGGTAGCCAGAGATGCCACGTCCTTATCGTCAAGCGCGATAGCCTCGACCTTAAAACGGACGTGCGAATCGTCGGAACCTTGGACGCGGGCCTCGACATGCTCGATCATCACGCGATCGTCGCGCTCGGCAGCAGCCCTGGCGCACGAAGAAAGCGCCGCGAGCGTAACCTCGATATTGCGCTCCCCCGCCGGATGCACGCAGGACGGCTCGCGACGAGCAAACATCAGGCGGAAGAAGCTTACCAGCACGCCAATCGCCACAACTCCGCCGCATGCCGTCACGACAATGCGCGGCATGGGGTCGCGCATCAGCAGCATAAAGCGATACGTATACGGCCCCCAAAACTGGCAGACAAGCGTACCCAGCGCCACGATGGCGGCGGCAAGATACACGATCGCTAGGGCTCGTTTGAGTACGCGCACGTGGCGCTCCCTTCAAATCTCGGCTCTCGAAATGCAAAACGGTTCGCATCATTATAAAAGAGCCGGGTCCGGTGCTCTACGCACGCGGATCCGGCTCATCTATTCCACGAGGCTTGCATGCTCGCTTCATTATGCCCAGATATGCACGGCTTAACCCGTGCGGGCGCTACTCCTCCTCGAGGGCAGCGATGACCTCGTCGGTCATGTCCATGGTGCTGTAAACATCCTGGACGTCGTCGAGCTCCTCAAGACGGTCGATGAGGCGCTGAACCTTCTTGGCGTCGGCGCCGGAGACCTCGGTCGGGGTGGTCGGGACCATGGTGGTCTCGGAGCCCTTGACCTGGACGCCCTGCTCCTCGAGCGCCTTGGAGACAGCCATGACCTCGTTGGCAGTAGTCCAGACGATCCACTCCTCGCCGGCGTCCTCGTAGTCCTCGCCACCGGCCTCGGCGATCGCCATCATAAACTCATCCTCGTCGCCGGCAGCACCGTTGGCGATCATGGTCTCCTTCTTGGCGTTCTCGTCCAGGATCTCCTTGGCGACGACAATCTGGCCCTTGCGCTCAAACTGGAAGGCGACGGAGCCGGAGGTGCCCAGGTTGCCACCAGCGTGGGAGAAGGCGGAACGGACATCAGCGGCGGTACGGTTGCGGTTGTCGGTCAGGCAGTCGACGTAGACGGCGACACCGGCGGGACCGTAGCCCTCGTACACGATGTTCTCGTAGACGGCGGCGTCAGCGCCCGAGCCAAAAGCCTTATCGATAGCGGACTTGATCTTGTCCTTAGGCATGGACTGAGCCTTGGCCTTGGCAACGGCAGCGGCGAGGCTGGCGTTGTTCTCGGGCAGCGGGTCGCCGCCGAGACGGGCAGCAACGGTGATGTTGCGGCTCAGCTTGGAGAAGAGGGCGGAACGCTTGGCGTCCTGCGCGCCCTTACGATGCTTGGTTGTGGCCCACTTAGAGTGTCCGGACATACGTGTCTCCTATCGGTTTCGACCTAAAGCCCAGCGCAGATGCTCGGGCAATATAAACAAACGTCGTTATGATATACCTACTGGCCTGCGAGATAAACCCCAAAATGAAGGCGTCGTGATGATGACCCCTTTGGTGCAAAGAAACCTGACCCCCAATGCACCAAGTTAGGACCAGAGGAAGTCGCTGCGGGTGACGGTGGCGCCGATGGCGAAGGGCATGCAGGCGATGACCGGATACAGGTAGCGCATGTAGGTCGAGCCGTTGCACGGGCCAATCAGGCACACGGCAAGCACGCCCAGCAGCGGCACCCAAATGGCCAGCCCGCGCCACGAATGACGACGTAGCAGATAGACCACCACGGCGATCATGATCCACACATAGGTGGCCGAGCTCATGGTGAGCGAGATAAACGGGATGCGTTGTACTGCCACGCGATACAGGTTGATCAGGTGGTCGCACCAGCGCACAACCTTGCTATCGACCGGATGGAAGTCGAAGTACTTGAGGTTATCGGGCTTCGCCATGATCTCGGCACTGCGCGCCGTGCTGTAGACCCATGCGTCGCGAGCGCTCGGATAAAAATACCCATAGTAGTTATTGATGAGCGCCGAGATATAGCACCCGGGGTCCTTTTTGAACATCTGGGCCCACACCTCAAAATAGGCCTTGATGTCCTCCTGCGAGGCGTACTCGTTAAAGCAATTCTTGACGGCATCGGACTTGTCGGGGTTGTAGCGGCGGCCCAGGTTCTCGTACTTGAGTACACGATCGATCACGGCACGCTCTTCGTCGGTCACCGAACCGTCGCAAGGAGCTTCCACGATGGTGCCGTCCTCCTTAACCGTAGGGTTGACGCCCGAGTTAAGGCCGTCGTGCTTTTGGACGAAACGAGCCGTCTGTTGGAACGGAATCGAAAGGATTTCGCGCTTGGAACCAGGCGTGATGTCGTGCGCTGGCATAAAGACCTTGGTGAAGTACATATTAGAGGCAAGGCAGAGTGCAAGCACCGCAAGAACTCCCACCCAGCGGAAACGCGGGATGCCGCCCGAAGGCGCAGCACCAGCCTGCTTGGCTGCACGATGAGCCACATGCGCGTCCCATGCGCAAAACGCCGCCGCGATTACGCATGCCGCCAGGGGAAACACCAGGCCGCCGTTGCGCAGAAACGTGGAACCCATGGCGCCCAGAGTGAGCAGCAGCCAGTCATGTCGCGCAAAGAGCACGGGGGCTTTCTCGCCCGCTCGCTCGACATTGGCATCACGACGGGGCAAGCCACATGCCACGAGCTTGACGGTCTGTACCAGCAGCACCAAGAACGCGTCGGCAAAGAGCACGTCTTTGGTGAGCAACGCCGCGTAGTTAGAGAACATCGGCATAAACGCAAAGAACAGCAGGATCGCACCGCGAACCGGCAGGCTCACGCCCAGTTTGCGCAGCGACGAAATGGAATAGGCCATGCAGGCGGCCGTAATGACGAACTGAGCACAGGTGTAGATGGCAAGACCTGCGTTGGCGCTGTTGAACAGTGAAAGCCCCAGCTGGACGCACGAACCGATGATAGCCGTGTGCACCACGGGGTGATGTCCGTTGAGCAACACATTGGGATTGAGCAGACGCAGGTAGTCACTCGTGCCGTTGGGGTAGTTGAACCACTGGCGAATCTGCGCACCCGTATCTCCCATAAAAAAGCCGGGCAGCGAAGCGATAAGCGTGGGCGCCCAGGCGATCATAAGCACCAGGAAGGGGCCGGCAAAGGGATGGACCGAGAGCACGGCGTGAGTCACACGCCATACGCGGCCAAAGTGCGCTTCGGAAAACGGAATGCGCCGAGAGCTCAGCCAATCCAGGCACTCAAAAGCCAAATAGAAGGCCACGATCGCTAAGAGCATCCAGCCCGCGCCGCCAATCCAGGCGCAGACGATGCGGGCTTTTTCGCCAAGGACAATCTCGGCCGAGTCGGTGAGGTCGTAGCTGCGGCCGAACACCATGCAGATGGCGAAGAACAGCGACGGCAGAATGATCGATGGACGCCAGGTGTCGCCACGGCCAAAGAACACGTAGCGAAACGGCAAGGTGAGCAGGCAGGCAAGTGCAAGCAGCATGACCGCGTCGGTATGGCCGGCAAACGAAAGGAGCACCTCGTAGCACACGTACAGCATGCCCGAGGCTTTGGGGTCAATCGCCAAGACTGCGTTGCTCGACACCGGGGCGGGATCGATGGAAAACGCCGTGGTCGCCAACAGCGCGAGCAAAAATGCGATGAGCGTCTGCTTGGCGGGGTAGCGCTTAAACCAGACGATGCGGGCAGCGTCGCGCGCAGCCGTTGTGGAGAGGTCGGAATCCTTCACAGTCCGAAAGCCTTTCTAGAAACCTATCAAACTCGGCAAGACCACCACAAAGGTGCCTGTCCCCTTTGTGGTAGTTAGGCGTCGAGGTAGATGCGCTGGGGCCGGTTGCGGCGACGAGCAAAGATGATGAGCGCCAGGCCCGCGATTACGAGCGGCAGGCTCAGCAACTGGCCCATGGTGATAACGCCACCCAGCAGATAGCCCAGCTGCGCATCGGGCACGCGCACAAACTCAATGAGGAAGCGGACGATGCCGTAACCCATCACAAACACGCCCATAAACGTGCCTTGGGGCAGTAGCGGCTTTTTGCGGCTGAGCACCTGCAGAATGCAAAAGAGCACGATGCCCTCAAGAAATGCCTCGTAGAGCTGGGAGGGGTGACGCGGCATATCGCCCGCGGTGCCACCGAAGACCACGCCCCAGGGCAGATCGGTCGGCTTGCCCCACAGCTCACCATTGACAAAGTTGGCACAACGGCCCAGGCACAAGGCCAGCGGCGCGCCTATGACGGCAAGGTCTGCCAAAGTCCATGCATCGAGCTTATATATGCGGCACACAATGATGCCGCCGATAATGCCGCCCACCAAACCGCCATGGAAGCTCATGCCGCCCTCGTTGGTGGCAAAGATCTCGAGCGGGTGCGCCCAGTAGTAGCCATCGCCATAAAAGACGACGTAGAACAGGCGCGCACCGATAATGAGGCCAAAGACCACGCCGACCACGACACTCGTCAGGTCGTCAATCGTGATGTTAAAACCCCAGCGACGCTGCGTGCGGTACATGACGACCGCCGCGAGCAGGGCGCCGACCACGTAGGCCAGGCCGTACCAGTAGATGGTGATGGGGCCCGCCGAGATCGCGACAGGATCAAGCATATGGTAGAAGTCGTTGAGCATGTCGACCCTCCTACTCCCTACATACAAATGCGGCCGCGGGCCTTGCGCTCGCAGCCGCATATTTGGGCGTAACGTCTATGCGGAGTATGCCGTCCGCAGCTTTCGCATCTTAGAACGGCGCGTACTCGTCGTACAGGTCCTCGGCCTCGCCGGAAGCATTGACCTGCTCAACGCGGGTAACGCCGGGCACATGCTCCTTGAGGATACGCTCAATGCCCATGGACAGGGTCAGCGAGCTCATGGGGCAGCCGGCGCAAGCGCCCTGCAGCTCCAGTTTGACGACACCCTCGTCGTCGACGCCCACATACTCCATATCGCCGCCGTCGGCCTGCAGGTTGGGGCGAATCTCTTCAAGAACCTTCTTAAGCAGCTCTTCGTTAACAGCCACAGGGGCTCCTTTCTCACAATAACGCGGGCACGCCCGCGGACAGAAGCTATGTTACTACAGCCATGTACCCGCTCACGAGCCGTCCATGCGCGCAGACGCGACTTTCACGAGTAGTCAATTTGGGACGGGGCTCTTTTGGCTGTTTTGCCGCCAGCTGGCGTTGGCACGCACTACTGCTGAGCTTGTCCCCCGGTACCAATCTGAACATCGACGATGACCTGGCGGTAGCTGATGCCGCAGGAGTCGAGAATGCGGCGGCTGATACGGCCATCATCGGTGTCGGCGTACTTGTTGTCCAGGTAGACAACCTCGCCCACGCCCACCTGCGCCAAAATCTTGGCGCAGTCGTGGCACGGAAACAGCGTAACGTAAACCGTGGAACCCTCGAGGTCCTTGAGCGAGCCACGGTAGTTGAGCACGGCGTTGGCCTCGGCATGGACCACGTAGTTGTGCTTGTCCTGCAGCGGGTCGTCGCTCGTACCCCACGGGAAAAAGTCGTCGTTGAGCGCCGAGGGTGTACCGTTGTAGCCCACCGAAAGGATGCGGTGGTTGGTGCTGGCGATGCACGCGCCCACCTGCGTGTTGGGGTCCTTGCTGCGACGCTGCGCGGCAATGGCCACGCTCATAAAGAACTCGTCCCAGCTAATGACGTCGCGGCGCTTGCCCGACGCAGTTTGATGAAGATCGTCCGACATGGCAGACACCTCCGTAATCGCAATAGTTTGACCCATTGTAGCAGGTGAAAGGTGGAGGCGTTTGTCCCACCGGCGCCCTCACTTTTACACGCGGCGGGGCTTTTGGTTGATGTGGTAGAGCTCGGCGAGACCCCGCAGCGTCAGCGCGTCGTCGACCGTCAGGCTATGGCCGACAAGGGCCGCAAGCGCCTCGGCATCGTCGCCGGTAATGACGATGGGCACATCGCCCTCCCCCGCGGCCTTGGTCGCGCGCATCTCGGCAAGCACCATGTCGAGCATGCCGTCGATGCGGGCAACCTCGCCCAAGACCACGCCCGAGCGCATCGCCTCGCGCGTGTTGCGGCCAATCACATGCGTGGGAGCCGAGGGCTCGACCTGCGGCAGGCGCGCCGCAGCGGCCGAAAGCGAGCGGGCGCCAAGTGCCAGACCCGGCGCGATGACACCGCCGACAAAGGTACCGTGCGCGTCGATGACCTCGATATTGGTCGTGGTGCCCAGGTCGATCACAATGCACGGCGAGCCGTAGACGGCGCGTGCCGCCACAGCATCGGCGATGCGGTCGGGGCCGATCTCGGCCGGATCGTCGTAGTGCACGGGCATGCCGGTCTTAAGTCCCGGCCCCACGGTGAGCACGCGCCCCGTGCAGGTGCGGGAAAGCGCCGCTTTCCACGGGCGCTCGAGCGCCGGCACCACGCAGCTCAGCACAGCAGCCGCGGGCACAAGCGCACCCGGCATGCCTGCGTCGGCCGCCAGTGCGGCCATGACCTGCACGAGACGCATGCGCGCCTCGTCTGCTGTGATGCTCGACGGCGTGGTGATCTCGCACGTCGCAAGCGGGCATTCCTGCGCCGCGGCTGAATCCTCGGCAAACAGGCCAAAGCGAATGAACGTGTTGCCCACGTCGACCGTCAATATATATGCGCAGCCATTAAGCATCGTTGGCGCTCCTTTCGTCTGTCCAGCAGTATATCCCGATGATTATTCTGGGACGGGGATTTAAAAATCATTGCGTACCTAATGATTTTTAAATCCCCGTCCCAGAATAATCATCCGGGGACTGCGGACGATTTCTTGGACCGTTACGCGGCCCTTCCCAGCGCGGCGC
>DAWDYI010000052.1:0-17182 GCA_052344885.1 Collinsella aerofaciens
CTCGTTTTTTGGGCACTGTTTCGACTGCGCCGTTACTTGTCGGCGGCTGCTTTCTTGGTAGTCGACTTCTTCGCGGTCGTCTTCTTGGCGGCAGTTGCTTTCTTGGCCGTCGTCTTCTTGGCCGCCGTCGTCTTCTTGGCCGTGCTCGCCTTGGTCGTGGTCTTGCGACCGCGGGCGGGCTTCTTCTCCTTGGTCGGGCAGTCCATGTTCACGCAGATGCGCCACGGGCCGCGCGCCGTGTTGACCACCACGATGGGGGCGCCGCACTCGGGGCAGGTCTCGCCCGTCGCCTCGAGCTTACCGCGCGCCGGCAGCGGATAGCTCACGCCGCAGTCGTCATAGTTGGTGCAGCGGATAAAGCGCTTGCCGCTCTTCTCGCTCTTGTGCGCGATCAGGTCGCCGTGGCGTCCTGCCTCGGCGCACACCTTGCACTCGCCCACCTTAAGGTCGGGCTCGTAGTTGGTGGGGCACGTGGGGTTCACGCAAATCTCGAAGGCCTTCTGGCGGAACGGCTGGCACTTAATGCGCGGCGCGCCGCACTCGGGGCACACGGCCGCCTCACCCTCGAGTGGGCTCACCTTGACGCCGCTCGGCACCGGATAGGTCACGTCGCAGTCGGGCCAGCCCATGCAGCCAATGAAGCTGCCGCGGGTCTTGGCGCTCGTCTTCATAACCAGGTCCTTGCCGCACTTGGGGCAGGCGCCCACGCGCGCATCGGCCGTGACGGCGTCGCTGATGGCGTCGCCCAGCTCCTGCGTGTGCTTGAGCAGCTCGTCGAGCACGCCAGCCAGCAGTGCGCGCGAGTGCGTCACGACATGCTCTTCGGTGTCCTCGCCGCGCTCCACACGGGTCATATCGCCATCGAGCTCGCTGGTCATATCGGGGCTCGTGATGCGCGGGGCAAACTGCGTCAGCGCGTCGATGATGGCGATACCCAGCTGGCTCGGCTCAACGGGATCATTTTTGAGATAGCGCACGGCGTACAAACGCTCGATGATGCTCGCACGCGTGGACTTGGTGCCCAGGCCGCGCTTCTCCATCTCCTGCACGAGCTTGCCCTGGCTGTAGCGCGCGGGCGGCTCGGTCTGTTTGGCCTCGAGCTTAATGTCGAACACGTCGACCGTATCGCCCTGCTCCAGCGGCGGCATCTGCTCGTCGCGCTTGAGTCCATACGGGTACGCCTCGCGGAAACCCGGGGTCACGAGCACATCGCCCGAGGCCACGAACGGCTCACCGTTGACGTCGAGCTCGAGCTTGGTGTTCTCGATGGTCGCGGGCCCCATGAGCGTTGCCAGGAAGCGACGGGCGATGAGGTCGTAGAGCTTGCGCTGGCCACCGTCGAGCGTGGACGGATCGCCCTCGCCCGTAGGATAGATAGGCGGGTGGTCGGTGGTCTCGACTTTGCCGCGCGTGGGCTTCATGGGGCCGGCGAGGACCTTTTTGCATACGGGCGCCAGCGCCGGATTGATCTTTGCCAGGTCGCTCACCACGGCGCCCAGGTCGAGCGTCGCAGGGTACACGGTGTTGTCGACACGCGGGTAGCTGATGAGGCCCGCCATGTAGAGGGACTCGGCGATGCGCATGGTACGCGCAGGCGAGATGCCCTCGGCTGCGGCAGCAGCCTGCAGCGAGGTGGTCGCAAACGGCGTGGGCGGCTGCTGCTTGCGCGAGCGCTTGGTCACCGCGGCGACGGTTGCCGTCTTGGCGCCGTCGACGTGACCATACGCTGTCTCGGCAGCGTCCTTGTCAGTAAAACGCGCCGTCTTGTGAGCGA
This sequence comes from Collinsella aerofaciens, assembly GCA_052344885.1. Lineage (GTDB taxonomy): Bacteria > Actinomycetota > Coriobacteriia > Coriobacteriales > Coriobacteriaceae > Collinsella > Collinsella aerofaciens_CC. Next base: position 1,775 of record DAWDYI010000052.1, read on the forward strand.
TCTTAAAGCGGTCGTCCTCGGCAGCACCCTGTGCGGCGCCCATGCCGCGGATCTGCCAATAGTCCTCGGGCACAAACGCCATGCGCTCGCGCTCGCGCTCGACCACCAGGGCAAGCGTCGGCGTCTGCACGCGGCCGGCGGAACGCACGTTGCCAAAGCCGCCAAACTTGGCGAGCGTCAGGTAGCGCGTGAGCACCGCACCCCAAATGAGGTCGATGTGCTGACGGCTCTCGCCGGCGTCGGCCAAGTTCTGGTCGAGCGAGACAAGGTTATCGAAGGCCTGCGTGATCTCGGCCTTGGTAAACGAAGAATACTGGGCGCGGGCGACCGGCAAGTCGGGCGCCACCTCGCGCACCTTGTTGAGGGCGTCCGAACCAATCAGCTCGCCCTCTCGATCGAAGTCCGTAGCGATGATGACGCTGTCGGACTTTTTGGCGAGGTTCTTGAGCGAGCGGATGAGCTCCTTCTCAGCCGGCAGCTTAATGACGGGTGCCCAGGTGAGATAGGGCAGGCTCTCAAGCTTCCAGCCCTTGATGGAGATGCCATCGGCAAGGAACGGCTTACGCTTGGTGTCGTAAGGCGGACGAGCCAGGCCATCGGGCATGTCGGCCGGCAGCATCTCGCCGTCCTCGGTAACCGAATACCAGCCCAGCTTTTTATCGAACAGCACGCTGTCGCAAAAATCGGGCGCAAGGATGTGACCGGCCAGGCCGATGGTCACGCACTCCTCGCCCTTCCACTCAAAACGGTAGATGGCGGTGTTGTACACCTTATCCTTTTTGGGTTTACCCGTGGACAGACGCTCGGCGATCTGACGCGCGGCGTCGTTTTTCTCGGCGATGATGAGCTTCAAAAGAGGCTCCTATCTCGTGTCTCTGCGGCTACGCCCGCCCGTATGGCGGCCGATTTACGCCCTTGCTTGCTCGATCTGCCCGATGAGCCAATCGCACCAGGCATCCATGCCCTCGCCCTTGCGCGCGCTCACGGCAAACCGCGGCGCCTGCGGATTGAGGTCATCGAGTGTCTTAGTATACCTATCCATGTCAAAATCGAAAGCCGGGGCCACGTCTACCTTGTTGAGCAGCTGTGCGCCGGCGTGCTGAAAGATGCCCGGGTACTTGATGGGCTTGTCGTCGCCCTCGGGCACCGAGAGAATCATGATGGACAGGTTCTCGCCCAAGTCAAAGTCGACCGGGCAGACCAGGTTGCCCACATTTTCGATAAAGATGACATCGATGTTCTCCAGACCAACGGCCTGGTCGAACGCGTCAACCGCCTCCATGATCATGTTGCCCTCGAGGTGACACAGGCCGCCCGTGTTGATCTGGATGGCGGGCATGCCGGCTTCCTTCATGGTGATGGCATCGACATCCGAGGCGATATCGCCCTCGATGACGGCACAGCGCAGGCCGGCCTTGTCGCGCAGGCGCTCGTTGGTGCCCAGGATCGTGGTGGTCTTGCCCGAACCGGGGCTCGACAGCACATTGATCACATAGGTGTTTGTCTCTTTAAATCGCTGTCGCAGCTGATCTGCCAGGCGCTCGTTGCGCGACAGAATCGGCGACGCGATATCAATCGTTTTCTCAGCCATACTCGGCACTCCTTACTTTGGCCCCTTTATACCCCATCACCAGATGGCTAGCGGGCTAATCGTCGGGGGTTTCGATTTCGATACTCGCGATGTCGAGCTCGCGGCCGTGCAGTAGGCGCACGTTGGCACCACCACACTGGGGACAGCGACAGTGAAAACGATCGTGGTCGAAAACCTCGCCACAGTCCAGACACTCGCTTTGTGGATGGACCTCCTCCACGGCAAGCTCGCAGCCTCGCGTGAGCGAGTCCTCATCGCGAAACGTCTCCCACGCAAAGTCGAGCGCCTCGCGCACGACCTCGGTCATATCCCCGATACGCAGCGTTACCAAAACGGCGCGCGAGGCCCCCGCCCCACGCGCCGCGCGAATCACTGTATCGAGTATGCCGTTGACAATGCCAACCTCGTGCATACCGATTTACTCCTCGTCGTCCTCGTCGTCCGAGAACAGGTCCAGACGGCTCACGAACAGGCCCTCCTTGCCCTCGCGCGCGGTAATGACCACGCGGGCGATGGCGAGCGAGATCTCGTAGAGCGAAAGCAGGGCACCGTACATAAGGCCCAGCGTGACGGGCGAGCCGTCGGGCGTGATCACAGCCGAGCCCACGAGCAGGCCCACGTACACGTAGCGCCAGGCGCTGCGGAAAGCCGCGTAGGACACGATGTGGAAAACGGACAGGTAGAAGATGATGAGCGGCAGCTCAAACGCCACACCAAAGCCGATCATAAAGAGCAGCTCCATGTTGACGTAGTTCTCCAGATCGGGCAGCGCCGTAGCAACGGCCGAGGTCTCGCCGATAAGCCACTCAAAGCCCGCAGGGATGATGATGAAGTAGCAGAAGATGGCGCCCAGGAAGAACAGCACCGTCGAGGCGAGCACCGTGGGCACGACCCATTTGCGCTCGTTGGGACGCAGTGCCGGCAGGAAAAATGCCAGAATCTGCCAGATGATCATGGGCGTGCACATGACCACGGCCATCTTGATGGCCAGCGAGAAGCGCAAGCCAAAGCCGCCGAGCGTGGTGGTGATGTAGAACTTACCGTCCGGCACAAAGGAGCGGATGGGGTCTTCCAGGATGTCGAGCACCACGGGCGTGGCGAAATACAGCACGATGGCGGCGGCAAACACCGACACGACCACGATGGTCAGGCGGCGACGGAGCTCTCCCAGGTGATCGAAGAGCGGCATACGCGCAGGTCCGATAGGCATTACTCATCGCCTCCCTTCGGGGCGTCGGCGGCAGCGGCGTCGTCCTCGGCCTCGAGTTCGCGAGCGAGCTGGTCGACGACGGCCTTGCGCTTGCGGGGACGACGGGCGTAGAGGTCAGCCGTCGTGGGCTCTGCCGGCTCGGGCTCCGGCTCTGCAGCAGGCTCGGGCTCGACGACAAGCTCGGCGGCAGCGGCAGACTCGGCACCCTCGGCCTCGGACTCCTCAGCAGCACCCTCGCCCTCGGCGGCAGCCTCACTCGCGGCCTTCTCGGCAGCAAGACGGGCGCGACGCTCGGCAAAGGTCTCCTTCTTTGCGGGCGCAGCCGTCTCAACGGCATCCTCGTCTGCATCGGAATCGTCATCGACGGCAGCCTTCTTGGGCTTGACCGGGGCCGACGCGGCCTCGCTCACCGGATCGATTATCTCGGACTGAACAACGGCCGTCATCTTTTCCTGCGTCTCGCGGAACTGACGGATGGCACGGCCGATCGTGCGGCCCATCTGTGGGAGCTTATCCGGGCCAAACAGCAAAAAGCCGAAGACCACGATGATCGCGAGCTCACCCTCTCCAATACCAAACACACATACCTCCAAGGCTCGATGTGAGTCGAGCCCGCACCGCGCCATTCGGCCGGAACTCGTCTATTCATTCGGTCAAGTATAGCGCCCGGACGCCAAAACGTCCGAGCGCATCACAAACATATGCCAAACGGCACGCCCTTTTGGGGGCAAAGATTATGCAGCGGTGATCGAAATCTCCTGGTCGACACCCAACAGCTGAACCACGCGCATCACCGGGGGCTGCACATTGGTGCAGCTAAAGCGCTTGCCGTGGTCGACTGCGTGGTGCGCGGCGCCCACGAGCACGCCAATGCCCGTCGAATCGATGTAGCTCACCTGGGCAAAATCGAGCTCAACGGCCTCAGTGGGCTGCTCGAGCGCCAGGTCGATGGCATTGCGCAGGCTATCGGCGTTAGAGATATCGATCTCGCCGGTTACCTTAATGGTGTAGAGCTCTGGCGTGGGGTTGGTGGAAATACCCAAATCCATGTATACGCTCCTTTACGTATCGAAAGTGCGGATAGTACGGGAAGCCGCGCGTTAGGCGCGCTCGGCACGCGCAAGCTCGGCAGCGACGAGCTTAACGGCCAACACCAGCACATCGAGCGCGGCCTCCAGGTCCTCGACCGTGGGATAGCTCGGCGCGATGCGGATGTTGGTGTCGCGCGGGTCCTTGCCATAGGGCCAGGTAGCACCGGCCGGCGTGAGCTTGACGCCCAGGTCGGCGCAAAGCGCGGCGACCTTCTGGGCCGAGCCCTCGGGACCATCGAAGCTTACAAAGTAGCCGCCGCGGGGGTGCGTCCAGGTGGCGCAGTCCGTGTCGCCCAAGCCCTCGGTGAGCTTGCGCTCGACGGCCTCAAAGCGCGGGCGCAAGAACTCGGCATGCTTTTTCATGTGCTCCTTGACCGCCTCGATGGTGGGAAGGAAACGCACGTGGCGCAGTTGGTTGAGCTTATCGGCGCTGATGAGGCCGGCCTTCAGGCGCTTGGAGAACTCCGCGATAACCGCGGGGCTCGCACCGATAAAGCCGATACCGGCACCCGGGAAAGTGATCTTGGACGTCGAGGCAAAGGCCACCACGCGGTCCTCGGTGCCCGCCGTGCGGGCAAGATCGAAGATGTTGGCGAGCTCGTCGGTCTCGTCGTACAGGTCGTGCACGCAGTAGGCGTTGTCCCAAAAGATGCGGAAATCGGGCGCGGCCGTGGGCATCTCGACCAGGCGGCGCACAGTGTCCTCGCTAAAGGTGATACCCGTGGGGTTGGAATACTTGGGCACGCACCAGATGCCCTTGATGGAATCGTCGGCGGCGACGAGGCGCTCAACCTCGTCCATGTCGGGGCCGTTGTCGGTCATCGCGACGGGGACGTTCTCGATACCCAGATCGGCGGTGATGCCAAAGTGGCGGTCGTAGCCGGGAACCGGGCACAGGAACTTGACCTTCTTGCCGTCGTGCGCGGCCTCGTAAGCCTCCCAAGGGTCGCTACCACATGAGCCGCAACGCCAGAACATACCGGCGATATCGTGCTCGATCAGTAAGCTCGACGAGCCCAGCACGAGCGTCTGCTCGGCGGGGCAACCCAGGAACTCCCCCGCTAGCTTGCGTGCCGAGGGAATGCCCTCAAAGCAGCCGTAGTTGGAGCAGTCGACGTTGCCATCGTGCAGATCGGCGTCGGCGTTGAGGATATCGAGCATGGGGCGCGAGATGTCCACCTGGGCGGGCGACGGCTTGCCGCGGGCCATATCGAGCGCCAGGCCCTTGGCCTTGACCTCGGAGACCTCGGCTTTGAGCGCCTCGATGGCGGCATCGAGTTCGGTGGTTTCCATCTTCTGGTAGATCGTCTGCATGGGATGCGACCTTTCGCGAAGCGGTACGTTGCAGTTCGTCTAAGTATAGACCGCCACCGTCGCAACGTTATGAAGCCGTGATAGATTAAGTCCATCGCAATGAATTACGAATCGCCGCGCATGCCGGCGTGGGGCGCCCAAGGAGGCACTATGGAGTACGGATCGTTCCAGGCCGAGGAATTCGGCGACCTGCAGCGCCTGGTCGACGGATTGTTTTACGACCGCCACGCCATCGACCGCCTGGATCTGATCGTACAGGCCGAAATCTTGGACCTGGCGCCCGATCTCATGGAGATCGTCAACCTGCTACCGCCCGGCTATTACGACCGCCAGTCACTTTGCGACCAGCTCAACTCCGCCTTGGCCGCCCACGGCTGGGGCGCCGTCTACGGCACCGTGGAATAACCTAGTCATTTAAGAACGTCCCGAATGACTAAAACGCCGCCTGTGATGGTGTTCACAGGCGGCGTTTTCAAACTTGTATGTGCTCTTACTCGTCCTTGGGCGCGGGGTGCTTGCAGATCAAACTCATGTAAATCATGCCGAGCACGGCAGCGGTGACCGAACCGGCAAGGATGGCGGCCTTGGCGGCCAGAACCTCAAACTGGGCCGTCGGGAAGGCAAGGCCGCTGATGAGAATCGACATGGTAAAGCCGATGCCGCCCAGAATGCCCACACCGGCGATCATGTGCCAGTTAACGTTATGAGGCAGTTCGCAAGCCTTAAGCTTAACCAGGGCAAACGTCATGCCAAAGATACCGATCGGCTTACCCAGCAGCATGCCAAAGTACACGCCGAGCGTCACCGGGTCGGTGAGCAGCGTGCTCATGTCCACGCCCACCAGGCGAACCTGCGCGTTGACAAACGCAAAGATCGGCAGGATCACAAAGTTAACCGGCGTGGAGATCAGACGCTCCATGCGAATGAGCGGCGGGGTCACGCGGTGCATGACGCGCTCGACCTTGGTGGTCGAGACGGTAAAGTCATGCTGGCCCAAGATGTGCGCCTCGTCGTCGTAGCGGTCGTCGAGCAGCGGCAGGCACTCGCCCAACCAATCGGTGAGGCTATCGAGCTTGACGCCGCACTTGGCCGGGATGGTAAAGGCCAAGATGACGCCAGCAAGCGTGGCATGTACGCCGCTCTTGAACATGCAGAACCACAGCAGCAGGCCCAGCACCGAATACGGGGCGAGACGGTAGTGCTGCGTCTTGTTGAGCCACACGAGCGCGCAGGTCACAAGCGCGGCGGCGCCCAACCAAAACGGATTGGGGCTCTGACCGTAGAAGATGGCGATGGCGGCGATGGAAATGAGGTCGTCGGCGATGGCGAGCGTCGAGAAGAACACGCGCACGCCGTTGGGCACGCGATTGCCCAAAAGCGACAGCACGCCCAGCGCAAAGGCAATATCGGTTGCCATGGGAATGGCCCAGCCGTTGTGCGCGCCGGCATGGTTAAAGATCAGATAGATGCAGGCGGGAACGACGACGCCGCCCACGGCCGCCAGCATGGGAAGCATAGCCTGGCGCGGGTTTTTGAGCTCGCCGACCGTCATCTCGTACTTAAGCTCAATGCCCACCAGCAAAAAGAAAATCGCCATGAGGAAGTCGTTGACGAATAGCTCAACGGTGAGACCGGCCGTAAGGTTGCCCAGACCCACATACAGCGGGGTCTCCAAAAAGTGATGGATGGCCTCGTAGGCATCGGTATTGGCGCAAATGACGGCGGCGATGGCGGCGAAGACCATGACGGCGGCAGAAATCGTGCCGTTCTCGGTGATGCGCTCCCAGATGTCGTGGCGTTCAAAGCGCTTGCGCTCGCGAACGTTGAACAGCTGCTCAGTTGCTGCCATGGGCGGCTCCTTTCACGGGATGGCTCCCGTCTTAAAAAAGCACGGCCCGCCCAAGTGGCGGCGCCGCGCTCTAACGTATTACGCTTGCATCTAGCCTACCCTGCACGACAAGCACGCAGGCGTGGCCGAAAAGCGGAACCACAGGTTGAACATTATTTGCTCAACGGCACGGGCACGCCTGTCCAAGAGACGACGCGGCGACGTGCACAAAAAACGACCGGAGCGCGGGGCGTCCGCGATCCGGTCGTGGCGTTTGGTCAACTAAACCTAGCAGGCGGCCATGATGGGGGCAGCGACCTGCTTCTTACGGGAGAGGACGCCCGGCATCCAGACGCCGTCGTGCTCGTCGGCAATGCCCAGGCCCTTCTGAGCGGCCTCGGTCTCGCCCTCGAGCAGGACCTGCGAGCCCTCCTCCATGATGTCGGTGATGCACAGGACGATGCCGTCGGCACCCTTCTCGGCGGCGTAGGCGCGCATGGCCTCGCGAATCTCGTCGATCATGCCGAGCGCGCGGCTCTTGTCGACGGTCTCGTACTGGCCGATGAGCAGCTTCTTGCCGGCGGGCTCGAACATCTTGATGTCGTTGCCGACCATCTCAGCTGCGGTGAAGGAGCCGGACGGACGGGTGAGGAAGACCTCCATGCCAAACTTGACCGGGTCGACGCCCACCTGCTCGCCGAGCTTGGCGGCGACGGCGCGGTCGACATCGGTGGTGGTGGGGCTCTTGAGCATGAGCGTGTCGGTCATCATGGCCGAGAGCAGTAGCTTGGCCTGGACGTCGGAAAGCTCAACGCCGAGCACGCCGGCGAGCTTGGTGACGATGGTACAGCTGGAGCCCCAGGGCAGGCAGATGTAGTGCAGCGGGCCGGCGGTCTCGAAGTCGCCGATGCGGTGATGATCGACAACGCCAAAGACCGTGGCGTCCTTAAGGCCGGCGACGGACTGGGCAGACTCGTTGTGGTCGGTGAGGACGACGAGCTGACCAGCCTCGACGGACTCGATCACGCGGGGCTCGACGATGCCGGCGTCGGCGAGCAGCTTGGCGGACTCGGCCGGAAGCTGACCAAGGGCGCAGGCCTCGTAGGTGTTGCCGGCATACTCAACCTGGTTGAGCAGCTGGGACAGAACGACGGCGCTCATGATGGCGTCGTTATCGGGGTTCTGGTGACCAAAGACAAGAACGTTTGCCATGGATATCCTCCACTTGATATGTGTACTTGGACGTAGCTATGGTAGCACGCCGATGCCGAGCCTTCGCAGACGGAAGGGCCACGGCATATTTTGGGGCGCAGGCACGGGGGCCAAGGCTGTCCCTTTTGCACCATGTTGGTGCAATGTAACCTGTCCCCCTTGCACCAGCTATTTACCGGCGGCGCGCAGGGCTACGTAGGCGGCACCGATGATGCCGGCGTCGTTTCCGAGCGAAGCGACCTTAATGGGCGTCTCGCGCGAGGCAGAGAGCGCGTAGCGCTGGAAGTACTCGCGAGCCTTGTCGAGGTAAACATCGGCCGAGGCGGAGGCGCCGCCGCCGATAAGGAACATCTCGGGATCGACCACGTTGGCAATAAGCGCCAGTGCGCGACCGAGATAGTCGGCCATGGTATCGGCCGCGGCCAGCGCAAGCTTGTCGCCCTCGCGGCAGGCCTGGAACACGTCCTTGGAATCGGAGGGACCGGTGAGCTCGATGGGCTCGACGCCCGCCTTCTTGCACTCGGCAAGGTAGTTGCTCACCACGCCGGTGGCGCTGGAATACTGCTCCAGGTGGCCATGGCCGCCGCAGCCGCAGGTGCGCTCCTCAGCCGGGTTCAGGCACATGTGGCCAATCTCGCCGCCGGCACCCACAACGCCCGATACCACGTCGCCGTTAACGATAACGCCGCCGCCCACGCCGGTACCGATGGTGACCATCACCACGTTCTGTACGCCCTTGGCGGAGCCGAGCCAGGCCTCGCCCATGGCAGCGGCATTGGCATCGTTCTCGTACTTAACGACCGCGTCGGGGCAGTGCTCCTGAATGGCGATCCTCAGCTCGGGCAGATTAATGGCAATGTTGGCCTTGACCTTGGCATCGCCCGATGCCGGGATGGGGCACGGAACGGCCAGGCCAATGCCTGCCACAAAGGCGCGCGGAATCTTGGCCTTGGCGACCACCTGGTCGATAGCCTCGGTCACCGCGGCAAAGCCCGCTGCGTCAACGATGGGAGGCGTGGGCACGCTGGCCTTGGCAAGCAGGTTTCCGTCCTCGTCGAACAGGCCCTCCTTAACCGAAGTGCCGCCGACGTCGATGCCGATGTAGTACTGTTTAGGTTCCATGGGAGCCCACCTTTCTCGTTTAAACATTGCCTGTATGGTACCGCTCCCAAGGCAAAAACCTACCAAAAAGAGACAGGTTTGTTTTGGCAGGTTTTATCTGGGAAAACGCAAATGGTTGCCCAACAGGCCACGCAAGACCATTCCCAAAAATAAGGGCGCCGGGAGGCGGAGACTCCCGGCGCCCATCAAAGGGACTGTGTTGTCTGTTGGACCGCACGGTCCATCGCGGCGATAGCGCCGACTAGGCCTGAAGTGCCTGCAGCTGCTTGTGGATCTCGATGAGCTCCGTCGCCATGACGCGCATGGTCTCGGTACCGGCCATCTGGTCCTCGGCATGCAGCAGAATCAACGGGGCCTCGCCGTTACGCTCGCCGTTGGCCTCCTTCTTCAAAAGCCCCATGTGAACATCGTGGCCACCGTTATAGGCCTCGTCGCCCTGCTTGATAAGCTCCTCGGCGGCGTCAAAATCGCCCTCCTTGGCCTTTTGCACGGCATTGATGTACATGCTCTTGGCGGTACCGACGTAGCTGATGATCTCGAAGCAGGTCATCTGCAGTTCGTTCATATCCTCCATGCGGAGCACCTAGCCCATCACGCTGACGCAGTGGTCGATGATGCCGGCAGCGTTCATGCGGCCGTAGTCGACCATGTTGATGACCTCGACCGGAAAACGACCGGCGGCCTCCTTCTCAAAGTCACCCTTGGTGTAGCCGATCTGCGGGCCAAGCAGCAACATGTCGCACTCATCCAGGTGATCGTGGGCCTCGTTCATGGGACGAGCCTCGACCTCAATATCCAGACCACGGTTTGCAACCTCGGCCTGCATCTTCTGGACCAGCAGGCTCGTGGACATACCGGCATTGCAGCAGAGCATGATCTTCTTCATGGTTTCCTCCTTATAACTGCGCGGCGCGCAGACAACGACTGGTTGTATTCCTTGCGGCTATTGTGCCCACCCCCTGCATCTTTACACAAGGGAGAGAGCTGCGGGCACCGGCACCGCGTACCGGCGCCCGCAAAGGTGAAAGGGACGAACGTTAGGCGTTCTACTCGGCGAGAGCCTCCTGCTTGGCGATTGCCTTCTCGGAAATCTTCATAAAGGGCAGGTAGACGGCCATGCCAATGACAATCTCGAGAGCCTGCCACACGCCGGCGCGCCAGTCAAAGCCCGTAGCGAGCAGGGCATTGATGACGGGGGGCATAGTCCAGGGCACCTGGGCGATGCAGGGGCTGATGATGCCTGCGCAGGTAAGGCCATAAGTGATGCCGATGAACAGATCGGGAAGGAGAACAAACGGGATCATGAGCGGCAGGTTGTACACGATGGGGTAACCGTAGATAACCGGCTCGTTGATGTTGAACAGACCAGGCAGGATAGCCATCTTAGAAACGGTCTCGGAAGCCTTGTTCTTGGAGAACAGGAGCGTGTCGAGCAGAAGCATGAGGGTGCAGCCCGAGCCGCCGATGAGGGCGAAGCTGTTAACGATCTGCATGTTCATGTAGTGATCGGGCTGGATGGTGCCACCGGCGGCAAAGGTAGCCATGTTGTCGACGATGAGCATGGTCAGGATCGGCTCGACGGTAGCGCCAGAGATGGTGGACTGGTGAATACCGACGCAGAACAGCAGGTTAGCAAGGGTGTAGATGAGGATAACAGCCCACGGACCGGCGTTCATGATGTTCTTAAGCGGGTTGGAGATGCACGTGGAGATGATGGCGCACAGATCGGTGCCGGCGCACACGGCGAGCAGGGCTGCGGCAAGAGCGAAGATTGCGAGGTTGAGCAGCATCGGGATCATGACGTTGAAGGAGTTGGAGACCGCGGGGGGCACGCCCTCGCCCAGCTTAACCTTGAGCTTCTCGACGCCAGAAATCTTGATGAAGAGCGAGACGGAAAGCAGGGCGATGATAATAGCCGAGAACAGACCGTTGGTGCCGGTGTTGGCAGTCGAAAGGGCGCCCGTGACCTCGGCGGAGGTGATCTTGTCGGTGAGCAGCGGGCTCGTGGCGGCAAGCGTGGCGGTGATCTGCTGCGGCATCATGATGACGAAGGCAGAGATAGCGACGACCATGCAAGCGAGCGGGTTATCGAAACGCTTGTTCTTAGCGAGGCTGTAGCCAATCAATCCGGCCAAGATAATGGCAGAGACGTTGAGGGTGCCCAGCGTAATTGCCGAACCCCACGTCTGAAGGTTGGCAAGGCCCGCCGCATCGAGCGGGAACAGAGGGAACACGACGTTGTTAATAAGAACCGCGATACCCGCAAGGATATAGAGCGGCGTGATGGTCGCGAAGGCGTCACGCAGCGAACGCAGGTGAACCTGGTTTCCCACCTTCGCAGAGACCTCGGCAAACTTGTCGAGGAAGCTCTTTCCGTTGTCACTGGCCATGATTGCTCCTAACTTTCAAATCCGGCCTTTTCCTATGCGCATGGTGGTCTGTCGCCCTCCGCCACCAGATGTGCCATGTGTTGCGCGCGGCGGCGCGCAGTCTGGGCGTTCGCCCGGTCGCTAATCAACCACGTGAGTCGTGGCGACCTGCTTGAGCCAAGCTGCCGACTTCTTAAGGCGGCGCTTGTAGCCGTCCATAAGGTCGACCTCGACAAAACCGTAACGGTTCTTAAAGGCATTCGCCCAAGACCAATTATCGATGACGGCCCAATAATGGTATCCGCGGCACTTGGCGCCCTCGGCGATTGCCTTGGCAACCCACTCCAGGTGCTGGCGTACAAAGTCGACGCGGTAGTCATCCTGGATGGTTCCTTCGGCGTCACGGTTCTTGTATTCGTCCATGATGCCGATGCCGTTCTCGGAAACGAACCACTCAAGATCGGGATAGTTCTTGGCGCAGTCCATGCCAAAGTCGTAGAGGCCCTGCGGGTAGATCTCCCAACCGCGGCTCTCGTTCATAACGGCGTCGGGCCATACGTACTCGTCGGCAAAGTGCGGCAGGCCGTACTGGTCAATCTTGCTCGCCGGCGCCTGAACGCGCGTGGGGTGGTAGTAGTTGCAACCAAGCCAGTCGACAACACCCTGCTTGAGAATCTCTTGGTCGCCGGCACGGAACGGGAGCTTAACGCCGCCCTCGGCTAGGCTGTCGAGCACGTCGGCAGGAAGCTCGCCCTTGGTAATGAGGTCGAGCCACCAGCGGTTGTTGATGCCGCTGGTCATACGCACGGCCTCGAGGTCTGCCTCGCTGGGGTTCTCCTTGGTGTAGACCGGGGTAAAGCAGTTGATCATGCCGATCTTGGCATCGGCGCGAATAGCGCCCTCGTCATAGGCGCGACGATAGTTGGCCACGGCCAGCGCATGCGCCAGCGAGATGTGATACTGCACGGTGCGGGCGCGGGTGAAGTCGTGGAGCTGCGGGAACCACACGCCCTCCTGATAGCGCTGCTCGGGCTCGACGATAGGCTCGTTAAAGGTGAACCAGTACTTGATCTCCTGGCCAAACTCGTGGAAGGCGACGTCGGCGTAATGCGCGTAAGCCTCGACGACCTCACGGCTCTCCCAGCCGCCACGGTTAAAGAGGTAGGTGGGCATGTCAAAGTGGTACAAGTTGACAAACGGCTCCAGGCCGGCCTCGCGAGAAGCGCGGAACAACTCGTGATACCACGCAGCGCCCTCCTCATTAAGGTTGCCGTCGGCATCGAGCAGACGGCTCCACTGGATGGAAGTGCGATAGGTATCCAGGCCCAAGTCCCTCAAAATGCGAAAGTCTTCCTGGTACTTGGCCATAAAGTCATTGCCGGCATAAGAGCCAACGCAGTTGTAAAACGAACCCAGATCCTGGATGGACCAGGTGTCCCACAGGTTCTCGAGCTTGCCGCCCTGGTTCCACTGACCCTCAGTCTGCGGGCCGGACATAGCAGCGCCAAAGAAGAAGTCGTTGGGCAGCTGATACTGTGCCATCAAAGTCCTCGCTTTCGTGTTCTAGAGCTTCCGGTTGGAGACGGGTTTGCTTTGGCAGGTTATCCGGCGCGGGCGCGCACCGGTTATACCGATATCCAACCCACCAAAACAAAACCGGCCCCAAACAGTCAATCCTGTTCTGCGGTAGGATTCCGTTTGTTGCTTAAACTATAGCGCTCTAATTTTAAAAGTAAAGCGTCTTTTTCTTTTTTCTTTCTCGAACTTCTTAGATAAAAGTAATATGGGTGCCCTGTTGAGGGTTATACTTACTTTTGTATTCAAATATGTCGGAAAGGAGGTTCCATGATTCCCAAATACGAGGCGATAGCTGCAGATATTCGTCGGAGTATTGAGGATGGCGCTCTTAAACCGGGCGATAAGCTTCCCACCGTCGTTGAGTTCTGCGAGCTCTATAGCGTTTCCAAAATCACCGTCAAACGAGCTATTGAACAAATCACCGAGGAAGGTCTTATTACCAGCCGACGCGGATCGGGTACCTACGTTAAGGACACGGCGGGGCTTCCCGGCCAGGCGTTTTTCCAGGGCAAAAACGACCGTGCCCAGGGTTTTTCGTATGAGCACCGCGGGGAGAAGGTGACCTCGGTGGTCTACGATTTCTCGATTGTTAATCCACCAGCGGACATCGCAGCCCAGCTGGGAATTGCCGAGGATGACTTTGCCTATCACGTCGTGCGCGTGCGTCAGGCCGATGAGGAGCCCATCGTTATCGAGTACACCTACATGCCCCTCGAGCTGATTCCGGGGCTGAAAAAGAAGGACCTGTACGGATCGCTCTACCGCTTCATCCGAGAGCAATGCGGGCTGAAGATTTCGAGCTTTCACCGTACCATTCGCGCCGTGGCAGCAACCGAGGAAGAAGCCGAGCGTCTGGACACCAAACCTGGCTCTCCCCTGCTCGAGCTCACCCAGATTGGCTTTTTGGACAGCGGTGCCGCCTTTGAGTATTCGACCTCGCGCAACGTTGGCGACCGCTTTGAGTTGCACAATGTAACGTTGGCATAGGTTTTTGTAGTCATGCGGGCGCTCGTTTTGAGCAGTTTTACGCGGCGCCCACGCAGCACAATGGGAGTATGAACATGTCCGATTTGATTAAACTGACGCCGATCTTCCACGAGAAGATCTGGGGCGGCCGCCAGCTGGAGGCCGTGTTTGGCTACGACATTCCCGAGGGTCCCATCGGTGAGTGCTGGGCCATCTCGGCCCATCCCAACGGCGACTGCCAGATCGCTGAGGGCCCGTACGCAGGCCACACGCTTTCGTGGCTGTGGGCCGAGCACCGCGAGCTCTTTGGCAACTGCGAGGGCAAGGAGTTCCCGCTGCTCATTAAGATTCTGGACGCCAAGGACGACCTTTCAATCCAGATTCATCCCAACGACGAGTACGCCGCCAAGCACGAGAACGGCAGCCTGGGAAAAACCGAGTGCTGGTATGTGCTGGACTGCGAGCCCGGTGCCACGATCATCGTCGGCCAGCGCGCGCATGACCGCGCCGAGGCCGCGCAGATGATCGAGGACGGCCGCTGGGACGACATGCTCAACGTACTGCCGATCCACAAGGGCGACTTTTTCCAGATTGATTCCGGTACCGTTCACGCCATCAAGGCCGGCACGCTCATTTTGGAAACGCAGCAGTCGTGCGACGTGACGTATCGCCTGTATGATTACGACCGCCCCGGCACCGACGGCAAACTGCGTCCCCTGCACATTGAGCAGAGCCTCGACTGCATAAACTTTGATGCTCAGGCTCCGACCGACGGCACGGTGACCGCACCCGAGGTGGACGGCGTGACCGAGCTCGAGTCCAACCCCTGCTACACCGTCGATCGCGTGCGCGTTAACGGCAGCAAGACCCTCGACCAGCGCTGGCCCTTCATGTGTCTGTCGGTCATCGACGGCGAAGGCACCGTCTGCGGCGACCCCGTCCACAAGGGAAGCCACCTGCTGGCTCCGAGCACCGTGGACAAGATTGAGCTCGAGGGCAATATGGAACTGATCATCAGCCACCTGTAGGCCACCGGTCCCCAAGCGCTCGCCGGGACGGGGCGCGGGGTTTGGTCGCCTGCTCGGACAGTCCTGCTCGCACGGAGAGCACATTAAGTGCTCTCCGGC
>DAWDYI010000053.1:0-16218 GCA_052344885.1 Collinsella aerofaciens
AGCTGCGGAAACGCGGGGTCCGTTCAGGCTGTTGCGTTGAGATTGAAAATCAACCAACGCTTTTAGTATTTCCCCCAGGATGGAGTCCAGTGGGGCCGTATCTTGCCTTGCCTGTTTTGAAGTCATATCTTCAAGAGGTTGAACAATACAAAGTTGACATTGTTGACTTAAACGTGGAATTTTACGATGACCTCCTATCTTTTAGAAATGTCGAAGAGTGCTGTAAAAGGTATCGGGAATCAAAGGATTCGTTTAGTTCGAATGTTCAATTAACAATCGAGTTGATACAAAAGTCAGCACTTAATGTTGACGAAGCAAAAGATATTTTCAGATCAAAGAGATACTTTAATCTAAAAGAAAGACAATATGCTGAAAACATTTTTAGAAATGCACTCTATATCATAAATCACGTCTCATATGGAGTTAAATACACGTTCAACTCCATAGATCTGCCCTATGATTATTATTCGACACCAGAAATAATGAAATCGCTTGCGGATACCTTGCATAATCCGTTTATTTCCTTCTATGAAACTGCCTTTCTTAAGCGTATTCAGAGGGAAAAAATCGAGTTTATTGGGATTTCGGTGAGCGGCTGTTTCCAATTGATTTCCGCAGTTACGTTAGCGAAACTGATTAAAGAAGAATGTCCATCTGTTAAACACGTCTCATTGGGCGGCAATTACATTACTCGTTTAGCAGATGACTGCATGAAAGAATGGCATCCCTTTTTTGAATACATTGATTCGATAATGATGTATGACGGCGAAGAGCCGCTTGCACGTCTTCTTGAGGCTCTTGACTCTGGTGATGACAATCTCGACTGTGTTCCAAACCTTTGCCATGCTAAAGGTGGAAAGATATATAAAAACCATCGGATTGAGCAAACATTTATCAACGATACAGTTCCCGATTTCGATGGCTTCGCCCTTTCTAAATACTTCATGCCTGAGTTAATATTGCCGGTTTATTCCTCTAGGCAGTGTTTTAATCATTGCGCCTTCTGCACCATTCCCGGTGCTACCGGTGGTTGTTACCGAAAGATGCCCATATCGAGAGTATTTGAAATAATGTGTCGGTTAAATGAAAAATACGGCACGAGAGTTTTCTCTTTTGTGGATGAAACATTCGAAGGCAAAAGAATGGAGCAACTCGCGGATGAAATAAACGCATCGGGAAAAACGTTTTTCTGGCATGGAGAAACGAGGTTCTCTCCAACCCTAAGTACAGACGTTTTCAACAAGATATACCAAAGTGGATGTAGGCAGATTCAGTTTGGCCTCGAGTCATACAACCAAAGAGTTCTTGATCTAATGAAGAAGAACACGAGAGTTGATTGGATTGATCGCAATACCCATGATTGTCTCAATGCGGGTATTCCTGTTCATCTATTCTTTATGATTGGCTTTCCGACCGAAACTAAAGAAGAGGCTCTGAACACCTTAGCTTATACAGAGAATGTTTTGAATTATTCAAAACAGGTATGTGGTGTTCCATATTCCACGAGAGGATTTACGAATTTTGGTCTCGTTATGGGGTCGGATGTTTGGAATCATCCCGATAAGTATGGTGTCTCTGTAATGCCGAAGTCCCAATATGAGGATTTGCGCCTCGAAGTGGATTATGTTTCAGGCACTGGTTTAACTTTAAATGAAGCAAAATCCTTATCTGATGAGCATCATATTGATTTTTATATGCAAGAGGTCATAAACGGTAGCGACACAATTGACTTGCCCCAGCGGCTTCATATTTCAGAGGTGACCTGGATCCTAGATTCTATTCACGCTGTCAGGTATAAGGGACATTTGACCAAAGTAAAGCGACGGCTAACTAGTCTAAATCCAGCTGATCGAATCTGGCTGGATTCCAAGACCTCTGTCGTGCTCGTTGAGCCATTTGCCTACTTCTATAATTCTGAATACCATCATGTCTATGCTGTTTCCCAGTTGGTATACCTTAAGTTGGCCCGTTTATTGGAGGCTGATTGTAGCATTTCTCTTATCCTTGATCAGGGCGATCTCGAGCTGACAAGGGCGATAGAAGAACTGTTGCATTATGGATTGCTGAATACAAATATCGATGCCGATTATGTAATGCACGATAATGGTTTTCAATTGGTTAAAAGTTCGTTTGTGAAAGAAGTCGGACGCTCAAAAGAGGGGTTAAGAGTACTGCTGAGTTGTGCCACCCATAGAATGTGTGCGGTTAATGATTTTTCGTTCGCTTTGCTTTCGTTGTTTGAAAAGCCGATTACTAAGAACGAGGTGCGCGACATTTTGAAAAAAGAGGGACTATCGGCAAACGAGGAGCAATTAAACAAGTTGGTTGATAATTGCATGAAAGCAGATATACTACAATTGATTAGATAGAGGAGGTTTCTGCATGGACGTTATTAACAAAGATCTCTTGGAGCAACTGAAAGAGTTTCAGGAAGAGGGCGTCGTGGTAGAAGTGTTCGACTTTGAGGACTACATGGATAAATTCTGCCATTAGTTTCGGAATTTACTCGCCTCGCTTAAAGGAGAAGTCGATTATCGATTTCTCCTTTTTTAATTAAAGATATTTTTGAAATACATGCTCTTAGCACAGGTTGGCCTCTCAGTAAACTGGGAGGTTGCTTTGGCTAGTTAGAGGTATGTGAACGTTCGTTAGACTGAATCTCAGGGTAGAAGGGGCCTCCAGTGTCCAGATCAACAAGGCAATGCTGCGTTTCGGCTAATAAGAACGATGGCTTTTTGCGTGTGGCGGCGGCGTCGCCGCAGATTCGCGTGGCCGATGTCGAGGGCAATGCCGAGGTTGCGCTGGCGGCTGTTCGCGAGGCTACCGAGTGCGGCGTTCGCGCGCTGGTGCTGCCCGAGCTTAACTTGTGCGGCTATACCGCGGCCGATCTGTTCCATAACCGCACGCTGCTGCATGCCTGTGAGGCAGCGCTGGTGCACATCCTCGATGAAACCCGTGAGCTGCCGATCGTCTTTACCGTTGGCTTGCCCGTTGCGGTGGCTGAAAACATCTACAACTGCGCGGCCGTGTGCTGTGCGGGCGAGCTTTTGGGCCTCACGGCCAAGAAGTATCTGCCCAACTATGGCGAGTTCTATGAGCGTCGCTGGTTTGCTCCGGCGCCTGCGGATCCCGTGTGGGTTGAATTTGCCGGTCAGGGTCCGGTTCCGCTGGGTTCGGGGCTTATCTACCGTTGCTGTGATGAGGGTGCCGAGGATATGGTGCTGGGCGTTGAGGTCTGTGAGGACCTGTGGGTGCCGGCGCCGCCTTCGACCGAGATGGCGCTTGCCGGTGCGACGGTGATTCTCAACCCGTCGGCTTCGGACGAAATCATCGGTAAGGCAGACTATCGCCGCAGCCTCATCTCTAACCAGAGCGCACGCCTGTACTGCGCCTATGCCTATGCGGACGCGAGCGAGGGCGAGTCCACGACCGACATGGTCTTTGCAGGCGAGAACCTCGTCTACGAAAACGGTTCGAAGCTCGCCGCGACCAAACTGCTTACCTGCGATATGGCCGTCGCCGATGTCGATCTTGACCGTCTGGTTGCCGAGCGCCGTCGCTCGACGACGTGGACGCGCGCGGACGATGCGCCGGAGGCCACGACCGTTGAGTTTTCGTTTGAGGGCGTGCTGGCCAAAGAGCCTGTCCTGCGCGATGCCTGCGATATCGACCGTGTCTTCCCCCGCGCGCCTTTTGTGCCGGCCGACCACGGCGACCTGGCCGAGCGTTGCGAGACCATCCTCGATCTACAAACCGCCGGCCTCAAGACCCGCCTTGCCCATACGGGTACCAAGGCTGCAGTCATCGGTCTTTCGGGCGGCCTGGACTCCACGCTGGCACTGCTTGTGACCGTGCGTGCCTTCGATGCGCTGGGGCTGCCGCGTACGGGTATCACGGCGGTCTCCATGCCAGGTTTTGGCACGACGCATCGCACCAAGTCGAATGCCGAGTCGCTCGCTCGCGACCTGGGTGTGAGCTTCCGCGAGGTTTCGATCCACGCGGCTGTGGAGCAGCACTTCAAGGACATTGAGCACGATTCGGCCGTGCAGGACGTGACCTACGAGAACAGCCAGGCCCGCGAGCGTACGCAGATTCTGATGGACCTGGCCAACCAGGCTGGCGGCTTTGTCATCGGTACCGGCGACCTGTCGGAGCTGGCGCTCGGCTGGGCTACCTATAACGGCGACCACATGAGCATGTACGCCGTCAACGCGAGCGTGCCCAAGACGCTCGTGCGTCATCTGGTGCGCTATGCGGCTGATGTCTTTGGCGGGCGTATTGCCGAGGTCTTGCTCGATATCCTCGATACGCCGGTGTCCCCCGAGCTTCTGCCGCCCACGGGCGACGGCGAGATTGCGCAGAAGACCGAGGATTTGGTGGGCCCGTACGAGCTGCACGATTACTTCCTCTACTACCTGTTGCGTTTTGGCTTTGAACCGGGCAAGATCTACCGCATGGCGCTCAAGAGCTTCGAGGGCGTCTACGACGTCAAGACCATTCACACATGGCTACGAACGTTCTACCGTCGCTTCTTTGCCCAGCAGTTTAAGCGCAGCTGCCTGCCCGATGGCCCCAAGGTGGGCTCGGTCACGCTCAGCCCGCGCGGCGATTGGCGCATGCCGAGTGACGCCAGCTCGCGCCTGTGGCTTGCGCAGATCGACGCGCTCAATCCAATTGACTAAGGTTGGCTAAATTGAACCAATACGGGGGTTGCAAGCGTTACACTTTTGCAATCTGATGGCCCGTATCGCGCGGCGCTCTTGTCGGAGCGCTGCGTTTTTTATATCGAAAGGTGGCACCATGCAGGCATCGCAGCGTCTCGACCGCTTTGGCGCGGAGGTCTTCGCCTCGCTCAACAACAAACTTCTCGCGCTGAAGGCTCAGGGCAAGACCATTTACAACATGAGCGTGGGCACGCCCGACTTTAAGCCGTACGACCATGTGGTCGAGGCGCTCACGCATGCAGCCCAAGATCCCGAGATGTGGAAGTACGCCCTGCGCGACCTGCCCGAACTCAAGCACGCCGTGTGCGATTACTATGAGCGTCGCTTTGGTGTCTCCGGCATTACGCCGTCTATGGTGCAGTCGTGCAACGGCACGCAGGAGGGCGTGGGCCATTTGGGCCTGGCCCTGCTCGATCCGGGTGACACCATTTTGGTTCCCGATCCGTGCTACCCGGTCTTTGAGGCGGGCGCCAAGATCGCCGATGCCAAGCTCGAGTACTATCCGTTGGTCGCCGAGCATAATTACCTGCCCTATGTGGCGGGTATCGATCCCGAGGTGGCCGATCGTGCCAAGTATATGATCGTGTCGCTGCCTGCAAACCCGGTCGGCTCGGTGGGCACGCCCGAGGTCTACGAGGAGATCATCGCTTTCGCCCGCGAGCACGACCTGCTCATCGTTCACGACAACGCATACTCCGACATCGTGTTTGACGGCGAGCCGGGCGGCAGCTTCTTGCAGTATCCCGGCGCGCTCGAGGTGGGCGTTGAGTTCTTCTCGCTCTCCAAGTCGTTTAACGTCACCGGTGCGCGTATCGGCTTTTTGGTCGGTCGCGAGGATGTGGTCTCGGCCTTTGCCAAGCTGCGCAGCCAGATTGACTTTGGCATGTTCTTCCCGATCCAGAAGGCCGCCATCGCGTGCCTTAATGGCCCGCGCGATGAGGTCGAGGCGCAGCGTCTGAAGTACCAGGAGCGCCGCGATGCCCTGTGCGATGGTCTTGAGGACCTGGGCTGGGAGCGTCCCAACGCGCATGGCTCTATGTTTGTGTGGGCCAAGCTTCCCGGTGGTCGCACCGATTCCATGGCGTTTTGCGAGGAGCTCATGGAGAAGGCCGGCGTTGTGGTGACGCCGGGCGCGAGTTTTGGTCCTTCGGGCGAGGGACACGTGCGCATGGCGCTGGTCCTACCGCCCGATCAGATCGCTTTGGCTGTCGAGGCCATTCGCGAGGCGGGCCTGTATTAGAAACCTATTTCGACTCGTCAATAGCTCGAAACCGATTTCGCGCAGTTATTTTACGAATACTGCAAACAATTTCGGTAAACGGTCGATTTTTGGCTGCGAATAGGGGCATAATCAAAGTCGCGATTGGATGTATTGGGATTACGACAAGCCGCTCGGGTCGTTCCCGGGCGGCTTGTTTGTGGAGAGAGATGGGAGTTTCTAATGGTTAACGAGAAGAAGGTCGCTATTGTCGGCTGCGGTTTCGTCGGTTCGTCTTCGGCGTTCGCACTGATGCAGAGTGGTCTGTTCTCCGAGATGGTCCTCATCGACGTGGACAAGAACCGTGCCGAGGGTGAGGCCCTGGATATCGCGCACGGCATGACGTTTGCCGAGCCGATGAAGATCTACGCCGGCGATTATTCCGATGTCGCCGACGCCGCCATGATCGTCGTCACTGCTGGCGCTGCCCAGAAGCCCGGTGAGACCCGCCTGGACCTGGTCAACAAGAACGTCAGCATCTTCAAGTCCATTATTCCCGAGATTAAGAAGTCCGGCTTCGACGGCATTCTGCTCATCGTCTCCAACCCGGTCGATGTTCTGACCTACGCCGCCATCAAGATGTCCGGCCTGCCCGAGGGCCACGTCATCGGTTCCGGCACCGTGCTCGACACCGGCCGCCTGCAGCAGATGCTTGGTGCCCACGTCGAGGTTGACCCGCGCGATGTCCAGGCCTATGTCATGGGCGAGCACGGTGACTCCGAGTTTGTCGCTTGGTCCAGCGCTCAGGTTGCCGGCGTTCCGCTGAACACCTTCTGTGAGCTTCACGGCCACCTGGAGCATGAGGCTGCCGAGAAGCGCATCGCTGAGGACGTCAAGAACTCCGCCTACACCATCATCGAAAAGAAGCACGCCACCTACTATGGCGTCGCCATGGCCGTCAAGCGCATCTGCACCGCCGTTATGCGCGATGAGCAGACCGTTCTGCCTGTCTCCTCGCTCATGGTGGGCGAGTATGGCCTGTCCGATCTTGCCATCTCCATGCCGACCGTCGTTGGCCGCGACGGCGTTGTCTGCCGCGTCCCCGTGCCGCTGAACGATGACGAGCAGCATGAGCTCACCGTCTCCGCCAAGGCCCTCAAGGACATCATCGACAGCGTCGATTTCTCCTGCTAAATCAAGCTCGCTAGAGCGAAAAGCTACAATGAAGGCGTCCGGGTCCACACGGCCCGGGCGCCTTTTGGTGCAAAGTAACCTGACCCCAATGCACCATCCCAATACACCATAGTTGATGGGAGGGCCATGTCGGATTCGCCTAATTTTTTGACCTATGCTCAGACGGCGTTTGATCCGTTTGAGGAGCGGCCGTTCTGCGCGGTGGACAGCCTGGTCTTTGCGTGGTTGTCCTATTTGCGTTTGCCGGGTGATATGGCGGAGCTGACGAACTGGCAGGGCCTAGACGTACGCGAGCTGCTGCGTGCCGAGTGCTATCGGGACATGATTGACGACTTGTGGGATCCAGAGGGGAGCAGGGCCTTGTTGGAGGCCGTGGCAGCAAGTCCTCGCTACCGTGGCGTGCACGTTTGCGGCTATCGTGCTGTGAGCGATATGGTGGCGACGGAGCAGTTTGCAGCCATGGCGTTCCGGTTTCCGGCGGGGTTTAGTTATCTTTCCTTCCGGGGGACCGATAGTACGATTGTTGGCTGGAAAGAAGACTTTAACATGGCGTTCCGGTGTCCTGTGCCGGCCCAGGAATCCGCGGCACGTTATGTGGACGAGGCGGCGGATGCGATTGGCGGGCCGCTTTTGTGCGGGGGTCATTCCAAGGGTGGAAACCTTGCGGTGTACGGTGCAGCGATGTGCTCCGATGTTGCCCGTGAACGAATCGAACGGGCGTATTCCCATGATGGCCCGGGCTTCGTCGAGGAGTTTCTGAACGGCAACGCCTTTGCCGATCTTTCCGGTCGAATCGACAAGACGCTACCTCGGTCGTCGATCTTTGGCATGATGTTCGAGACACAGGAGGACTATGCCATCGTTGAGAGCACCGAGTTCAGCCTGCTGCAGCACAATCCCTTTAGCTGGGTGGTTGATGGTCACGACTTCGTGTACTGTGAGCGCCTGTCTGCCGGTGCTCGATACGTTGATGGTTCCATTCGTGAGATGCTGCTTGCAGTGTCGCCTAGCGAACGCGAGCGTTTTGTAGATGCGTTGTTCTCCGTGTTTGAGGCTACGGGTGCTGAGCGGTTTGCGGATATCGCTGGGAATCTGCGCGAGAGCCTGCCCATGATGCTCCAGGCTGCGCAAGGCTTTGACGAGGATACACGACGCTTTGTCTCGCAGACCATCGTTGCGATTCTTAAGTGTGCGCTGCTGCCCAAACGACCCCAGATCGACGTGCCCGCTGCCGGCAAGAGTTTGGCAGAACAGCTCGAGGCTTGGCAGTCCGAGCTCCTGCGCTAACCATTGGTGCAAGCAACCTGTCCCCGATGCACCAATCTTCGAAGCGCCTGGGGCGGGCTCGACCGCTATACTGATTCGTGCCGAAATCGATCTAGAACGGAATGCCGTATATGAAAATCAATCACGCGATTCTGCATATCCTGGACTTTGACTCTGCCGTCAACGTCATGAGCCAGCGAGAGCTCGATATCGAGAGCCGTACCGTGCGCAACTTCGTGACCACGCATCTGCGCCGCGCACGCACCTCGGCCGACAATAAACGCGCCACGTTTGCCGAGAACTCCGCATTCGGCGGCGAGCTCAAGGGCTATTTCTTTGGTGAGCGTGAGTTCGTGGACCTGTCTCAGCAGATTGCGGAGTTCATCTCTTCCGAACTTACCAAGGCCGAGAAAGCCGAGTCCACTGACGTGCTTGTGGCGGACTTTGATGACGATGAGGATGCCCGCTGGTTTGCCGTGATGCTGCTGGGCTCCAAGCAGGCTTTTATGCACGAGGTAGGTCGCGAAGAGGACGAGGTGCGCAACGACATTGCGCGCCACTACGCCATTCTGCCGAACCCTTCGCAAAAGGTGCCGAGCTATGCAATCGTGCGTGCAAGCACCATGGAGATCGGCTATGTGGACAAGAAACGCAAGATCGCCGGCGAGGACCGTATGCTTATCCCCGATGGCCTGCTGCAGTGCGACACGGGCGTATCGGGTAAGGAGGTCATCGACACCGTGACGCGTGTGGTCGAGGAAGTCGCCGAGGAGCACGGTGCCAATACGGCCGTAGCGCTCGCCAAGGTTAAGGCTGCTGTTGCCGAGAAGGTCGAGGATGACGAGGAGCTGCCGCCTTGGGATATCGTCGACGAGGTCTTTGAGGACGAGCCGGTCATCAAGGAGAGCGTGCGCGCGGCACTGACCGAGGAGAAGGTGCCTGAGCGTGTGCCCGTGGAGCGCAAGCAGGTCGAACGCGCGGCGGTGCGCAATCATAAGATCCGTACCGACACGGGTATCGAGATCAGCTTCCCGGCCGAGATGGGTTCCAACTCCGAGTACATCGAGTTCGTCAATGAGCCTAACGGCCTCATCTCCATCGAGCTCAAAAATATCGGTAGCATCGAGAATCGATAAGTTGCGTTGCGCCTACAGCGGGAAAGCAAAGGCCGGAGCCCTGGATGGGGTTTCGGCCTTTGTTGCTTGGGGCTGAATTACGTTGCAGGTTGAGCATACGTCAGCGAAAACGACCCAGAGCGAGCAAGGTGACGTGAAAGAGGAGGGCATTGACCTTCTGGTCATGCCCGACAATTGAACGTCAGATTGCCGCTCTGGGTCGTTTGCAGCGTCGACTAGTTACGCGGTTTGGTAAAACCGCGTAACCCTAGAGCTGGCGTAAGCCCTCTTCCAGGCCGGTCTTGCTGTCGGTCTTCTCATCGCGCATCTTGATGACGCGGGCGGGGACACCGGCCACGACGGCACCGGCGGGGACGTCCTCGACGCACACGGCGCCGGCGGCAACTACAGCACCCTTGCCCACGTGCACGCCCTCCAGGACCACAGCATTGGCGCCGATCATGACATCGTCCTCGATGATGACGGGCGTGGCGCTTGCGGGCTCCACGACGCCCGCCAACACGGTGCCGGCGCCGATGTGGCAGTTCTTGCCCACGGTGGCGCGACCGCCCAGCACGGCGCCCATATCGATCATGGAACCTTCGCCGATAACGGAGCCGATGTTGATGATGGCGCCCATCATGATGACGGCACGGTCGCCGATCTCGACGCGGTCGCGGATGATCGCGCCCGGCTCGATGCGGGCGTTGATGCCCTTAAGGTCGAGCATGGGCACGGCGGAGTTGCGGCAATCGTTTTCAACGTCGTAGTAATCGATGGAATCGGCATTGGCATCGAGGATGGCCTTAAGCTCATCCCAGTCGCCAAAGACGGTCTTGCCACGACGACCGCCGTAGACATGTGCGTTGCCCCAGGCAACCTTCATGCCCGGCTTCTCGCGCACGTACAGCTTGACGGGCGTCTTTTTGGGCGCGGTGGCGATGTAGTTGATAATCTCTTGTGCATCCATCTCGGCTGCGTTGCTCATTTGCTATCTCTCCTTTGGGTGGATTCGGTTGATACCCGGTTAGGCAAACATGACCTTGTCGAACGTATAGAAGCCGGGTTCGCGGGTGACGAGCTTCTGCGCGGCTGCCAAGGCGCCGTTGACAAAGATCTGACGGCTCGTGGCGCGGTGGGTGAGCGTGACCTCCTCGTCCTGGCCAAAGAAACTAACCTCGTGCACGCCGGCGACGGTGCCGCCGCGCAGCGAGTGCATTCCGATCTCCTTGGGGCCACGCGCGCCGCACATGCCCTCGCGGCCATAGACGGGGTGGTAGCCTGCCTCGGGTTCAGCTTCGACGACGGCGTCGAGCAGTAGCTTGGCGGTGCCGCTCGGGGCGTCGACCTTTTGGTTGTGGTGCGTCTCGACGATCTCGCAGTCAAAGCCGGGCAGCTCGCGTGTGGCCTGGGCCACTAGATGACGCAGGGCTGCGATGCCGATGGAGAAATTGCCCGAGTGCATAACGCGGGTGTTCTGGCCCAGCTCACGCAGGCGGTCCATCTGCTCAGGTGAATAGCCCGTGGTGCCGGAAACGAGTGCGGCGCCCGTGCGCTCGACATAGGCGACGACGGCATCGAAGGTCACGACGTTCGAGAAGTCGATAATCACATCGGCAGCCGGTGCGTTTTCGAGCTCGCTCAAATCGAAGCCAATCTGGGCCACGATATCAAAAACGGGCTGACCGGCGGCGTCGACAATGCCCTCGGCGGTAGTGCGGATGAGCGAGCCCATGCGGCCCGTTCCCATAATGACGGTCTTAATCAAGCAGACCAGCTCCCTTCAGAGCATCGGTAAGTGCGGAGCGCGTGTCGTCTGCCATGGGGCACAGCGGCATGCGGTAGTTTGCCTCGATCATACCCATCTGGGCGAGCGCTTCCTTAACGGGGATGGGGTTGACCTCACTAAAAAGGGCGTTGATGAGCGGCTGACCGGCAATCTGGATATCGCGGGCGCGCTCCACGTCGCCGTCCAGATAGGCGCGGCACATGTCGTGCACGAGCTGCGGCTGAACGTCGGCCCACACGCTGATGGTGCCCGAAGCGCCCAGGCTCATGAGCGGCACGGTGAGCGCGTCCTCGCCCGAGTACATGCGGAAATCGTCGGACAGCAGGTGGGCGATCTTGGCAGCGTAGGCGACGTTGCCCGAGGCCTCCTTAATGCCCATGATGTTGGGGTGCGCGGCCAAGCGCTCTACGTTGCGCTCGCTGATGCCGCAGCCGCAGCGGCCGGGGATGTTGTACAGGATGCAGGGGATATCAACGGCATCGGCGACGGTCTTAAAGTGCTGGTAGATACCCTCTTCGTTGGACTTGTTGTAGTAGGGGGTAATGAGCAGCAGGCCGTCGGCCCCCAAGCCCTGGTAAGTAAGCGACTTGGTGAGCATGGTCTGCGTGGAGTTGGAGCCCGAGCCGGCGATGACGGGGACGCGTCCTGCAACTTGCTTGACCACGGCGGCGACGACGGAGTTGTCCTCGTCATCGGTCATCGTGGCACTCTCACCGGTGGTGCCCAGGGTGAGGATGGCGTCGGTGCCGTTTTGCAGGTGGAAATCGATAAGGCGCTCGAGTGCGTCAAAGTCGACACTGCCATCCTTTTTAAACGGCGTGACGAGGGCGACGATTGAGCCCTCGAGATTGCGGATGTCCATGTTCTTCTCCTTCGCGTCCGCGATCTGGATGCGTTTGTTCCATTGGGCGGCGACTGCCAGGCGCTCGTCTTGGGCGCGACGGCGGGCACTTTCGGCGCGCGACTTGGCCAGCAGCTCTCGGCCGCACGGCAGCACGTCGAGCGTGGCAAAGTAATCGCCCGGGCGCTCGGCGCGGCGGATGAGGTCGGCCGAGCCATCGGGGCGCAACAGGACCTCGGCGGAGCGCAGGCGTCCATTGTAGTTGTAGCCCATGGAGTAGCCATGCGCGCCGGTATCGTGGATCACAAGCAGGTCGCCCATGTCGATATGCGGCAGCTCGCGATCGATGGCGAACTTGTCGTTGTTCTCGCACAGATTGCCCGTGATGTCGTAGGTGTCCGTGACGGGCGCTGTGGTCTTGTCGTCGCCACCCGGCTGGCCCATCACCGTAATGTGGTGGTAGGCGCCATACATGGCAGGACGAATCAGATCGACGGCGCTTGCGTCCACGCCGATATAGTCCTTGTAGATCTGCTTCTCGTGGATGGCCTTGGTGACCAGGCAGCCGTAGGGGCCCATCATAAAGCGACCCATCTCGGTGCAGATCGCCACATCGCCCATGCCGGCGGGGACCAGAATCTCGTCGTAGGCTGCGTGTACGCCCTCACCGATGGCGTGAATGTCGTTAGCCTGCTGCTCGGGCAGGTAGGGGATGCCGACGCCGCCGGACAGGTTGATGAAGACGACGTGTGCGTCGGTCTCGCGCTCCAGGCGCACGGCAAGCTCAAAGAGGATGCGCGCGAGTTTGGGGTAGTAGTCGTTGGTGACGGTGTTGCTGGCAAGGAATGCGTGGATGCCAAAGTCCTCGGCGCCCTTGGCCTTGAGCATGCGGAACGCCTCGAAGAGTTGCTCGGTGGTCATGCCATATTTGGAGTCGCCCGGGTTGTCCATGATGCCGTTGGAGAGCTGGAACAGGCCGCCTGGATTAAAGCGGCAGCTGACCGTCTTGGGGATGGGCCCCGCAACGCGCTCAAAGAACCCGATGTGGCTGATGTCGTCAAAGTTGACGATGGCACCCAGCTTGTCGGCGAGCTCAAAGTCGGCAGCCGGCGTGTCGTTGGACGAGAACATGATGTCGTGTCCCGTGATACCCAGGGAGCGGGCGATCATGAGCTCGGTATAGCTCGAGCAATCGCAGCCGCAGCCGTATTCGTTGAGAATGGAGATGAGCGCCGGGTTGGGGTTGGCCTTGACGGCAAAGTATTCCTTAAAGCCCGGGTTCCATGCAAAGGCGTCGCGCACTTCTTGCATGTTGCGGCGGATGCCCGCCTCGTCGTATAGATGAAACGGCGTGGGGAACTGCTCGACGATATGCTCGAGTGTCTCCTTGTCCACAAACGGCTGCTTGGCCGCATATGCCTCGTTGGGGGTCAATGCCATGTCCCGTAAACCTCGCTATCCAGACGGCGCCATCTGCGCATCGAATCCGCATAGCGTGGACCCAATGTCCGGATAGCGCTCCCGCATTGCTGCAGACAGTCCTGTGGGTGTTTCCCACAGGCCCACCAGGTTGTTCGTGCCCGTAAAACCCAGTTCGGCGGGTTTCGCCTCCCCGCGGGGTCAAAGCCTGCCGGCTCGCCCGCGGCTCTTCGTGCCCGCGCCTCTATCAAGTGGTAACGACCCTACCACGTTGCACTTTACCAAACAAGAGTATTCGTATATAACGTTTAAAAAATGCAGCAATATGCTGGAAACATGTGTGCCACAATCCTGTATCACAATAAGTTGCAACAGATATGCCTCACGAAGGGATCCTCTATGACCGAGCTCCAAGAACTCCGTCGCTATCGCCGCGATCTCCATCGCATTCCGGAGCTCGATTTCGATCTTCCGCAAACCATTGCCTATATCGAGGGCGTGCTGGCACCGCTCACCTGCGAAGTGACCCATCCGTGCCCCAGCTGCGTCTGTGCTTTCTTCGACGCCGGCGTTGATGCCGCGCATGCCACGGCGATTCGCGCCGATATGGATGCGCTGCCCATCGCGGAGGCGACGGGAGCGGCCTTTGCCTCGACCCATCCCGGCAAGATGCACGCTTGCGGACATGACGGACACATGGCCATGGCGCTTGCCGCCGCGACGTATGTCGACCGTACGATTCGCGAGCAGCCGGGCGCCATTAGGCGCAACGTTCTCTTTGTGTTCCAGCCGGCCGAGGAAACGATCGGTGGTGCCAAGACGGTATGCGAGAGCGGTGTGTTCGAGCGCTATGGGGCCGACCGCATTTTTGGCTTTCATGTGTGGCCCGATCTGCCTGCCGGCACGTTGGCGAGTTGTTCCGGTCCGCTGCTGGCGCGTTCGAGTGAGACACACATTCATATTCACGGGACGAGCATCCATATCGCTAAGACCTATGGCGTTCCGGTCGAGGAGTCGCGCGATGCGGCGCTAGCGGCTGCCAAGTTCTTGGTTGCCGAGCGCGAGCTGATGGACGAGCTGGGCACCGACGAGCCCTGTATCGGTAAGTTTGGTCTGCTGCAGGCCGGTACGGTTTGTAACGCGGTGGCGGGGGAGGCCCATGTGGCCGGAAGCCTGCGTGTGTTTACGGACGGCATGTTCGACCGCGCGCGCGAAGGCGTGCGCCGTGTACTCGACGAGGCGTGCGCTGCAACGGGCTGCACGTACGATCTCGACTTTGCCGAGGGCTATCCGCCGGTCGACAACGACCCCGAGTTGTTTGCTCGAATCGCGCCTGCTCTGCCCGAGTTACAGCTCGTGGACGAGCCGCTGCTGATTGCCGAGGATTTCGCGTTCTACCAACGCCATCTGCCGGGCGTGTTTTTCCTGCTGGGCACGGGTATGCCAGAGGACCAAGACAACCCGAGTGATTCGGATGGCTGCCCCGCCTATGCCACAAGCGCTCTGCATGCTGATAGCATGCTCTTCGACGAGGAAATCCTACTCAAAGGCCTCGATGTCTACAAACGATTGCTTTTGCTTAACTAAGGCGTGAAGGACTATTTGTTCTAGAAAACACGAACAAACGTACGATATAATAGAGATGTAAGTCTATAGAAACGTTTGACGTTACTAACGTAAGGCGATACTATGATTGCACCGTAACGAGCGCTATCGGGTCTGTTTTGAGTGGAGACAGGAGATGGCTTGGAATGTCGAAATCGTCGATTATCACAAGTGATGAGACTGTGCCCGATTTGCTGCCGCCGGTGACTCCTGGTGAGCTTCTCAAAGAGGAGTTTCTTGTTCCCATGGGCATTTCTCAATATCGCCTTGCTAAGGAGACCGGGATTCCGGCTCAACGCATTGGACAGATTATCTTGGGAAGGCGTCGCGTGACGGCCGACACCGACCTTCGCCTTTGCCGCTACTTTGGTCTGACGGATGGATATTGGCTACGCGCTCAGGTGGCGTTTGACCTTGAGGCCGAGAAAAGGCGGATCGAATCGGAACTCGATAAGATCGTTCCTGTTCAGCAGGCCACCGCACTGTAGTGCTCAGAGATGATGGGGCTGGCGTGGCGATGAGGCGACGCCGACAGCCTGCCGTATATAGTCCGGGTGGATGCGGGTGCGGTTTGCTGCTGCTTCCGGTCATCGCTGTGAGCATTGGCGTTATGTTTGCGCTTGCCGGGCTGGCGGCGGCAGCACTTGTGTTGTTGATTGTGGCCATTGGTGTGACGATTTGGCTCTGCCGCAATCGCGAGCGACGCCGTGCCGACGGTAAAACCAATGTCGGCTGGGTCGTATTCCTGGTCATTGCGTACCCGCTGGGTGTCAGCTACCTGGTGTTCTTTGTCCTGTTGATGATCAGTGCCTTTACCGTGGAATCCGTCACGGTGGGTTGATGCGCTGCCAGCAGACGGTCGCGCAAAGTGCGTTTGCTCGGCGTTTGGATAACCGCATTGGCCGTTTACCGCAACCTTAGCTCTCAGCTAATGAATTCAAGTATAATCCTTCCTACGATGTGTTGTGTGCCGGCGCGGTAGCCGGATCGTAGGAAGGATGCATACCTTGACTCTCATTTTCATTGCAACAGCCTCAGGACTCAGCGCAACGCGTTGCGCTGAGTCC
>DAWDYI010000054.1:0-5997 GCA_052344885.1 Collinsella aerofaciens
GCGCCGCGCTGGGAAGGGCCGCGTAACGGTCCAAGAAATCGTCCGCAGTCCCACCTGCCAAAAAGGGACAGGTTTATTCTGGCAGGTTTTATCTGGGCAAACGTCAAAACCACCACAAAGGTGCCTGTCCCCTTTGTGGTTGTTTGGGCCTGTGCGTTAATGCTATAACGCCGCAGCGATCGCCTCAGTCACAAACTTATTGAGTGACTCACCCTTCTTTGCCGCTGCCAGCGCTGCTTGCTTGTGGAGCTCAGAGCCCGTTCTTACGTTGAACGACCCCTTAAAAGCCCGCTCGGGTTCCTTGCCCTTCTCGGCGCAAAACTCAAGGTAATCGTCGACGGCGTCGTGGAAGCATTGTTCCACTTCTTTAACCGTAGAGCCTTCAAACACAATTGCATCCCTAATGCCGGTGACCATACCTGTTAGCACATGCTGCTCGGCATCGAACTCGACTGGGGCGAAATAACCCTTGTATGCCAAAACGTTACTCATGACTACCTCCGGCATCTTGCAGAAATCGAACGATGTTTCGAATGGTCCCCGCTGTCAATTCGTCAGATGGATGTGGCGCGTGCATTACGAATATCCTGCCATCTGATGGCCTGTAGAAGCGAACGCGCGATCCGGATGTCTTGCCTTTGTTGTCCATTTCAAAGCCATATGAAGTCATGACTTTTAAAAAATCGGTATACCGATACGTCGAAGGGCAGCTAAGCAGTTGGGCGATGAGTTTATCGGTCCGCGTCATCCCGCCTCACATTCTGCAACTATATCCTAGTTGCAATTTAAGTTCGATGCAAGCATCCCTACTATAGAACATGTGTACGTATAGAACAAGTGTTCGAACCACCACAAAGGTGCCTGTCCACTTTGTGGTGGTTTGGCTCCCGCTTGGCTTTGTTGCGCAACAAGGGCTGCATTTTTGGGTTTACCTTCATGGTGGAAGGAATGAACCGAAAGGAGCCCGCCATGTTTTGTCGCTCGTGTGGCACGCCGCTTGTCGACGACGCCCTCTTTTGCCCTGTATGCGGCGCGCCCATAGCACCCGACCAGGTCGCGGCCACGCAGCAACCCCAGCCTGCCACGCCCACTCCTCAGCAATACGTGCCCGTGCAGCAGCCCGTGCGGCGCAAGCGTTCCAAGAAGCCCCTCATCGCCCTTGCCGCGGTGCTTGCCGTGGCGGCGGGCATCGGCGGCGGTGCGCTGTTCTACTTTACGCAGATCGCGACCACGCCTATCGACGAGAAAACCTTCCCGGATAGCGGCATGCGTGCGCTTGTCTCGACCAAGTACGACACGAACGGTGACGGCCGCATTTCACGCGACGAGGCCAAGGCGGTGACGTCGGTCGAGCTGGACGGCGTCGCGTCGACGCAGGGCCTGGGCAAGGTGTTCCCCAACGTTACCAGTGTGGAATACGGTGGGGATAAACTCGTCAACCTGGACCTTTCGGGCTGCGGCGACCTTAAGACTGTCGAGCTTAACTCGGCGAGCAACGTCACCGTCGTTAACCTGGACGGTTGCGACAACATCGAGAAGCTCGACCTTTCAAATGCCGGGGAGCTCAAAAGCGTCGATCTTTCGGGCAAAAAGAAGCTCGCCACGTTGGCACTGCCGCAGGATACGAAGATCACCGGCATTAAGGACACGCAGCTCGACGAGCTGTGGCTGCCGGTGTCCTACGAAGGTACCGATAAGTCGGACCAGTACGGCGATATCTACGAGATCGAGCGTGACGAGAACGGTTATGTCACGGGCTTCACGTCTGCCGTCAAGCAAGGTGGCGGTGTAAGCTACAGCGTCGAGCACGATGAGTCGCATCGCATTTCGGAGATTGAGGAAGATCTGGCGGGCGGTTACGAGAACGTCAACACGTTTACGTACGACGCCGACGGTAACGTCACGCGCATCGACTGCGATGCCGACATAAGCGATTCGTCGAGCACCACGACGTTTACCTACGACGCGGACGGAAACCTGATCAACAAGACGACTCATGCGGGTTACGGCGAGAGCGCGAGCACGTATGTCTACCAGGACGGCAACATGGTGACCAACACCGATACCAGCCCGGCCAATCCTCGAACGGTCGTGTATTCGTACGGATACGACAAGGATCGCGTGACGTCCTTTACGCTGGACTGCCAGGGCGACACGGTGGGAACTATGTGGACGATCACCGCGGGCTACGAGTATGACAAGGACGGCAACATTTCGCGCATCTCACCTGTGGCATACGACTCGCACGGCAACGATTACGGCTCGCTGAACTCGTATGCCGCGGTGGATTATTCGTACAGCGACGGAAAGCTCGACAGGATCGATTCCGAGCGCGGCGGCTATGCGGAGTTTTATTACGACGAGCACGGCAATCTGACGTCGGTCGACGAGTATGCCGGCCGCGGTTCGGATGCCGAGTTTGAGTTTGAGCACGAGGTCGAGTACCAGCGCTACTTCTGCAGCAAGCACGAGAAGAACAAGCCGGAGGAGTGGATTCGTCTGGATGCAGAGTACGACGTCGACCAGGGTAGCTGGAGCAACGATTCCGACTATGGTCGTGAGCGCTTTGCAACCATGTACAAGCTCGATCCGCTGGCGGCCAGGCTGAACCCGTTTATCAAGTAGCGGCCCACTCGCAAACCACCACAAAGGAGACAGGCACCTTCGTGGTGGTTTTTGCTTGCGGTGCGTTAGGCCAGCAGGTCGATGACGTTAAAGCCGGCGTTGCTCTTGGCGATGACGTCGCGGCCGCCAAAGACGCAGGTGGGCGACGCGACTGCGATGCGCGTCACATCGGCGCCGAGCGAGCGCAGCTCACCGGGCGTGGCAGCGAGCATCTGGGCGCGGCGCTCCTCGCGTGCATGCGGATCGAGCCCGGCCAGGTAGGTCGTATTGCGGCGCTTGGTGAGCGCGTACGGCTTCACGGGCGCGTCCATGCCGCTCACGCAGCTCACGATAAAGCCCTCGAAGGCGGCCTCGTCGGGCTCAAAGCTGCCGAGCCATGCGCCCGCGCGTTCTATGCGCTCAATCGAAGGATCGACCGCCGGGTCGCGGTAGGTGTAGAACGCCGTCTGTCGCTCGCCGGCCGCGCGGAATCCGCAGCCGTACGCACCGCCCTTCACGCGGATCTCGTTCCACAGGTAGTCGTAGGAGAGCGCGTTGGCGGCAACCGCCCAAGCGCCCGTCACGTCGATGTCTAGACGGCGCGGATCGCACGCGCACGCCGCAAAGCAGATGTCGCTGGGGATGACGAAAGCCTCGTGACGGTCGCGCGGCTCCGGTACCACGAGCGCGTTGCGGCCGGCATCGGCGCCGTCGCCCGCGCCAAGCCCCAGGTCGCCCGCGGCATCCCAGTACGCGTCAAAGTCCTCATCGCTGCCGGTAAAACTCGCCATGCAGCCATCGGCCACAAAGATGCGGTCTGCCAGCTCGGCAAGCTTGGCGCGCAGGCCGTCCAGTCGCTCGTCAAAGTGCTCGAGCAGATCGCGCAGGAACAGGTAGAAGTCCACGCCCGAAAGCTGCTCGCGCACCACGGCCGAAGGCGAGCTGTAGCTCATCGCGCGACCCAGCGCCGCCGAGTGTCCGTTGTTGATAAAGCCCTGCTCAAGCCCAATGCGAATCTGCGTAAGCACGTCGCGAACGCGGTCGGCGTCAGCATCGAGCAACAGCGTGCTCGACCACACCTCGCGCGGCAGGCTCGCCAGCGCGTCGATCTTTTCGGACAGGGCGCCGGCGCTCACCAGCAGGTAGGGGCGCACGCCGTCCACGTCGGGCTGCGTCATGACCTCGGTCGTAAAGCTCAAAAAGCCCAGCTTGCCGGCGAGCAGGTTGTCGAGTTCCTCGGCCGAATGCTCGCGCGTGGGCAGCTGCTTGAGCAGGCGGCAGAGCAGCGTCACGTAGGGCAGGTCCTCAAATGCGACGCAGCTCAGGTCGAAGTACTGCATGGCGTAGGCCAGGCGGTTGGTGGGAATGTCGTGGCGCAGGCAAGGGATGGGCGCGGTCGTGTCCACAACGAGCGGCGGCTCGGGGCGCGCCGCGCCAATGTCGGACACGCGCAGGCGCGGCAGCGTGGCCTTGTCCTCGGGCGTGTCCTCGGCCTCCTGCGCGGCACGCAGCACGGCCGTGCGCTCGACCACGTCGGCCAGCTCGGCATCGGTCATGGCGTCGCGCTTGGCAGCCAGCTCGGCGACCTCGGCACCCTCCGAACCCTCGGCGGCATCTACCGGTACCAGCTCGACCAGCGCCATGTGGTCGTTTTCCAGCACCAGCTCGCGCAGCAGGTCCTCAAAATAGCTGCCGTCCAGCTCGCCGCGCAGCTCCTCGTACACCGGGCCGTACTTGAGTGCCAGCGTCGCGGCGTCGTCATCGTAGAGCCACGTGCTCAGCGCGTCGCACGCAATGGCCACGCCGTCGGCGATACCGTAGTCGCGCTGGCGCAGGTCGTACTCGTTGCTGCTGATGATGGCTTCCAGGCGCTCGCGCGGAACGCCGTGCTCGCACAGGTCGCGGCAGGCGTCCTGGAACACGCGGCGCAGCTCGCGCGCTATGCCGGGCTGCGCGTTCTGCAGCATGATGAGCTCGTAGGGCTGCAGGCTCTCGGCCGCGGTGTAGCTCACCACGTTGCCGCCCAGGCCGGCGGCCAGAATGGCCTTCTTAACCGGCGCCTCGTTGGAGCCCAGCAGTGCCTCGAACAGGATGTCCGCCGCGATTGTGCGCTTGCGGTCGAGCGCGCTGCCCAGCACCAGGCCCAGGCCCACCAGGGCGTTCTCGGGCGTGGTGGCCATCTCGACGCGCTTATACTCGCAGGTCACGGGCGCCTGCACGTCCAGCGGATTGGGCGCCAGCGTGGACGGGTCCTCGCCGGCGGCGACGGCAGCGTCCATGCGGCGGCTCGCGGCACTCGGCTGCGACAGATAGCGCTCGTCCAAAAAGGCCAGTGCGCGGTCCACGTCCAGGTCGCCGTAGAGCGTGATATAGGAGTTGGAAGGATTGTAGTGGCGCGCGTGCGTGTCCAGGAACTGCTCGTAGGTGAGCGCGGGAATTGCGCGCGGGTCGCCGCCGCTCTCGTGCGCATAGGCGGTGTCGGGATAGAGCGCGGCGTTGACGGCGTCGTCCAGCACACTCATGGGATCGGACAGCGCGCCCTTCATCTCGTTGAACACCACGCCGTTATAGCGCAGCGTGCCCTCGCGCAGGCTGGCGGGGCTGCCGTCGCCCTCGTCCTCGGCGTCCTCCGGCAGGTCCAGCTCGTAGTGCCAGCCCTCCTGCTCAAAAATGGTGGGCTTGGTATAGATGGCCGGGTTGAACACCGCGTCCAGGTACACGTCCATCAGGTTGTACAGGTCCTGCTCGTTGGTGGTGGCAACGGGGTAGATGGTCTTGTCGGGGTAGGTCATGGCGTTGAGGAACGTCTGCATGGAGCTCTTGATCAGATCGACGAATGGCTCCTTGACGGGGAACTTGGCCGATCCGCACAGCACCGAGTGCTCAAGAATATGGAACACGCCGGTGGAATCGGCCGGCGGCGTCTTAAAGCCAATGGCAAAGGCCTTGTTCTCGTCGTCGCACGCCAGGTACAGCAGGCGAGCGCCCGAGGCAGTGTGGCGCAGCACGTAGGCGTCCGAGTCGAGCTCGGGCACGGTCTCGCAGCGCTCGACGGCAAAGTCGTGGCAGGTGGTACCGGGCACCAGCAGCGCGGCAGCAGCGGCGCGCGGGTCGGTTGAGGTGGTGGGCATATGCAGTCTCCTTTGACGCCCCAACGGGGGCGAATCGAGTCGAATCCTCGTGAGTATACCCATATGGGGCCGCGGCTCTGCGGCGAACTGAAGACGATGTGGGTGGACTAGCCTAGCTAGGTTGATAACGAATGCCGCTGGTAGCCGCTGCACCCCGCTAAAGTGAAATAACACCCCGTTTACCGAATCATTTAGGAAATATATGGACTCCTAAAAAGTTCTAATACAATATAAGTTATCTATCTATAAGCTGCTGATTCCT
>DAWDYI010000054.1:6007-15678 GCA_052344885.1 Collinsella aerofaciens
TGCAAAGGTATGGTTGATATGGTTGAAGCAAATAGCGTTATCCCCCTGTACAAACAGATTGTCCGTGCGCTCTCTGATTCGATCGCCAACGGCACGTACCGCCCGGGAGATAAGCTTCCGACCGAGGCGGAGCTCATCGAGCAATTTGGCGTGAGCCGAATAACGGTTCGCTCCGCAATTAAAGAAATGGAAGATGCTGGGCTTGTTGAGAGGGCCCGCGGCAAGGGCACGTTCGTTTCGTCGGACACACAGATGTATGCCGCGGACGACCGTGAGAGCTTTACCCATTCGTGCCAGCTTGCGGGAAAACAGGCGTCTACCAGGGTTCTCGCAATGGGCTGGGACTTCCCAAGCCTGCGAGACGCGAAGTTCCTGGGCGTAGACGATACCCAAAAGGTATTGCGTAGTCGTCGTCTGCGCCTTGTGGATGACAAGCCCACGATGCTGGAAACCAATAGCTATTCCGCTGCGCTTTCTTTTTTGGAGCATGAATCCCTCGAGGATTCGCTGATGGCGGTACTCGATCGCCAGGGGATCAAGATGGGCCCCAATACGCGTACGCTCGAGGTCTGCTATGCGAGCGAGCTCGAGGCGGCATACCTTAACGTGGAGCTGGACTCTCCACTGCTTCTGTTTGTCGATAGACGTTATGCTCCAAGCGGCGAGCCGCTTTTCATCTCCCGTCAGGTGTACTGCACCGAGCGACTGAAGTTCTATTTGTAAATTAGAGATAGATTGGTCAATTTACCGACCAATTGCTACCGTTCGCGGATTTGGAAAATAGACACACCGCGTAGGGTAGATTGCTAATATACTTTGTTATGACAATATAGTACGTCTTATTGATATTGGAGAACTATGAATAAGATATTGCTAGCGAGTCATGGTTATCTCGCCCAAGGTATGAAGAGCTCTCTCGAGATCCTGATGGGCGCCAACGACCGAATCGAGTGTCTGTGCGCCTATGTCGATGACGACACGAGGGATGTCGCAGCGCTTATCGATGCTTGGATGGAGTCGAAGGACCCTGCCGACTCTTGGTTTGTCGTGACTGACATCTTTGGCGGCTCTGTAAACAACGAATTCATTCAGAGGCAGACCGCCGGATCGTTTACGTTGATCACCGGAATGAACTTGCCGCTGCTGGTGGAAATGGCTACACAGCTGGACTCCCTGGATGCGGACAAGGCCAAAGCTGCGGTCGAGGGATCACGTTCGTTTATCATGCTTTGTGAGGCGGCGGACATGCTTGCCGATGTCGAAGAAGAAGAGTTCTAGTTAGTTCTGGTTCGAGCCCTAGCTAAGGGCCACGCCTGTCATTACCTTTATTACGTGCGGAGATGATTACGATGATTAAGCTTACGAGAGTTGATTACCGATTGATTCACGGCCAGGTCGCCATGTCTTGGACACATGCGCTGGATGTCGATTGCATCCTGTGTGCCAGCGACGCCGTGGCAAAAGACGACATGAGAAAAGCCGCATTGAGGCTCGCCCGCCCCAACGGCGTGAAGCTCGTCATAAAAGACGTAAACGCTGCTATCGAGGCGCTCAACAGCGGCGTCACCGACAAGTATTCGCTGTTTATCATTGTCGAGACGATCGAGGATGCCTATCGCCTTGCTAAGGGTTGCAAAGACATCAAGGAGATCAATCTGGGCGGAACTCGAAAGTCTCCCGAGACCACGCTTCATCCGACCCCCGCGATCTTTGCGACCGAAACCGATGCCGAGCATATCCAAGAGCTTGTGAACGATGGCGTGGTTATCGAAATCCGTCAGGTCCCCAATGACTCAAAGGTATTTGCCAAGGACGTTTTCTAGCTGGAAACATGCCATTGTCTAGCATTTATTAACCAGGTCCTCCTTTCTTAAGCCCGTCGATCATTTGATCGGCGGGCTTTTTATTAAAGAAAAATCAAAAAAGTCTGAAATAGGTCTTGCATAGTTAGTTATATAAAGTATTATAACGTCATGGGATGAATGAAGGGTTCATCCAAGTGAGTTAGGAGTAAGGGATGTTCAATTTCGATGAGCCTCGTTACGAGAAGGTTGTGAGCGATGCCCTCGCTCTCCGTCCTCAGATTGAGGCTGCCGTGGACAAGGTCTGCGAGCAGGGTTATTCCAACATCTTCTTCATCGGCTGCGGCGGCACCTGGGCCCACACGCTCCCGATGAAGTATTGGGTCGAGACCACCACGGCCGACGTCGACGTCCACTGCGAGATTGCCGCTGAGTTCCTCGCCTGCCCGCCCAAGACCTTCAACAAGGACTCGGTCTGCGTCTTCTCCACCCGCACCGGCACCACCCCCGAGATCATCGAGGCTGCCAAGTTCTGCCAGGAGCAGGGCGCCCGCACGCTGATGTATGTCTCCAACGACAACACCCCGGCCACCGAGTACGCCGATTACAAGTTCTTCAGCTTCGCCGAGGACGACGTCCTGTGCGAGGCCATCTACACCTACCAGATCACGCTGGTCGCCCGCTTCCTCAAGAACGCCGGCGCCTTCCCCAAGTACGACACCTTCATGGAGGAGTTCGGCAAGATCGCTCCGTACCTCATCAAGGCCAAGGACGCTCAGGACGAGCGCTGCGCCGCCATGGCCGAGGACTTCAAGGACACCGACTACCACATGGTGATCGGCTCCGGCATGCTCTGGGGTGAGGCCTACGACTACGCCATGTGCATTCTCGAGGAGATGCAGTGGATCAAGACCAAGTCCATCCACGCCGCCGAGTTCTTCCACGGCACCATCGAGCTGTGCGAGGAGGGCACGAGCCTCATCATGCTCTACGGCGAGGACGACACCCGTAAGCTCATGGACCGCGTGGACAACTTCACTCACATGCTCGCCGACGAGAAGGGCGTCCATGTCCGCGTGAACAAGTTCGACACCGCCGAGGTCGAGCTGCCGTTCAGCGACCCCGAGTTCCGTAAGATCGTCTCCCCGATGGTCACCTACACCATCACCGAGCGTCTGAGCTGCCATCTCGAGCACGTCCGTAACCACCCGCTCACCACGCGTCGTTACTATCACCAGATGAACTACTAATCCTCTCAAATTGCTGCGGTTGTCTGCAGGCGAGCTGCGCAGAATGCCTCGCCTGCAGACCTGTTTCTGGGGTTGATCGAAATGGTTGTCCAGTATCTTCTAGTTGCACTGGTCGCATTTATTGCGTCCATGGACGAGCAATTATTTGGCATTACGATGCTTGGTCGTCCGCTGTTTACGAGCCTGTTTGTCGGCTTGATCCTTGGCGATGTCCAGCAGGGCGTTATCGTCGGCGCTGCTTTGGAGTCCATGTTCATGGGTGCCATCATGGTCGGCGCGGCGGTTCCTCCCGAGGTCTATGCCTCCGGCGTGCTTGGCTGCGCGTTTGCCGTCATTACGGGTACGGGCACGGCAACTGCCGTCGCGCTCGCCCTTCCCGTCTCCGTCTTCCTTCAGGTGTGGCGCAACTTCTGCTACGCCGTTCCGGGTGCCTTTGCCTGCAAGAAGATTGAGACCGCTCTGGCAAATCGCGATCTTGCCAAGGCGAACCTGTACCATCTGACCGTCGTGCCGCTGTCGATTGGCATTCCGTCTGCACTGCTGGTGTTTTGCTCGCTGTTCTTTGGTGCCGACCTCATCAACAATGCGCTCAACGCGATTCCGCAGTTTGTGATGGACGGCCTCAACGTTGCATCCGGCGTCATGGTCTGCATCGGCTTCGCACTTCTTATTAGGACCATGGGCGATAACAAGCTGCTTCCTTGGCTGTTCCTGGGATTCATTATGGTCATCTACCTCAAGATGGACGTTATCGGTGTCGCCGCAGCTGCCATTTGCGTCGCGCTGCTCCTGGCCTTCCGCGAGGGCTCGTCCGGTCCGCAGACGGTTGCTGCAGATGAAGAGGAGGACTTCTAGTGGCTACCCAGAACACCGACCTCAAAGAGGCCAAGAAGGACGCGATTATGAGCCCCGATATGTATCGGAGCATGTTCCTTCGCCAGTTTACGAGCCAGTGCTCGCAGTCGTACGACAAGATGATGGCAATGGGCTTCATGTACACCATTCAGAAGCCCCTGCGAAAGATCTATCCCAACGACGACGATTACTATGCGGCGCTCGATCGCCATACCGAGTTCTTTAACATCACGCCTCATGTGCTTCCGTTTGTAGCCGGCCTAACGGTTTCGATGGAAGAGCAGGCGGCTGCCGATAAGAACTTTGACACGTCCTCGATTAACGCCATGAAGGTCGGCCTCATGGGACCGCTTTCCGGCATCGGCGATTCGTTCTACTGGGGTACGTTCCGCGTGGTCGCCGCCGGCATTGGTATCGGCATCGCTTCGACGGGCAACCCGCTCGGCCCCATCGTGTACGCGCTCATCTACTCCGTGATTAACTTTGCAACGCGTATCGTCGCCGCCCATCTGGGATACGACCTGGGAACCAAGTTCCTGCAGCAGTCCGAAGAGAACAACCTTATGTCTCGCATGACGCATGCTGCCGGTGTCCTCGGAATGACCGTTATCGGCGCCATGATTGCGGCACAGGTCTCACTGTCCACTGCTTTGACCTTTGATGTGGGTGGTTCGGAGATTGTCCTGCAGGATCTGTTCGATTCGATCTTCCCCGGTCTGCTGCCCTTGCTGGCAACGTTCGCTTGCGTTGCCCTCTATAAAAAGGGTGTCAAGACCATTTGGATTATTATTGGCATCTTCGCGATCTGCATCATCGGAACGGGCTTGGGAGTGTTCGCAGCGGCGTAATGTTGACTGCTATGCTCGCGCGTTGGATAACTAACTGACCGTTTGAAAACGGGGCTCGGCGTAAGGCCGGCCCCGTTTTTTGTTTGAGGGATTTTCCGACCGTCCAAAAATCCACGCTCGTTCATTACTCACGTATCTCTCATCTCTCATTCGTCACTAATACAAGAGATAACTGAAAGACGAGAGATAAATACGAGAGATAACTGAGCAGCAAAGAGACAAGCAATCATGGTATTGTCTCAATACTGATTGTTCTACCAGCAAAAACATGTTTAAATGAAACAAATGGCAGATATCTTATCTTTCATCTCTCACTTATCTCTAATATGAGAGATAGCAGAAAGATGAGAGATAATTACGAGAGATAACTGAGAGACGAAGGAAATCTATTCGCGGCATTCTCCGCCGGGCCGAGCGAAAGGACATGCAGATGAACGAAAACGAGCTGACCGGTCTGCTCGAGTCTTTAAGGCGCATGGGCTCGGACGATCTTAACGTCGAGGTCAAGGAGAGCGCCACGACGCTTTCTCGCGACGTATGGGAAACGGTTAGCGCATTCGCGAATACCGCCGGCGGAATTATCGTGCTCGGCGTGAGCGAGCGCGCGGGCTTTGTCCCGGTTGAGAACTTTGAGACCGAGAAGGTGCTCAACCAATTCGTAGCGGGCATGGGTGATGCCGGCGGTCGCGGAAAACTGGCCAATCCGCCCAAATACACTATTGAGCGCGTGGAGCTTCGGGGCACCGTGGTTCTCGTTATCACGATTGAGGAGCTCGACCCGTCGAGCAAGCCCTGCTATGTAATAGAACGCGGCGCCCAGGGCGGCAGCTACAAGCGCATTGATGACAAAGACGTGCCACTTTCATCGACCGAGGTTTTGGCACTGTCGTCATACGAGCGGACGAGTCCTAGCGATCGCGATGCAGTGCCCGGCGCGGTTGCAGGCGATCTTGACGAGGCGCTGGTCGATCGCACGATAGAGCGTGCTTTCTCGCTGACGCCCCGAGCTATGCACGGTGCGACGGACAAGAAAACAAAGCTGGAGCGCCTGAATTTCCTCGATTCCCAAGGCAACGTGACTAAGGCCGGACTCCTGGTTGCGGGCGCCTATCCTCAGCAGTTCTACCCCAAGCTCTTTATCGATGTGGCGGTCTATGCCGGAACGCAGAAGGGCGCGGCGGGGTCGTTGAGGTTCATGGACCGTACGATCTGCGAGGGAACGTTGGGCGAAATGATCTCGGATGCCGTCGCGGCGGTCGCCAAGAATTTGCGACGAACCTCGATGATCAAAGGCGTCTCGCGTGTCGACTCGCTGGAGATTCCCGAGGAGGTCCTGCGCGAGGCAATTGCCAACGCCGTAATCCACCGAGAATACGGAGACCGGTTCTGTGGGCAGTCGATCGCTGTTGACGTCTTTGCTGACCGTATTGAAGTGACGAACCCCGGCGGCCTATACGGAGGAAAGACTCGCGAGAACCTGTTTGACGGCAGCTCCCGATGTCGCAATGCAACGCTTGTGAAACTCATGTCGCTTGTCCCATTGCCCGACGGCGCGGGCTCTCCTGCCGAAGGCAACGGGTCGGGCATTCCAATGATGCTCAATGCCATGCGTGTGCAAGGTCTGGCCGAGCCGTTGTTTTGCCCGGGGTTCGATCGGTTCAAGGTCGTACTTTACCGTTCAAAGATCGAGCCGGTCGATCATGGCGGGGGCTTAATTGTGACGGCACTCAAACATTACGGCGAGCTGGGGACGCGTGAGCTGGCAGAGCGCACGGGGCTCACAATTTCCCAGGTTAGGTCGCGCGTCAACGCGCTCATTGCTCAAGGCGAGCTTGAGCCCACGGCGCCGGCGACGAGCCGCAACCGCAAGTATCGACTGTTGGAGCGCGTGGAATAAATGCGTTAGCGGACGAGGCGACCCAATAATCGACCCTCGATTGGCGCCCACTAAGGTTAAGCGGTTGTTGCCCAGTTGACGGTGATGCTAAAGACTCGGCTTACGCCGGCATGGCCGCGAACCCGTCCATCAAGAACAGCCTAAGAACCAGCTTGATGACATATCCCGGTTTGACTTCAGCCGCGTCAAAGACATGGCGCTCGGCGAGCTCGCTGCAGTATGTATAGATGTCGCGGATAAGGTCCGCGCCCGAAAGCGTAAACATGTAGCCTGCGTCCGAAAGCGCATTGGGCGCGGCGGGCAACTTGGCCATGTGGCAGAACGTTTGCAGGTCGGGCGCCATAACATTCTGGTAGTCGAGGTGGCCGCTGGCATCCTGTGCGGCAAGCTCCAATTGGCGCACAAAATCCAGCGCCGCTGCC
Source organism: Collinsella aerofaciens (assembly GCA_052344885.1). Classification (GTDB taxonomy): domain Bacteria; phylum Actinomycetota; class Coriobacteriia; order Coriobacteriales; family Coriobacteriaceae; genus Collinsella; species Collinsella aerofaciens_CC. The sequence goes on from DAWDYI010000054.1 coordinate 13,082, forward strand.
AGCACAAAGCTCGGCGTAGGCGCGTTGACGTCCTGAGTGGTCGCCACGAGCCTGCCCGCCGCCTGCGTGACAAGCCAAGCGACCTCGCGCTGGCAACGCACGGCCTTGCGCGTAACCGGCTTGATGGACGAAGAAGAAACGCTCCCCTTAGGCGGATTCGAAGCAGCCATAAGACCCTCCCATGAACAATCCGGCCCAACAGGCCCGGACGAAACACGTGCTACATCAGTATACAGGGGAGTGGGGTAGCGGGGTACAAGCGCGCCAGCGGCAAGCCGAGAGCATCAACGATGTGCCGATCGCGGAATGAGATCTCGTAATAATTGACTCTCGGCCATATTATTGAGGGGCATGACTCGCGTTCGTATGGTTGTAGGTGCTGGCGATGAACGACATTGACCTTGCTGTTCCGTTGATGGATGGACCAAGCTATGACCGCGCCTGCAGCCTCGTGCCTTCCGAATACGTTGAGGCATGGGAGTGGTTTCTGGGCGAGGAACAGCGCGGCGGCGTTTGGACCAGCCTTCCGCACCACACCAAGGAAGATAGCCCTCAGTATTAGTATCGTTTGAGAATTGGCTCGGACTTCTTTCCCGTAACGCGGGATTCAGGGATCTTCTGGCCGGGCCGGGATCGGGTGAAGCAAGATCCCAATAAGATCTTTGCGCTTTCGGTCCATAACTCTAAAAAGAGCTTCTACACCGATGTGCCTCCGCTCTATTTGGACGATGGTACGTGGGTCATTAAGTACTCGGTTCAAGCGCCGGGTACCGTTGGTTTTCGAGACCAGAATTACAACCGTAAAATGCTCAACTGCATGGAATGTGGCGTTCCAGTCGGAGTCATATTTGCAACCGAGGTGGGCTACAAGGTGCTCGGCCTTGCGTTTGTTGAACGGTTCGAGCCCGAAAACGGATGGTTTGTTCTGCACGGTCCTGTTCATAAAGGCGGACCGGACCCCCGTTTTGCGCCCGACATGAGTTATCTGAAGCACATGCCCGTCGATATTGAGTTTGCCGGACAGGGTACGACCGACGACGAAAAGGTCCGCTATGCGTTAAGGCGCGAGCGATTGGGGCAGCAATGGTTCCGCAAGCAGCTCGTTGCCGCCTATGATGGCCGTTGCGCGGTGTCGGACTGCGGCGTCAGCGAGGCTCTGGAAGCTGCGCATATCGAGAATTACTCGGGACCCAAATCGCAGGTTGCCAGCAACGGCATTCTGCTTCGGCGCGATCTTCATTCCCTATTTGATGCTCACCTGATTTCGTTTGAGCCTGTTTGCGGCGAATATCGGCTGTGCGGATCGTACCTGCTGGATAAGACCGACTACGCTTCCTTTGCGGGTGCGACGCTAAGGCAGCCGAATGAGCGTCAGTGGCGACCCGATACGGTGTTTCTTGAGGCCCATCGCATTGAGTTCGATCGCTCGGAAAAGAAGCGTGAAAAGGCGGGGCTTCTGCCGTATTAGCGTATTTGGCTTTGGCATTCTTTGACGATCGTGTTGTTTGATCGGATCGCGTGGCGATGCAATCTCGCGCCCGCCCGCCGGTGCATGCTCTTCCTGATTTGTATAGCGAGAAGGGGCATGTATGAGCTGGCGAGGCGATATTGCGATGGGGAAGTACGGAAAACTGCCGTGTGCCCTTATCGACAACAATATGTTTCCGGGCGTAGAAGTGGATTGCGGGTCGTTTGCTGTCGCCTGTCCTTGCTGCGGCTCGCAAATACCGTGTCTCGACATTCGGTTCATCGATGCACGCGACAGGTTCAGCGACGAAGTGAGGAAACGCACGGGCGTTCATATGCCGGTGTATCCGGAGAAATGCCCTGTTTGTGGCCTCGATATCGTGTACGACGCCGACGACGAGGGATAGGTGATGCGGAGGAGTTGGCTGTGAGTGTCTTTTGCCTCTACAAATAAATCCCCTCACCGAGTTGCCTGTGGAACTCGGCGTGATGGTCGCGTGCCCAGGTAAAGAGCGCCTGGTCAAAGTCGGTACGCGTGGCCGGGACGCCAAAGACGCCGGCAACTTCGACGCGTATAAACTCCAGTGCCGGCAGCTTGTTGATGGCAGTGAGGGCAAACGGGGACGAGGGCTCCTCGAACAGATAGCGGCTGCCTTGCAGCGCGTCGCAACTGGTGCACGTGTTGCCGAGCGACGGGGCTTTGGAGGCTCGCGCGCCTACGGGCTTGTAGCCGCAGCGCTTATGAAGGTAGTCGCGGATCTCGCCCGGCACGCAGCCAAGAGCGGGCACGATGGCGAGTGCGTTGGCGTTGGCCGTGTCGATGGCAATGTGCCCGGCTTCGTTGGGCGCGTGCGCGATGGCGATGCTCTCGTCGTTATCGGCTCGATAGGGAATGCCGAAGGCCGCGACCGAGGTCTCTTTGTGACACTTCCAGCACTCGCGCTTGCCCAGTACTAGATATATATACGGTGCTGAGGGGTCGGATCGGTCAACACCGGGCAGCCACTCGGCAAAGGGCTCGGGGTTGACGCCGCTGGGTACATACCAGATCTTTTTGGTCCGGTCCCATTTGGCGCCCAGCGCCTTGGCTTCTTCTTTGTGCGAAAAGGGGACATCGAGCTCGGTGCGCA
>DAWDYI010000055.1:0-14631 GCA_052344885.1 Collinsella aerofaciens
CCGCCAGTGCCGCCGCGCGCGGCTGCTCGCTTATGACGGCCATTAGCGGCAACGATCCCGCTAAAGAGGCCGAATCGCTCACCAGGCTTATCGACGCCGGCGTGGACGGCCTGGTCGTCAATACCTGCGGCGGTAACGACGAGGCAATCGCCGCTGCCGCGGGACGTTTACCCGTTGTGCTGCTCGACCGCGATGTTGCTGCCGGCGGTGTCGATCTGGTGACATCTAACAACCGCGAGCTGGTTGCCGGCTTGGTAGACGCCTTGGCTGCCGCTGGCAGCGAGCGCCTGTGCCTGCTCACCGAGGCAAGCGATGACAGCCCCGTGCGTCGCGAGCGCGCCGAGGCCTTTACCGACGAGCTGTCGCGACGCGGCCTTGCCGGCGAGGTTGTCACCTTGGCCGATGGCGGTGCCACGGGCGTCGGCCGCTTGGACGAGACCATCCGCGGCTATGCAGGCAAAAAGCTCGGCCTCATTGCCGTCAACGGCCTGGTCTTTCTGCGTCTGACCGAGGCGTTGGCACAGCTGGGACCCTCGTTGCCGGCGGGGCTCAAGATCGCGACGTTTGACGACTACCCCTGGAACCATGTGCTCTTTGGCGGTGTGACCACGGCCGCGCAGGACACCCTCACCATCGCCGAGCGCGTGGTCGAGCGCCTGTCCGAGCGCATCGACGTTGTTACCACCACCGTGGGCGAAGCCGCAAAGCTGGCACCCAAACGCATCGAGATCCCCGGCCACATCGAACACCGCGCATCGACCTCGCGCTAGCCGCTCGTTCGCAACTGCCTGTTCGCACACGTTTTTTGAGCGCTTGATACGCTTTAACCCTGCGGAAACATTTTTCTGCGATAGTATCTGCGATATAGACCAGTCGAAACCCGCCCGAAAGAAAGGGGAGCGACATGAACCAGCAGAACATCGATTACGTACTCCGCTCCGTAGAGCAGCGTGACATCCGCTTTGTGCGTCTGTGGTTTGTCGACATTCTCGGCCGCCTCAAGAACTTTGCCATTAGCCCCGAGGACCTCGAGGTCGCTTTTGAGGAGGGTATTGGCTTTGACGGCTCCGCCATCGAGGGCTTTGCCACGCCCGAGGAAGCCGACATGCTGGCGTTTCCCGATGCTTCGACCTTCCAGATTCTGCCGTGGCGCCCGAGCCACAACGGCGTCGCCCGCGTGTTCTGCGACGTGTGCACTCCCGATCGCAAGCCGTTTGCCGGCGACCCGCGCGATGCCCTGCGCCGCATGTTCCGCAAGGCCGAGAAAGCTGGCTATCTGCTCAACGTGGGCGCTGAGCTGGAGTATTACTACTTCCCCGACGAACACACCCCCGAGCCGCTCGACAACGTGGGCTACTTCGATCTTTCGGTGAGCGATGCCGCCCGCGACCTGCGTCGCAATACGGTCCTCACGCTCGAGAAGATGTCCGTGCCCGTGGAGTACACCTTCCACGCCGCCGGCCGCTCGCAGCACGGCATGAGCCTGCGTCACGCCGAGGCCCTGAGCATGTCCGACGCCATCACCACGGCCAAACTCATCATTAAGCAGCAGGCCTACGAGAGCGGTTGCCACGCCTCCTTTATGCCCAAGCCGTTGGCAGGCGAGGACGGCAGTGCTATGTTCCTGTGCCAGTCGCTATTCGACCACGACGGCAACAACGTCTTTTGGGGCGAGGGCGACGAGAAGTACCATCTCTCCGACGTTGCCAAGCACTATATGGCCGGCATCCTGGCGCATGCCCGCGAGATCAGCGCCATCACCAACCCCACGGTCAACTCGTACAAGCGCATCACCACGGGTGGCGACTCCGTGCCGCAGTACGCCACGTGGGGCCTGCGCAACCGCGCGAGCATGGTTCGCATCCCGGTCTACAAGCCCGGCAAGCAGCTGTCCACGCGCATCGAGCTGCGCAGTCCCGATCCCATGGCCAATCCGTACCTGGTCAACGCCGTCACGCTGGCGGCTGGTCTGGACGGCATCGAGCGCAAGCTGGAGCTCCCGCCCGAGGCCACGGCCGAGACACTCAAGCTTACCGACCGTCAGATGGTCGAGGCCGGCTACACGCCGCTGCCGCGCTCGCTTAAAGAGGCGCTCGACGTGTTTGAGGACTCGCAGTTTATGAAGGATGCCCTCGGCGAGCACATCCACAGCTTCTTCCTCAAAAAGAAGCGCGACGAGTGGCATAAGTTTGAGTCTACGATCACCGAGTGGGAGATCAAGCACTACCTGGCGAACTCCTAATCGCGCTGACTTGTTCCAGTACGATTGAGCTCATTTCCTTGGAGGCCGATATGTCCGAAAAGAGTGCCCTGTTCATGGCGCGCACGACGCGCTTCCACGAGTTTGCCCGCAGCTTGACGACCACCCTGGGTGTCGAGGTGAGCCTTGCCACACCCGATTCGCCGACTGCGGCGCACGACTTCGACCTGCTGATCCTCGACTCCGACGGCATCCGCAGCGACCGCATCGATCAGATTGCCAAATGGCTCGACGACCGCGGTGGCGTTCCCATGCTGGTGATCGTCGACGACGAGGCGCTCGGCACCCTGCGTCTGCCGAATCACGCGCATGCCGACTTTGTATGCCCCACGGCGACGCCCAACGAACTTAAGGCTCGTGCGCAGCGCCTGATGGGCGAGGAGGAGACCGTCACCGCCGACGATGTGCTCAACATCGATAACCTCGAGATTAACCTGGCTACCTACCAGGTGACACTCGATAACGAGCCCATTGACCTGACGCTGATGGAGTACTCGCTGCTGAGCTTTTTGGCGACGCACCCCAACCGCGCCTACAGCCGCGAAGTGCTGCTGCACCGCGTGTGGGGCTTTGAGTACTGCGGCGGCACGCGCACCGTCGACGTGCACATTCGACGCATCCGTTCCAAGGTGGGCCCGCAGATCGCGGCACACATCACCACCGTCCGCGGCGTGGGCTATCTGTTTAAGGACTAGATTTCCACCGCAAGGGGGACAGGCGCCTTTGCGGTGGTTTTGCCGCAGGTGCGGGTTCCTTTCGAGTTTGCAGTAGAACTTAAGCCTTCCTAAAAGATTGCGTTCTCATACACGTGCACCCGCATATTGGGGTACAACTCATCGTGAACAATGATGGCCCGCCACGTGTTTGGCGGGCCTTTGGTTATTTGACGAAAGGATTGCAGCTATGAGCGAGAACGATTCCCAGCGTCCCCAGGATGCGGGCCACGCCGGCGAGACTCAGCAGCAACCGCGCGTACAGGTGGAGTCGACGCCTGCCGACGGCAACATTCCCTACGTGCAGGCCTACGACACGCAGACCGGCAAGCCGCTGGGCGGCCAGCAGGTTGTAAACAAGCACACGGTGGTCAAGACCAAGACCAAAAAACTGCCGATCTTTATTACGGCGCTTGCCGGCTGTGCCTGTGGCGCTCTGCTGGTCATCGCGCTCATTATGAGCGGCACGCTCGATATCGGCGGCGGCAGGAACGCCGTGACGGCGGGTGCTTCGGGTTCATCGGCGCAAAAGATCACCATCGACTCCGAGGATACCACGCTGGCCGAGGCCGTCTCTGCCAAGGCGTTGCCCTCCGTCGTTTCCATCACCGCCACTTCGAGCGGTAGCCAGAATGGCTCGCTTTCGCAGTCTGCCGACGAGTCGGACAGCTCGGGCAGCGTCGGCTCGGGCGTGGTGCTCGATACCGAGGGCCACATCCTCACCAACAACCACGTGGTCGATGGCTATGACCAGTACGTGGTTACCATGGACGACGGAACCACGTACGAGGCCGAGTTCGTGGGCAACGATGCCTCGAGCGACCTGGCCGTCATCAAACTCAAGGATGCTGACGCCTCAAAGCTCACGCCGATCGAGATCGGTGACTCCTCCAAGCTCAACGTGGGCGAGTGGGTCATGGCGATCGGCTCGCCGTTCGGCAACGAGCAGTCTGTCTCCACGGGTATTGTGTCGGCGCTCTATCGCTCCACGGCCATGAGCTCTACCAACGGTAACACCATCTATGCCAACATGATCCAGACCGATGCCGCCATCAACCCGGGCAACTCCGGCGGCGCGCTCGTCAACGACAATGGTGAGCTGGTGGGCATCAACTCGCTCATCGAGAGCTACTCGGGCTCCAGCTCGGGCGTGGGCTTTGCCATTCCGGTTAACTACGCCAAGAACATTGCCGACCAGATCATCGACGGTAAGACGCCGGTGCACCCGTACCTGGGCGCCACGCTTTCGAGCGTCAACGCGCTCAACGCCCGCACCAACAAGCTGAGCACCGATAGCGGCGCGTATGTGGCGAGCGTCGTTGAGGATGGCCCTGCTGCCAAGGCCGGCATCCAGGAGGGCGATGTCATTACCAAGCTGGGCGACGACGAGATTACGAGTGCCGATGGCCTGATCATCGCCCTGCGCAGCCACGAGGTGGGCGAGAAGGTCGAGATCACGCTCATGCGCGGCAAGGAAGAGAAGAAGGTCACCGTCGAGCTGGGCTCCGATGAGGAGCTGCAGAACCAGCAGCAGGATGACAGCGCGACCGACACCGGCAACGGCGGTATTACCGACGAGCAGCTGCGCCAGTATCTGGAGGAGCTGTTGGGCCAGCAGGGCCAGGGTCAAGGCTACGGTCAGGGCTACTAGCGAGCCGTATCGCGTATATCGAGGCCAGAGGGGGCTGTCCCATCAACGTGGGGCAGTCCCCTCTTTTCTTATTGATCCGTTGGGGACGGAGGAAAATGGATCATTTAGAGTTGATAAGAGCATGGTTTAATCGCGCAATCCATCCCGGTGCGTCGACTGCCGATTCGATGCGGTTCGAAAGGGTTATTCGGCGCCATGGTGACCGGTGGTACTCTAGTATCCGTTTGAAATCGAGCGAAGGAGTGCCGCTATGGAGCAATCGAGCCTGTTTGGTGACGGCGTGGACATCGATACCGAAACGCCCACGAGCACGGATACCGTTGCGCCGACCGATGCCCGTGCCCAGGCGGCAGCGCGTGCGGCCGAGCTGCGCCACGAGCTCGATTACCACGCCTATCGCTACTACATGCTCGACGCGCCCGAGATCACGGACGCCGCCTTTGACAAAATGCTCGTTGAGCTGCAAGAAATCGAGGCGACCTACCCCGACCTGGTGACGCCCGACAGCTATACCCAGCGCGTTGGCGGCTACGTGAGCGAGCAGTTTACGCCAGTCACGCACATGGCGCGCATGTATTCCATGGACGATGCCATGGACCTGGACGAGCTCGACGCATGGCTCCAGCGCACCGAGGATGCGCTCGGTGCCGGCAGCGTCACCTATACCTGCGAGCTTAAGATCGACGGTCTGGGCGTGGCACTTACCTACCAAAACGGCACCTTTGTGCGCGCCGCCACGCGCGGCGATGGTACCACGGGCGAGGACGTGTCGCTCAACGTCCGTACCATCAAGGACGTGCCTATGCACCTGTCCGAGCCGGCGCTCGCTCACATGGGTGCCGACCGCGAGCGCACCATCGAGGTGCGCGGCGAGGTCTATATGCCCAAAGGCAGCTTTGTACGTCTGAATGAAGAGGCCGATGCCGAGGGCCGCGACCCCTTCGCCAACCCGCGCAACGCCGCTGCTGGCAGCCTGCGTCAGAAGGATCCCAAGGTTACGGCGCGGCGCGACCTGGCCACCTTTATCTATGCCATCGCCGATACCGATCCACTGCACGTCCACAGCCAGCGCGAGTTCCTCGATTGGCTGCGTAGCGCCGGCTTTAGCGTCAACCCCAACGTGGCTCGCTGTGCCACGCCGGCCGAGGTCCACGAGTTCTGCGCCCAGGCGCTCGAGCATCGCGGCGACCTGGACTACGACATCGACGGCGTGGTCGTAAAGGTCGACAGCTTTCAGCAGCAGCTCGACCTGGGCTTTACCGCCCGCGCACCGCGCTGGGCCATTGCCTTTAAGTTTCCGCCCGAGGAAAAGCAGACCGTCCTGCGCGAGATTCGCATCCAGGTGGGTCGCACCGGTGTGCTCACGCCGGTCGCCGAGTTCGACCCGGTGACGGTTGCCGGCTCCACCATCGCGCGCGCCACGCTGCACAACATCGACGAGATTCGTCGCAAAAACGTGCGCGAGGGCGACACGATTATCGTGCACAAGGCGGGCGACGTGATTCCCGAGGTCGTGGGTCCGGTGCTCGACAAGCGCCCGGCCGATTCGGTCGACTGGCACATGCCCGAGGTCTGCCCCGTGTGCGGCAGCCCCGTGGTCCACGAGGATGGCGAGGTCGCTTACCGCTGCGTCTCCATCGATTGCCCTGCGCAGCTCAAGGAGCGCCTGCTCCACTGGGTGAGCCGCGGCTGCATGGACGTCGACGGCCTGGGCGACGAGATCGTCGACAAGATGATCGCTGCTGGCCTGATTCACGACGTCGCGGACTTCTACCAGCTCACGGTCGACGATATCGCCGGCCTGGACACGGGGCGTACCTATGCCAGCTCCAACAGCAAAAAGGGCGTCAAGAAGGGCGACCCCATCCCGGTAGGCCTCAAGACGGCTGAGAAAATCATCGCCGAGCTCAACAAGTCCAAGAGCCAGCCGCTCGGTCGCGTGCTGTTTGCCCTGGGTATCCGCCACGTGGGCAAGAGTGTGGGTGAGGTCATCGCCGAGCGATTCCTGTCGATTGACAAGCTCATCTTGGCGAGCGAAGAGGATATTGCCGAGTGCGAGGGCATCGGCCCCAAGATTGCGGCGAGCGTTAAGCAGTTCCTGGCCGTGCCCGAGAACCTTGCCGTGCTGGAACGTCTGCGTCAGGCGGGCCTTTCGCTCGAGGTCGACTTGGGCGCTGCGCACGCGCAAGCCGCAGCCGACGCTGGCGTGGCGGGCGAGCTCGCCGACGCACAGCCGCTTGCGGGTCTGACCTTCGTGCTCACCGGCACGCTCGTCAACCGCACGCGCGACGAGGCGGGCGCGGCGCTCAAGGTGCTCGGCGCCAAGGTTTCGGGCAGCGTGTCAAAGAAGACGAGCTATCTGGTCGCCGGCCCCAAAGCGGGCTCCAAGCTCACCAAGGCTGAGCAGCTGGGCGTACCCGTACTGGACGAGGATGCACTCGAGCAGATCTTGGCGACTGGTGAGGTGCCCCAGGCTTAGTACATCGATAACCAAATTAGAAAACCTCCCGGAAAGGTTGATACTTTCCGGGAGGTTTTTATTTGGGCGTGGTGGCGGGCAGCATGATCTGCGTCATGTAGGTTGCTGAGGGTGACCCTGCGGAGCGGTGTCGTTCCGGAGCGATAGAAGATTCATTCAAAGCAAAGGGGCCCCGCAGTGAGGTCTCACAACGGGGCTGCCCCATTGTGATGAGTTTTATACACTTTAACATTAATATTAACGTGTATACTTAGCAGTGAAGATATATGTTGAGAGGAGCAGTTATGGTTACCGTCGCGTTTTCGGAACTGCGCCAAAACCTTACGCAGGTGGCCGAAAAGGTTGCCAATGAGGGCGAGGAGGTTGTGGTCTTCAAGCGGAGCAAGCCGTTGTTCAAGATCGTGCCGCTCGACTATGAAGGTCCAGTTACGGTGGAATATGACGCTGCCCAGGAGCGTGGGGGCGCAAAACCGACGTGCGGCACGGGCAAGCCCAAGCGCGACGTGGGTACGATGTGGCATCCCAAGATCACCTGGAAGGAGATCCGTGAGATGCTCGCGGAGAATGAGGACTACCAGGAGTATCTCGATATCGTGGCTAACATGCCAAAGGGAACGCCGCTCGATACGATGACGGTTGAAGATGAAAAGCGCGTCGCGAGGGAGCGCTACCTATGAGGGCATTTCTCGATACCAATTTTCTGCTCGATTGCGTGCTGCCGGGCCGGCCGGAGCATGGGGCGGCGCAAACGACCAAGGGGCTCGTTGACGTGGGACTTATCGAGGGTGTTGTTTCGGCCTGCTCTCTCAAGGACGCGTACTACATTCTCACTAAACAGGCAGGCGAGGCGCGCGCCCGCGAGGTAGTGCGCGACTGTCTTAAGAGCTACTCGGTAGAGCCTCTCGACCAAGAAGCTTGTTTTACCTCCGCCTATTCCGATGAGCCGGACTTTGAGGACGGCTGTATCCGTGCGATGGCCGAGCGTGCCGGCGTGGACTTTATCATCACGCGTGACCGCGCCGCTTTTGTGCGCTCGACCATCAAGACCTTCTCGCCTGCAGAGTTCATCCGTGCGTTTCCGATTCCGGAGGAGTAAAACCGCCATATCGGGGATTGTCCTCGACATGGCGGTTCTCCTGTAGCTGACGCTCGTTAGTTGAGCTGCACTGCATGCCTGTCCGGGAGGTTCTTAATCGAGCACAGTAACGGGCACCGTGATCTGTGTCACGTAGGTTGTGGGGTCGTCGCTGATGATGTCGTCGATGAGGGCGATCTCGCGCGAGGGCCCGGCGGGTGCCAGGTTGTGTTCGTGCATATAGCCGAGTAGCTGCTCATAGCGCGAGCCCGCCTGCCCGTGCGTGCCGCGGAAGCTAATGGTCAAACAGCGTGCGGCGGGGCGTACCTCGACGTCGCCCAAGTACTCATCGGTGTCATCGAGCAGCAGGAAGACCTCGTCGTAGCCGTCAAAGTCACCGGCGTCAAGGCGCTCGGCGCTAATCCCAATGCCCAAGTTGCCCAGGAAGACAAAGGTCTCATGCTGGCCCTTCTGCAGTTGACGAATTTGCCACTCCAACGCATAGGCGTCGGTAGGGTTGACGCGTTCGCGCAACACGGCGCAGCGAAGCTCGGGCGCATCGATTGTGCAAATGGTATCGAGCTCGGTGTTCAAGGCATCATGCAGTAGAGCAAGCCGGTTATCGATCTTGCGCGACACGCGCTCCAACTCGCGGCGCTTGCGCTCGATGAGCTCCTGCTGCTGAGCCAGCTGCCGCTGCATGAGGTCTACATCGCGCGTGGTCACAAACTCACGGATCTGCGCTAGCGGCAGGTCGAGAACACGCAGGTGACTGATGGTGTTGAGGGTGGAGAGCTGCCGCGATCCGTAGTAGCGGTATCCACTCGCCGGATCGATGTGCGCCGGGTCCAGCAAGCCCATCTGCTCGTAATGGCGCAGCGTGCCCACGCTCAGGTTAAACAGGCGCGCCACCTCGCCAATACGGAGCAGGCCTTCGGTATGTTCGGTTGGCGAGTCGGTCATGGGACTGCTCCTTTCAATGGGCGGGGAAGGGGCGCCGAGGTCGTGCGGCGCGGCCGTCGTATGACACAAACGATCCGCTACGCTACCAACTTGTCAAAAGCTCCGCGCCGGTTAAGCACGGTAAACGCGACAACACAGATGACTGCCGACAAAATCGATCCGCACGGCGAAGCGATGCCCATGGGAAACAGCGTGTCGGAATAGGCGTTCGACAGCAGCCACGCGCCGGGTACGCGAATGAGCGCCACGGCCAGCACGTTGTGCGCAAAGCCGATGTAGCTCTTGCCGTATGCAGCGAAAAAGCCGCTAAAGCAAATGTGGATGCCGGCAAAGATTGCGTCGAAAATATAACTGTGCATATAGCCGGTACCGGCCGCGACCACCGCGGGGTCCTTGGCAAAAAAGCCGATAAACGCCGGCGCCACCAGCCACATCAGCATCGTGATCAGACAGCCGTACACCACCGAGATCGTCATGGCATCCTTGAGTACCTGACGCGCACGACCGCCCTTTCCTGCACCGGCGTTTTGCGCCGTGAGCGCGCTGACGGTGGCGCCCATGGAACTCGGAACAATGAACAAAAAGCTGATCATCTTCTCGACCAGGCCTACGGCGGCGGCGTCGACGAGCCCTCGGTGGTTGGCGATGACGGTGATAAACATAAACGCCACCTGGATGCAGCCGTCCTGTACAGCCACAGGCACGCCGATCTTAAGAATGCTGCCGAGCACCTCGGGCTGGGGGCGCAGGTCGCTGCGCTTAACGTGGATGTTCGTGCGGCGGCTCTTGAGCCACACGAGCGCGAGGGCAACGCTGGCCGTCTGGGCGGTCACTGTGCCGAGCGCCGCGCCCACGGGGCCGAGCCCCATGTGGCCGATAAATAGAAAGTCGAGCGCGATGTTGATGATGCATGCCACGCCAATCACGTACATAGGCGAGCGCGAATCGCCCAGCCCGCGAAAGATGGCCGAGAGAATGTTGTATGCGGCGATAAACGGAATGCCGACAAAGCAGATACGCAGGTAGGCGGCGGTGCCTTCGACCGCCTCGGGCGGCGTGCCAATGAGCGCCACAACCTGCGGGCAAAGTGCAAACAAGATGACGGCCAGTACTACCGAGACGCCCATAAACAGCGTGATGGTATTGCCGATGGCGGTCTCGGCGCGGTCGAAGCGGCGCGAGCCCACGGCGTGGCCGACGATGACCGTCGTTCCCATGGCCAGGCCCACGAGCGTCACGGTAATGATATAGAGCGTCTGCGCGCCATTGCCCACAGCGGTGATGCCGGCGGCGCCGCTAAACTGCCCCATCATATACAGGTCGGCCATGCCGTAGAGCATCTGCAAAAAGTACGAGAGCATATAGGGCAGGGCAAAGACCGCGATGGTCTTAAGGACATTGCCGCGTGTGAGGTCGTGTTCCATGAGCGGGGGCACTTTCTGACTGGGTTTGTTTATGTACCAGTGTAGTGAAAACCCTACAACGATTGTAGAGTCAAGGTTTGTGTTGGGTGCCGGGCGAAAAAAGTCACGCGCACCATTATTCCGAGTGAATATGGACACACGTCACGAGAACTCGCCGCCGGCGTTAACCTTGCAGAAAACGATTTCGGAATACTTGACACCATTATTCGGCGCGCAATAATACGTGCGTTTGCGAACAACGTTTGATGGGGGTTGAACCTGCGTGCGCAATCTCAAAATACTGTTTTCTTATCTAGGGGCATACCGTCGCGATGCCATTCTCGGCGTGTTCTTTGTGTCGGTCGAGACGGTGCTCGAGCTGTTTATCCCGGTCATCATGGCCAACATCATCGATGTGGGCGTGCCTGCGGGTGATATCAACTACATGCTGCTGCAGGGCGCGTACATGTTGGTGTGCGCTGCGCTTTCGCTGGTACTGGGCTTGGGTTATGCACACACGTCCGCCCGCGTTGCCTCGGGCCTAGGCGCTAACCTGCGCGAGGCCGAGTACAAAAAGATTCAGACGCTCGCTTTTGGTAACCTGGACAACTACGACGCCAGCTCGCTCGTCACTCGCATGACCACGGACATCACCGTTATCCAAAATGCTGTGAGCAACGGCTTTCGCCCTATGGTGCGCGGCCCGGTGACGCTTATCGTCGGCCTTATCTACGCGCTGATGCTGTCGCGCCCGCTCGCCACCGTCTTTGCGATCATCTTGCCCGTGCTGGCAATCGTGCTGGGTGTCATCACCTATCGCGTCAGTCCGCTCTACCGCCAACTCCAGACCTCGATGGACCACCTTAACGGCGTGGTGCAAGAGGACCTTACCGCCGTGCGCGCCGTGAAGGCTTACGTGCGCGCCGAGCACGAGTGCGACAAGTTTGACACCGTCAATACCGAGCTCGCCGGCACGGCGACCAAGACCTTCGGCACCGCCGTGCTCAACCTGCCGGTGTTTCAGCTGTCGATGTACGTGGCTGCGCTCTCCATCCTGTGGATTGGCGGCCGCATGATTCTCGCCGGCAAGCTGGGCGTGGGCTCTCTCACGGGCTTTATGAGCTACGTGCTGCTGATCATGAACTCGCTCATGATGATTTCCAACGTGTTTTTGCTGCTCACGCGCGCTCTCACGAGTGTGGGCCGTATCGCAGGGGTGCTCGATGAGGAGCCCTTTATCGCCAACCCTGCGGGAGACCTCGCGACTGCGGCGCCAGCGGACGGCAGTGTCGAGTTTCGCGACGTTTCCTTTAAATACCGCGCGGATGCAGCCGAGGATGTGCTCGAGCATATCGACCTTCGCGTCGAGAGCGGCTCGACGGTGGGCATCCTCGGCGGCACGGGCTCGGGTAAGAGCTCGATTGTGCAGCTGATTGCGCGTCTGTACGACGCCACCGAGGGCGTCGTACTTGTGGGCGGACACGACGTGCGCGACTACGACCTGGTCGCCTTGCGCGACGCCGTGGGCATTGTGCTGCAAAAGAACGTGTTGTTCACGGGCACCGTGCGCGAGAACCTGCAGTGGGGCAATCCGCAGGCGTCGGACGATGAGCTCCTCGCGGCTTGCCGCGCAGCGTGCGTGGACGAGTTCCTTGATCGCATCGGCGGGCTGGACGGCGAGTTGGGCCAAGGCGGCGCCGGTGTCTCGGGTGGTCAGAAGCAACGTCTGTGCATCGCGCGCACGCTGCTCAAGCATCCGCGCGTGCTCATTTTTGATGACTCCACCAGCGCGGTCGATATGGCGACCGACGCTAAGATTCGCGAGCACATCGCTCGGATCCCCGATACGACCGTGCTCATCATCGCCCAGCGCATCGCGAGCGTTATGGATGCCGATCGCATTGTGGTGCTGGACGACGGTCGTGTCCACGGCGTGGGCACGCACGAGGAACTGCTAGCGGGCGACAACATCTACCAGGAGATTTACGCCTCGCAGATGGAGTTTGCGGGGAACGTAGACGCCGGCGACGGCAGCGACGATGGCTGCGCGAATAATCCGTTTTCCTCCGTCCCCAGCAGATTACCCTTGGAAGGGGGCGAGCGCCATGCCTAAGACCGCAGCCCAAGCGCGCCCGGCCGACCTCAAGCGCACTGTGCGCCGTTTGCTCTCTTACATGGGCCATGCCAAGTTCTCGCTGCTGGCGGTGGGTATGCTTGCCTCCGTCGCGGCCATCGCGAGCCTCGCCGGCACCTACATGGTGCGCCCCATCGTCAACGGCCTGGCCACGGGCGGTGAGGAGCTGCTCACCAAGCAGGTCATCGTAACGGCGATCATCTACGCCGCGGGCGTGCTCTCGGCCCTAGGCTACTCGCAGATCATGGTGCGCGCGGCCCAACGCGTGGTGTCCGACATCCGTCGCGACCTGTTCGCGCACATTCAGACGCTGCCGCTCAGCTATTTCGACAGTACGCGCTTGGGCGACATCATGAGCTTTTTCACCAACGACGTCGACACCGTCTCCGAGGCGCTCAACAACAGCTTTGCCAACGTGATTCAGGCGAGCATTCAGGTGATCGGCACCACGGCCATGCTCATCATCCTCAACTGGCAGCTCACGATTATCACGCTCGTGTGCGACGCGGCCATCGTGCTGTACGCGCGCTACTCGGGTATCCGCTCCAAGCGCTTTTTTGCCGCCCAGCAGGCATCGCTCGGCGACTTGGATGGATATGTCGAGGAGATGGTCTCGGGCCAAAAGGTCATCAAGGTCTTCAACCACGAGCAGGCCAACGTGGCAGGTTTTGACGCGCGCAACCAGGAGCTGCGCCGCACCGGTGGCGCCGCGCAGGCCTACGCCAACTCGATGGTGCCCATGACCGTGGTGATCGGCTACGTCAACTACGCCATCGTCGCCGTGGCGGGCGGCATGCTCTGCATCAAGGGACTTGCCGACGTGGGTGCACTCGCGAGCTACCTGGTCTTTGTGCGCCAGGCGGCCATGCCCATCAACCAGTTTACGCAGCTGGGCAACTTCTTACTCAACGCGCTGGCCGGTGCCGAGCGCCTGTTTGCCGCCATGGACCTTAAGCCCGAGGTGGACGAGGGCTGCGTGGAGCTGGTGCAGACGGGCGACGCCGCGTGGGCGTGGAAGATTCCCGAGGGCCAGGGTGTGGGCACGTATGGACATCTGCACGATGTGGCCGCCGTTGGTGAATCGGGTCGTGCGGTGGCAGCCGACGGTACCGAGCTTGTTACCGGTCTGGTCCCGCTCGCCGGCGACGTGCGCTTCCATGCCGTGGACTTTTCTTACGTGCCGGGCACCCGCGTGCTCACGGATCTCAACCTGTTCGCCAAGCCGGGGCAAAAGATCGCCTTTGTTGGCTCGACGGGCGCCGGAAAGACGACCATCACTAACCTCATCAACCGCTTCTATGAGGTCGATGACGGCGAGATTACGTACGACGGCATCGACGTCAAGCATATCGCCAAGGCCAGCTTGCGCGGGTCGCTCGGCATTGTGCTGCAGGATACGCACCTGTTTAGCGGCACCATTGCGCAGAACATCCGCTTTGGCAAGCTCGACGCGACCGACGAGGAGGTGCGTGCCGCCGCCGAGGCCGCCTGCGCCGACTCGTTTATCCGTCGCCTGCCGCAAGGCTACGACACACCGGTCACGGCCGATGGCGCCAACTTGTCTCAGGGCCAGCGCCAGCTGCTCGCCATCGCGCGCGTGGCCGTGGCCGACCCGCCGGTGCTTATCCTGGACGAGGCAACAAGCTCCATCGACACGCGCACCGAAAAGCTCATCGAGCGCGGCATGGACCGCATCATGCGCGGCCGCACCACATTTATGATTGCGCACCGCCTGTCCACCGTCCGCGACGCCGACGCCATCATGGTCCTCGAACATGGCCGCATCATCGAGCGCGGCACCCACGAGGAATTGCTCGCCCAGCGCGGCGAGTACTGGCAGCTAGCGCATGGCTTAAAAGAGCTGGATTAACCCGTCGGAGTGCGGCTTGCTCTGGCCCTCCGACCTCTCACCTCGCCCTAAACCGTCCCAATTATCGATGTTTTTCTCGATAT
>DAWDYI010000056.1:0-14123 GCA_052344885.1 Collinsella aerofaciens
GTCGAACGGGCGTGGATCTTGTCGTCGACCATGTGGCCGAGCTTGAGGATGTAGGACGTACCCACGGTAATGGGCTCGCGGAACTCCTCGCCGGTGCGGCCGTCGAACAGGCGGGTCTTGCCGCGCTCGTCAAGCTGGGTGACGAACTCGGGGCGCATGTGATCGCCAAAGGCAGCGGTAGCCTTGTTGAGCATGTTCTTGTTGGCACGACGGATGACCTCGGCGATCTCGTCCTCCTTGGCGCCGTCGAAGACGGGCGTGGCGGTGAAGAACGGACCGGGGACGTACTTGTCGGAGTCGGCCTGCTCGGTATCCCAACCGCACGCAGCAGCCCAGCCAAGGTGGCACTCGAGCAGCTGGCCGACGTTCATACGCGAAGGAACGCCCAGCGGGTTGAGGATAACGTCGATCGGGGTACCGTCAGCCATGTAGGGCATGTCCTCGACCGGCAGAACGTTGCAGATAACACCCTTGTTGCCGTGGCGGCCGGCGATCTTATCGCCCTGCTGGATCTTACGACGCTGGGCGACGTAGACGCGCACCTGCTCGTTGACGCCGGGGGCTAGGTCGTCGCCGTTCTCGCGGCTAAAGCGGACGACGTCGATGACGCGGCCGTAAGCGCCGTGAGGCATCTTAAGGGAGGTGTCGCGGACGTCGTGGGCCTTGGCACCGAAGATGGCGCGCAGCAGGCGCTCCTCGGCGGTCAGAGCGCTCTCGCCCTTAGGCGTGACCTTGCCGACCAAGATGTCGCCAGGGCCGACCTCGGCGCCGATG
This sequence comes from Collinsella aerofaciens, assembly GCA_052344885.1. Classification (GTDB taxonomy): domain Bacteria; phylum Actinomycetota; class Coriobacteriia; order Coriobacteriales; family Coriobacteriaceae; genus Collinsella; species Collinsella aerofaciens_CC. The sequence goes on from DAWDYI010000056.1 coordinate 775, forward strand.
CGGATGATGCCGTCCTCGTCGAGGTTGGCAAGCATGTCCTCGGAGAGGTTCGGGATCTCGCGGGTGATCTCCTCGGGGCCGAGCTTGGTGTCGCGGGCGTCGATCTCGTGACGGGTGATGTTGATGGTCGTCAGCAGGTCCTCGGCCACCAGGCGCTCGGACACGACGATACCGTCCTCGTAGTTAAAGCCTTCCCACGGCATGTAGGCCACGGTGAGGTTCTGACCCAGTGCGAGCTCGCCGTGATCGGTCGAAGGACCGTCGGCCAGAGGCTCGCCCTGCTCAACGGTGTCACCAACGCGAACGAGCGGACGGTGGTTGATGCAGGTGGACTGGTTGGAGCGCTGGTACTTGGCCAGGTGGTACTCGTCCATGCCGCCGGCATGCTTGACGATGATCTTGGCGGCGTCGGCAAAGATGACCTCGCCGGCGTTCTTGGCCAGGGTGACCTCGCCGGAGTCCAGAGCGGCGCGACGCTCCATGCCGGTACCGACATAGGGAGCGGCGGGGTGAACCAGCGGCACGGCCTGACGCTGCATGTTGGCGCCCATCAGCGTACGCTTGGCGTCATCGTGCTCAAGGAACGGGATCAGCGTGGCTGCGACGGAGAGCATCTGACGCGGCGAGACGTCCATGTAGTCGACGTCCTCGACGGGCACGTCGGCGGGAGCGCCGAAGGAGCCGTCGAAGTCGCGGGTACGGGCGATCACGGTGTGCGGACGGACGATCTTACCCTCGGCATCGGTCGTGATGAACTCGTTGGTCTTGGGATCGAGCGGCGTGTTGGCCGGCGCGATGACGTGCTTCTCTTCCTCGTCAGCGGTCATCCAGTCGATCTGATCGGTGGCAACGCCGTTCTCGACGCGACGGAACGGGGCCTCGATGAAGCCATACTCGTTGACGCGGGCGTAGAGGGCGAGCGAGCCGATCAGGCCGATGTTGGGGCCTTCGGGGGTCTCGATCGGGCACATGCGGCTGTAGTGCGAATTGTGAACGTCGCGGACGGCCGTCGGCACGTTGGTGCGGCGGCTGGAGCCGGACTTGTGGCCGGCAAGACCACCAGGGCCGAGTGCGGACAGACGGCGCTTGTGGGTCAGACCGGTCAGGGGGTTCGCCTGGTCCATGAACTGCGAGAGCTGCGAGGAACCGAAGAACTCCTTGATGGAAGCCACGATCGGACGGATGTTGATGAGCGACTGCGGGGTGATCTCGTCGATGTCCTGGGAGCTCATGCGCTCACGGACGACGCGCTCCATACGGCTCATGCCGATACGGAACTGGTTGGCGACGAGCTCGCCGACGGTGCGGATACGGCGGTTGCCGAAGTGGTCGATGTCGTCGACCTTGAAGCCCTGCTCGCCGGCAGCGAGGGACAGCAGGTAGCGCAGCGTCGCGACGATATCCTCGTCGGTGAGCACCGTGACCTCTTCCTCGGTGGTGAGGTTGAGCTTCTTGTTGACCTTGTAACGACCGACGCGGGCCAGATCGTAGCGCTGCGGGTTAAAGAGCAGGCCCTCGAGCAGACTGCGGGAAGCGTCCACGGTGGGAGGCTCGCCCGGGCGCAGGCGACGGTAGATCTCGATGAGGGCGTCCTCGCGAGTGAGGGCGGTGTCGCGCTCCAGGGTGCGCTTGATCACATCGGAGTTGCCGAGCAGCTCGATGATGTCGTCGTTGGTGACGGCGATGCCAAGGGCGCGCAGGAACATCGTGGCGCTCTGCTTGCGCTTACGGTCGATGGAGACCATGAGCTGGTCGCGCTTGTCGACCTCAAACTCGAGCCAGGCACCGCGGGACGGGATGATCTGGGCCTTGTAGATCTGCTTGCCCGAATCCATCTCGGAGCTGTAGTACACACCCGGGGAACGGACGAGCTGCGAGACGACGATACGCTCGGTACCGTTGATGATGAAGGTGCCCTGATCGGTCATCATGGGGAAGTCGCCCATAAAGACGAGCTGCTCCTTGATCTCGCCGGTCTCCTTGTTGGTGAGACGGACGTCGGTCAGAAGCGGGGCCTGATAGGTCATGTCCTTCTCGCGGCACTCCTCGACGGTGTGCGCGGGGTCGCCGAACTGATGCTCGCCGAAGGTAACCTCGAGAACATGGTTCTGGCTCTGGATGGGGCTGGATTCCTTGAACGCCTCACGAAGGCCCTCGTCCTTAAAACGCTCAAAGGATTCCCTTTGAACAGAGATAAGGTTGGGGAGCTCCATGGCCTCCGGGATTTTCCCGAAGCTGACGCGCTTGCGCTCAGTGGCAGTGTATGCGTAGGTCACCAGGTTTTTCCTCCTTCACGGAAATGCTCGGTGGGTTGGCGAGGCATAGCTTCGCCAGTTATCGCAACCTAATAGTTTATCAGGTACCGACCGTTGGGCAAGAAAAGCCTTGACGCGATTGAGTTTTTGGAGTAGCAAAGTTTTTCGACAGAAAACACGCAGGTAGATGTATGTGTATCGAACATCTGTTCATATATTTTCTGTGAACAGAGAGCCGGCAATCGCAGCTCTTATAAAAAACGGGCGCGAACCGAGGTCCGCGCCCGTAAATGTCGATGCCCGAAGGCTTACTTGCGCATCAATCCGCCGCGCTCGTCGATGGCATCCCAGAAGGCATCGGCAAAGCGGGGGTCGCTTGCGGCCATGAGGGCGTTGGTGGCCATCCAGCCAGAGGGAGTGCCGGTGTCGTAGCCCGACAGCGGGTCAATGACGACGGCATACATGGCCTCGCGGTCGAGCGAACGGGCCATGGCGTCGGTGAGCTGGATCTCGCCGCCCTTGCCGGCCTGCTGATCTGCCAGCAGGTCCATGACCAGCGGGCTCAGCAGGTAGCGACCGACGATGTACAGATTGGACGGAGCCGCCTCGGGAGCGGGCTTCTCGACCAGACCGCCGATGCGCCAGACAGCGCCCGGCTCTGCATCGGCAACGTCCTCGGCACCCTCGAGCGAACCGACGCGCTCACCGGCGATAACGCCGTAGCGGCTGACTTCCTCGGGCGAGCAAGCAGCGACGGCGATAACCGAAGCGCCACCGTGCTCCTTGGAAACGGCGAGCATCTTGTCGCAGATGTCGCGGTTAGGCACAACGTAGTCGCCCAGAAGAACCAGGAAGTTCTCCCCTGCCACGGCGTCGGCAGCAGAGCGAATAGCATGGCCGAGGCCCTTGGGCTCGTACTGATAGCGGAAGTCGACCGGCATACCGCCAGCGTGGGCGACGGCATCGGCATAGGCGTTCTTGCCGCGCTCGCGCAGCAGGTTCTCGAGCGAGCGATCGGGCTGGAAGTAGTTCAGTAGCTCGGGCTTACCGGGAGAAGTAACGATGATGGCGTCGTCGACTTCCTCGGGGTCGAGCGCCTCCTCGACGACGTACTGAATGACGGGCTTGTCGAGCACCGGCAGCATCTCTTTGGGCGTGCACTTGGTGCCAGGCAGAAAACGCGTGCCAAGACCGGCGGCGGGGATGATTGCCTTCATGTTATTCAAAGATCCTTTCGCAGGCGCAAAAGCGCCCCATGCGTGCGGCACACAGCCGCAGACCAAATTGCGATACCTAAGCATCTTACCGCTGGAACTATATGTCGCTACAAGGCAGAGACAATTCTTCAGCAGGTCAACGCAAATTATTGCTCGAATGGTGCAATTTTATTGCCCAACGGCAGGGTGCCCGATACGACGCAAATCACAGAACATGGCAGTTTGAGCTACCGATGTCGAGGGACCGAAAAACAAAAAAGACGGGGCTCGCAATGCGAACCCCGTCTGCAAAGAAATCTGGCGAGAAAGCCTGATTACTTGAGGGTGACAGCAGCGCCAGCAGCCTCGAGCTTCTCCTTGGCAGCCTCGGCGTCCTCCTTCTTGGCACCCTCGAGAACAGCCTTGGGAGCGCCCTCGACGACCTCCTTGGCCTCCTTCAGGCCAAGGTTGGTGAGCTCACGGACGGCCTTGATGACCTGGATCTTGTTGTCGCCGAAGCCCTCAAGCACGACGTCAAACTCGGTCTTCTCCTCGGCCTCAGCAGCGCCAGCAGCGGGAGCGGCGACAACAGCGGCAGGAGCAGCGGCGGAAACGCCGAAGGTGTCCTCGATAGCCTTAACGAGCTCGGAAGCCTCGAGAAGGGTCATTTCCTTAAGAGCATCGATGATCTCATCGGTGGTAAGCTTAGCCATTTCTAAGTCCTTTCGGTTTCCGTGCGGATGCACGGAGATCAGTTAAAACACGACGCGAATGCGCCAGGGGTGCGGCGTTGCCGCCGCGGGTGAAAACAGCAACTAGGCTGCCTTCTGCTCGGAGACCTGCTGGATCGAACGAGCGAGACCAGAGGAAACGCCGTTGACGCAGACAGCGATGTCGCGAGCGAAACCGGAGATGAGACCGGCGATCTGGCCGAGAAGCTGATCCTTGGTGGGCAGCTCGGCGATAGCCTTAACATCATCAGCGGAAACGGCCTTGCCGTCGGAGATACCGCCCTTGATCTCAAGGACGCCCTTGGACTTAGCGGAGAAGTCCTTAAGGGCCTTAGCGGCCTCGACCGGCTCGGACTCGTAGAACACATAAGCGACGGGGCCGGCGAGGATCTCGTCGAGCTCGGGCTGCTCCTGGTTCTTGAGAGCGATCTTGACCAGGTTGTTCTTGTAGACCTTCATCTCGGCGCCGCACTCGCGAAGCTGATGACGCAGCTCCTGAGCCTGCTTAACCGTCAGACCGTTGTAGTTGACGACGAACAGACCGGCGTTCTCGGCGATACGGGACTCGATCTCTGCAACCTTGTCGATTTTGTACTGCTGGGGCATGAATTACACCTCCTCGAATTCTTTCCGGGCACGGTCCGCCACAAGGACGTGACGGGGGCATGTCCAAAAAGAAAGCCCCCGCGCTGCATGAGCGACGGGGGCGAGAAGACATATCTACTCGACCACCTCGGCTGGCGGGAAGTCCCATTAAGCTCGCGGGTAAGACCCGTTTGCGCCGGCTGTCTCTGGCAGCGGATTCGTGCGTGAACCGAAAGTATTATGGCGGGGACCCCGGCGTCGGTCAACGGAAAACCGGGCTGCACACAATTCCACCATCCGGCCGCGCCGCCGAAGGCCAGGCGCAAGGTTTTCGCTCGGTCAGGTCCTGGGCTCGCACGAAGAGCACATTAAGTGCTCTTCGGCTCGTGCGGAATCTACGAAAACCTTGCGCCTGGCCTTCGGCGGCGCGGCCTGCGGTGACTTTGGGGCAGCCCGGTTTCCCGTTGGCCGACGCCCCCACTCATAAGCCTTAAGTCGGTGGGCTGATGTGTTGCATCCCTGAGGGCTACAAGGTTGAAATGAAGGTGGACAGGCGGCGGAGGCCTTCGTCCAGGTTTTCGTCGGAGACGCAGTAGCTTAGGCGGATGTGGCCTTCGGTTCCGAAACAGTCGCCCGGGACTAGGGCTACGTTTGCCTCTTTGATGGCTTTGATGCAGAAGTCTTCGCTGGTTAGGCCGAACTTTTTGATGCTCGGGAAAGTGTAGAAGGCTCCTGCGGGCTCTACTACGTCGAGGCCCATGGCGTCTAAGGCTGCGAGTACGCGTTCGCGACGGGCTCGGTAGACTTCGAGCATGGGAGTTGGGTCGACGGTGAGGGCTCGGGCTGCGGCGTCCATTTCGAAGGAGACGGCGCTCGATACTAAGTATTGGTGGGCCTTTGCGATCTCGGCGATGACGGGGGCTGCGGCTGCGAGCCAGCCCAAACGCCAGCCGGTCATGGCCCAGGGTTTGGAGAAGCTCTCGATGACTACCGTCTGCTCGCGTAGCTCCGGGTGGCGCTGGGCAAAGCGCTCGTAGCCGTCCACGTAGACCAGGCGGTTGTATACATCGTCGCAGACCACGTAGATGCCCGCCTCCTCCGCCACGCGCGCCACGGCGTCGAGCGACGCCGTGTTGAGGATGCAACCCGTAGGATTGTTGGGCGAGCAGATGACGATGGCCTTGGTCGCCGGCGTCACGTAAGCACGAAGTGCGTCCTCGTCAATCTGGAATTGCGCAGGCTCCGTATCCAAAAAGACCGCCTTGGCGTGATTGGCCACGACGATGCTCTCGTACAGGCCAAAGGCCGGCGTGGGAATAATGACCTCGTCGCCTTGGTTGAGCATAGCCATGAATGCTGCCGACAGGGCCTCGGTCGCACCGTCGGTCAGAATGACCTCGTCCGCCGAAAACGTAAGGCCCGCATCCCCCATGTAGGCAGATAACGCCTCACGCAGGGCGGGGCGACCGTTGTTGGGCGGATAGTGCGTGTCGCCGCGGTCCAGTGCGGCGGTCACCTCGGCGCTAATCACATCGGGCGTGGGAAAATCGGGCTCGCCGAGCGCGAGCGCGATGCACCCCGGATGCTGGGCGGCGAGCGCGTTAATCCGACGGATGCCGGAGGGCTTGAGCGTGGCAAGCGAGGTATTCATGGGCAGACGCATGGCGTTCCTTTCGTAAGGGTTGCACTAGGATAGCGCGGCGGGGCGCCACCAGACGGTGTAACCTAAACGGAAACCAACCGGAAAGGAGGCAGCATGGAGACGACCGCACGCGGCGATGTACCAAAAACACTGCAAACCATTGCGTATATCAGCATTCCCAATAGCGACGATCTTGAGTTTTTGCTCTGGGACCTGCAGGATGCCATCACCGCCTATGCACAGCTTTCCGGCACCGCACTCCCCCACCCGGTCGACTTGAAGGCAAATGACGCCGGCAGCGTTGCCGATGGCATCGTGCTGGCCATTGAAGATGTGGCTGACGATAAGACGTTGACAGCCATCGAGCAGGCGCTTGAGCGCTTTGGCGGTACGGGAACGCGTGTCTACGCCGCGATTCGAGCCGCACAACAGGGCACTGAGCAGGCGCGTGAGACCGCCGTTCGCCTGCACAAGGCATGTGAGCGCCATAACCAATTGTGGTGTGGCGGCGTTGCCATCTGCGCTGGCAGCGGCATTGCGGCGCTTCGTCGCTCCCCGCGCATGGGACTCTTGCGGCGACCGTTTTCGGAGGCCATGGACAAGCTCGTGGGCGCCGTTCGTATGGGGTGTTCCGTCGAACACGCGCAGAAGCTCAGTGGCGCCGCAACGGGCGGCGTCGACACCGACGGCATGGTGCGCGCCACGCCTGCACTGCCCACACCGATCTGGCACGCCGTTATGAGGCATCTTGCCGAGCACTCAAACTGCTAAATCGAAAAAGCCTGCCAATCAGCGGCGCCGCTCCAACGCTCGACAAGGCGTTCCAGACGCCACGCCGCATTGGCGGGACTTGTCGACGGCAGAACGATGGCCGGCAGCCCGGTGCGCTCTTGTAGATAGCGCTTGTAGAGCCGGCCAGCTGTACCACCGTTGCATATCACCTGCTCAATGGGAGCTGCGCCGGTAATGCGCTCGATATGTGCCGGCACAACGTTGCGGATGCTCGCGTCGCTCGAGCCCTTAATGTCGCAGCTCTCGATTGCATCCCACAGGGCCACGCCGCCGTTCAGCAGCATGGCCCGCTTGGCGGCAATGGAGGCATCGAGCGTCGCGGGCTCACCGCTTGCCAAAGGATCGCCCTCGTTGGGCGGCACAGGCATACCGAGGCACGTGGCCATCACACGCCAAAAGCGATTCTGAGGGTTGCCGTAATAAAAGGCATTGGCGCGCGAAAGCACCGAGGGAAACGACCCGAGCACCAAAACGCGCGAGTGCTCGTCAAACACGGGCTCAAACCCATGCTCAATATGTTGATAGCCCTCGTCAGACACGGCCATGGGCTAGGCCCTCAGCAGATAACGCACCTCGTAGGGTGCAAGCTCAAGGGTGCCCGTCAGCTCGACCGTGGGCGCATCGTCGGCAAGCAGATCGACGAAGGAGCCGTTGAGCTCGCCGGTGCCAAAGGTGTAAGGCTCGTCCACGGCGTTCACCGCCACGAGCACCGTCGCACCGTCACAAGCGCGTTCGAACAGCAGCTGCTTATTCTGGATCACCACGTTGCGATAGGCACCGTAGTTGAGAGCACGGGCAGCCGCGTCGTCGGCCGAGCGAAGGTGCGCAAGCTGCGTGATGAACGCCGTCAGCTCGTTGGGCGCAGGCTCATTGAGCGCAGGTCGCAGCGCCCAGTCGCCATCGGGGCCACCCTTTTCGCCGGCAATTCCCCACTCGCTGCCATAGTAGACGCACGGGATGCCCGGCATGCCAAAGAGCATGCCGTAGGCGGGACGCAGACACGACTTGTCGGTGAGGATACTTGCCAGGCGCGGCACATCGTGGTTGTCGACAAACGACAGCAGATGTTTGCCGCGGTAGATGCACCACGGATCGCCGCCAAACTGGCGGTGCAGCGAATGGGCGATCTCGAACATGTTGACCGAGTTAAAGCTGGAGTACAGGCCCTTGTAGCACTCGTAGTTGGTGCAGGAGTCGAGCATCTCGTCGTTGACGATTTGGTTGTAGTCGCCGTGGAGCGTCTCGCCGATCAGCACAAAGTCGGGCTTGAGCTCACGGGTAAAGGCGTGCAGGCGGCGCATAAAGTCGCGGTCGAGCATATAGGCAACGTCCAGGCGCAGGCCGTCGACGCCAAAGACCTCGGCCCAGCGGCGCACGGACTCGAGCAGGTAATCGACCACAGCGGGATTTTGCAGGTTGAGCTTCACAAGCTCAAAATGGCCTTCCCAGCCCTCGTACCAAAAGCCATCGCCATAGCAGGAATCGCCGTCAAAGCTAATGTGGAACCAGTCCTTGTACGGCGAGTCCCACTTGCGCTCCTGCACATCGCGGAAGGCCCAAAAACCGCGGCCGACGTGGTTGAAGACGGCATCGAGCACCACGCGGATGCCATGGGCATGCAGCGTGTCGCATACGGCGGCAAAGTCGGCGTCCCCACCCAGGCGACGGTCGATATGGCGCAGGCTGCGTGTATCGTAGCTGTGGCTATCAGATTCGAGCGGTGGGTTGATGAGCACAGCGCCAACGCCGAGTTCCTGCATGTAGTCGGCCCACTTGGCGATTTTCATAATGGGAGCATCGGGGTTAGGAGCAACGTTGACGGCCTGGGCAAGCTCGTCCTCGGCAACGGGTGCGGCGTTTTCGCGCGGAGCCCCGCAAAAGCCCAGCGGATAGATCTGATAGAACGTCGTCTCGTATGCCCACATAGCAACCTCCCGGTAAGCTCAACACAACGACATCCATTGTATGCCCAGCTTGTATCCTCTCCCCCAAAATAAGTTGCGGTGGAATAGTTCCTGTCTGGGCCTTCAGAAGCCTTAAACAGGAACTATTCCACCGCAACTGATGAGGGGACGTGATTAGGCGACGGGCTTGGCGCGGCGGATGGCCGGAAACAGCACGGTGATGGCGAGGATGACGCCCACGACGGCAATCGCCCCGCCCGCGAAGCCGATCCAAGCGATACCGGGACCCGAAACCACGGCGCCGCCGATTGCGGTGCCCGTGCCGATACCGAGGTTAAACAGGCCCGAGAAGATCGACATGGCGACGGCTGACGAATCTGCCGGCGTGTGCTTGATGAGCTCGGCCTGGAACGCCACATTGAAGGCCGTGGCGCAGCAGCCCCACAGTGCGCAGACGGCAAGCACTGTCACGAGCGACGATGCGGCCGGCCCCATGAGCAGCAGGGCCGCCGGCACGCCGGAGAGCGTGATAGCCAAGAACGGGAAGCGATGCCCATCGAACAGGCGGCCAAACAGCCAGCTTCCGAGCAAACCAGAGCAGCCAAACGCCGTCAGCGTCATGGTGATGGCGCCCGCATCGACGTGCGCGACCTGCGCCAGGAAGGGCTCGATATAGCTGTAGCTTGCGTAATAGCCGGTCGCCATGAAGACCGTGACTGCGTAGAGCGCGATGAGGAGCGGGTTCTTGAGCAGCTCGGGCAGCTGTTTGACGGTAAAGCGCTCACCCGCCGGCATGGCCGGGAACACCGCTGCCTGGTAGACGACCGCGATGGCTGAGAGGCCCCCGACCACGGCAAACGTCATGCGCCAGCCCACGGCCAAGCCAATGGCGCGACCGAGAGGCAGGCCAAAGATCTGCGCGATGGACGAGCCCGTGGCGATCATGCTGATGGCGAGCGCGCCGTGGCGAGTGTCGACCAGGCGCGAGGCCATAATCGAGGCGACTGACCAGAACACGGCATGTGCGCAAGCGACCACCAGGCGCGCGCAGACCAGGATGGGATAGGTCGGCGCCACAGCGGACAGGAACTGACCGAGCGAGAACACGGCCAGCACGCCCAGCAGCATCCGCTTGAACTCGAAGCGCGAGGCAAACACCATGAGCGGCAACGACAGCAGCATGACGCCCCAGGCATAGACCGAGATCATGATGCCCGCCTGGGCCTCGGTGAGCGAGAACGACGCGGCGATATCAGTCAAAAGGCCGATGGGCATAAACTCCGACGTGTTGAACACGAACGCACAGCAGGTGAGCCCGACGAGTGGGAGCCACTGCTTGAGCGTGATGCCGTCTTGCCTTGTCTGAGTCATATATAACGTCTCCAATCGTTTTGAGCGGAGGCGATTATATAGCAACGGCCCCGCATCCGTCAGTACAGATGCGGGGCCGAAAACAATTCGATACACAGAGGTTGCGCCGTCAATTCATAACTAAGCCAACCCCAGCAATATGCCCGCCGAATGCACGACAAACGCCACGATCCAGGCAACGGCGACCTGAAACGCGAATACGGCCACGGCATAGCGCGCGCCCAACTCGCTCTTGACGGCGCCGATTGCCGCCACACAAGGCGGGTACAGCAACGTAAAGACCAAGAACACGTAGGCGGTAAACGGCGAAAACATGGTCGACAGCGCCGCGGGCGACGTTGCGCCCAAAAGCACCGTGAGCGTCGAGATGACGCTCTCCTTGGCAATGAGCCCCGTGACGAGCGCCGTCGAGGCGCGCCAGTCGCCAAAACCGAGCGGGGCCAACACCGGCGCGATGATGCTACCCAGACCGGCAAGCAGGCTTTGCGACTGGTCGGCGACCACATTAAAGCGGATATCGAACGTCTGAAGGAACCAGATGACCACGGTCGCGGCAAAGATAATGGTAAAAGCCTTGGTGATAAAGTCCTTGGCCTTATCCCACGCTAGCATCACCGTCGTCTTAATACTCGGCAGGCGGTAATTGGGAAGCTCCATGATAAACGGCACCGGGTCGCCCTTAAATGCCGTGCGGTTGAGCACCAAAGCCGCGATGCAGCCGACCATGATACCGATCAGATAGAGCGAGACCATGGCGGGAACCGTCGCCTGCGGGAAAAACGCCCCGCACAGCAAGCCGTAAACCGGCAACTTGGCTGAGCAGCTCATAAACGGCGTGAGCATGACCGTCATCTTGCGGTCGTGCTCGGATGGGAGCGTACGGGTCGACATGATAGCCGGCACGGTGCAGCCAAAACCGACGAGCATGGGCACAAAGCTGCGGCCCGACAGGCCGAAGCGACGCAGGACTTTGTCCATGACAAAGGCTACGCGTGCCATGTAGCCGGAGTCTTCCAGAATGGAGAGGAACAAGAAGAGCACGACGATAATCGGCAGAAAGGTCAGCACGCTGCCCACGCCCGTAAGCACGCCGTCGACAGCCAGCGAGCGCACTACGTCGTTGGTACCGAACGCCTTGAGGCCCGCATCGGCCGAGGCGATGATGGCAGCGATACCGTCCTCCATAAGTCCCTGCAACGCCGCGCCGATCACGCCAAACGTCAGCCAAAAGACGAGGCCCATAATCACCAGGAACGCCGGAATGGCTGTGTAACGACCTGTCAGGATGCGGTCAATCTTGACGGAGCGCACGTGCTCGCGGCTCTCGTGCGGCTTGACGACGCAACGCCCACACACGTCGCCGATAAAGCTAAAGCGCATATCGGCCAGCGCGGACAGGCGGTCGGTGCCAGCCTCGCCCTCTATCTGGGTAATGATGTGCTCGATGGCGTCGAGCTCGTTGCGGTCCAGGTGAAGCGCCTCGGTTACCAGCTCATCGCCCTCGACCAGCTTGGTCGCCGCAAAACGCACGGGGATGTGCGCCGTCGCGGCATGGTCCTCGATAAGGTTGGCAATGCCGTGGATGCAGCGATGCAGCGCACCGCCGTCCGGACCGTCGGGCGCACAAAAGTCCAGGCGACCAGGGCGCTCGCGAAAGCGCGCCACGTGCAGGGCATGATCCACCAGCTCGCCGATGCCCTCGTTGCGGGCAGCGCTAATGGGGACAACGGGCACGCCCAGCAGGCTCTCGAGCAGGTTGACGTCCACGGCGCCGCCGTTGGCCGTCACCTCATCCATCATGTTGAGCGCGATGACCATGGGGCGGTCGAGCTCCATGAGCTGCAGTGTCAGGTACAGGTTGCGCTCGATGTTGGTGGCGTCAATGATGTCGATGATGGCGTCCGGGCGCTCGTCAAGGATGAACTGACGGCTCACGACCTCTTCGCCTGTGTACGGCGACAGGGAGTAAATGCCAGGCAGGTCGGTAACGCTCGCCTCGGGATGGTTACGGATGGTGCCATCTTTGCGGTCGACCGTCACGCCGGGAAAGTTACCGACGTGCTGGTTGGAGCCCGTCAGCTGGTTGAATAACGTGGTCTTGCCGCAGTTTTGGTTGCCGGCGAGGGCAAAGTGCAGCGGCGCGCCCTCGGGCACGGCCGTCTTTGCCGCACGGGGCGAATACGTCCCCTCGCCCAGAGCCGGATGCTCCGTCGTGCCGATTGCGGCGTTAGCGCGCGGACCCGTATCGGTGTCGTGAATACCCACGAGCTCGATGCGAGCGGCATCGTCCTTGCGCAGCGTCAACTCGTAGCCACGTAGGCGGATCTCGAGCGGGTCACCCATGGGGGCGTACTTCATCATGGTGACTTCGGTGCCCGGCGTTAGACCCATGTCCAAAATATGCTGTCGGAGTGCCTGATCGTCCGATGCCACCGATGCGACAACGGCGTCCTTTCCAATCTCGAGTGTATCGAGCTTCACGTCCGTGTTCCTCCCCCGGCGCCCACAGGGCGTTGTATTTATGTTCACCATGGCTAACCGTTTGCCATGGCTAACCAATTGTAACCATGCATGATAGCGTGAACACACAACGACGTTCAATCAGCAGATTGGCGCAATGGGGACAGGCAGGAGAGTTCAGGGCCATAGTTTCCCGATGAGGCCTCTCGGGGAAACTACATCCCAGAATTCTGGCTCGAAACGGGATATGGTTTCCCAAACAGGCCTCTTACGGAAAATGCATCCCGGAATCCCCACTCGAAACGGGACGCACTTTCCCAGTCGAGGCCCTATGGGAAACTGCGTCCCACCTTGAAAGGGGACTGCGGACAAAAAGTTGGACCGTTGAGGTCCGGAACGGAGTCCGCATGGCA
>DAWDYI010000057.1:0-12916 GCA_052344885.1 Collinsella aerofaciens
CGACACGCATAAAAAGCCTCCCATTTCTCATGTCCAAGAAATGGGAGGCAGTTCATATTAAACTGCTCGGGGGCCTTTTTAGTTTAAAGCGACCTGATGGGCGGTCTTTATACCGGCAGACAAAAAAAGGGGGCACCGACCAACGTCGATACCCCTTACAAGCCACTATGTCAGCGCGCACGGTGCCGAGCGCACGACCCGCACGCCTACTTGCGAGAATTGCTCAGCTTATTGATCAGCGCCTCGAGACGCTCGCCGTCCTCGGCCGTCTGGGCAATAACCAAAATCGTATCGTTGCCGGCAAGCGAGCCAAGCACATCGGGCAGCTCTGCCGCATCAACGGCGGCGGCGATGCCGGAAGCCGTGCCAGGCTGAGCCTTAATCATAACCAGATTATCGGTGCGCAGAACGCCCGTTACGAGCTCGGAAACCATACGCTGCAGGTGCAGGTCCTCTGCCAGAACATAGATGCCCTCAGGGAGCTTACGCAGCCCCATATCGGCAATATCGCGAGAGACAGTCGCCTGCGTGCAATCAAAGCCCATAGCACGGAGCTCATCGACCAGCACGCGCTGCGTACGGACGTCCTTATTGCGCACAATATCTCTAATGGCATCCTGGCGCCCATTGCGTTTTTTAGCCATACAAACCCTCTCTCCAAAAGATGGCGGAGACAATCAATCAGTGATTGAATAGTTTAACGCTATTTGAAGGCTTTTGTGTATAAGAACGCATTTCGAAACAATTCTATGCAAATTTGTTTCGAAATGAGCCGTTTAGGCGGTTTTTGCACCCGTCCGGTTAAGAAAAGCTGCCAGATGCGTACACATCACGCAGCGCGTGGGCTTGGCGCTGGCGATCGGCCCAAACAACAGACCGAGTCCCCGATGGTTGTCCTTGAGCGCGGCGACCATCTGACGGGTTCGAGGCGCCTCGAGCATATCACGCATGCGGGCGGAACGCTCAATTGACGACACCCCATGCGGGCTCAGACACAAATTCTCGATGCAGGCGACCAGTCCGGCAAAGTAGAACTTTTGGCTTGCCAGCTTGAGCCGACCACCGCTATCTGCTTCCGAGAGTGAGTCCGCAAGCTCGTCGAGCGCTCGAGTGTCATCGGATATCCTGGCATACATGGTGGGATCAAAGGCATCTGTAAGCTTAGGTGCCACCGCGTGGAAACAAGCGTCGCCGCAGCCGGACACGAATCGTGCCTGCGAGAGCGCATAAGCCATAAACTCAACCGTACGGTACGCCTTGCCGCGCGACAGGCATGCCTCAAACAGCGAGCGGCTGTACATCACACCAGAGGTCTGAGCGACTAGGCCGCCTAAAATCAACTGGGACAGCCCGCTCACCATCGAAGACTTGTCTTCAATGACAATAGGGGCAACATTCAAGACGCGCGAATGGCGCTCTCGATGTGCATCATAGCGGTCGAGCGACACCGTGGGGAACACTATGTCTGCCGCAGTATCGCACGCGATATCGACCATCTTGGAAAGGGACTGCGGAGCTAACCACTCATCGGCGTTCATAGCGATGATTTGAGAGCCACGCGAGGCAGCAAAACCGGCACGAAGACAAGCACCGCGCTTCGCGTCCTCGACGTCAATCAAATCAATATGGATGTCCCTGTCGGCAGCAACTTGAAGCGAATGGCGCACACCGGGCGCAGCATCGCGGCAGACAACAACAATCTGCAAATCGTAGAGGTCTTGGTTCTGGATACTCTCGAGCGCACGCATCGCATAGCTGGGCGAACCTTCTACCACAAGGATCACCGAAAGTCGCGGATGCGAGCCACGTCGAACCAAGTTATCCATCCTCTCGACAGCAATGAATCAAACCGTGGTTCATGGTACACCCCGGCAATAAAAGCAGTGAGACACCGGTTGTATTGCACGCCAAGAACAGATGTTGAACACGCGCAGCCCACAGATGACGGGTGTCGACGCACGACGCGTCGAGCCCTCCCCTAGTCGAGCACGACGAGCTCGGCGGGATCGTAATCCACGCCCATAAACGTAAGGCCGCAGGCAGGAGCCGTGGGGCCCGCAGCGGTACGGTCGCAAGCATCGATGACCTCACGCATCCACTCGGGTTCACGGCGATGCATGCCAATCTCGACAAGCGTGCCCACGATCGTACGGACCATCGAATGCAGGAACGCATTGCCCTCGATGGTAAACGTCAGGATGTCCTCGCCAAACGCAATCTCATGGCCAAACTCGGCACGCATCACGCAGCGATGCGTGGGCTTGCCAACGGCCGAGGCAACCTTGCAAAAGCTTTTAAAGTCCTGTTCGCCCAGCAGCGCGGGGCAGGCAGCAGACATAGCCTCAACATCCAAGGGATAGCGATGCCACCACACGGCACCGCGGGACAGCACGGGGCGCGCATCTCGATCGGCAATACGGTACGTATACGTACGGGAACGCGCGTCAAAACGTGCAGAAAAGCCTTTACGGGCCCTGTAGACCTCGTTTATGGCGATATCTTTGGGCAGCAGGGCATCCATAGCCCGCAGCCACCTACGGCGCGTACACGCGAGCTCAGCGTCCGTTACGGGCACACTAATGTACTGCGCCACCGCATGCACGCCGGCATCGGTGCGCCCTGCGCACGTCAGGTCGATCGGACGGCGCAGGAACGTCTCGATAGCGCGGCGCAGCTCGCCCGCAACCGTCGTCTGGCCAGGCTGCTCGGCAAAGCCGCTATAGGACGAGCCATCGTAGGCCACGCGGAAAACGAGCGTGGCGTCGAGCTCGGGAATCGAATTGAAATCAGACGGCGCGGTCATGGGCGCTCCCAACAAACAGGCAATGGCATTTCGACAAAAAAAGAGGGGTACGCGAACGTACCCCTCGAATATAGCCTATGCAGACGGATTGTCTACTCAGCGGTCTCCTCAGCAGGAGCCTCCTCGGCAGCCTCGACCTTCTTGGGAGCAGCGGCCTTCTTGGGGGCCGGAGCAGCCTTCTTGGCCTTAGGCGTGCAAGGCTCGGTGACGAGCTCCATGATAACGATGGGAGCATTGTCGCCCTTACGGTTACCGAGCTTCATGATGCGGGTGTAACCGCCGTTGCGGTCCTGCCACATACCCTGGGCAGCCTTGTCGAAGATCTCGGCAACGAGCTGCTTATCGCCGAGCTTGGCGATAGCCAGACGACGAGAGTGCAGGTCGCCCTTCTTGGCCCAAGTGATGATCGGATCGACGACCGAACGCAGCGCCTTAGCGCGGGTCTCGGTGGTCTTGATGCGGTCGTTCTCGAAGAGGGCCTTAGCAAGGCTCTTCTTCATGGCCTTGGTGTGGCTCGCATCGGTGCCGAGCTTCAGGCCCTTCTTAACGTTGTGACGCATGGTCTAGTTTCTCCTCAAATATGCGAAGCATTAAGCCTTCAGGCTCAGGCCCATGGACTCAAGCTTGTCCTTCACTTCCTCGATCGACTTAACACCGAAGTTACGGATGTTGAGCAGATCGTTCTCCGAGAACTCAACGAGCTGACGGACCGAGTGAATGCTGGCGCGCTTAAGGCAGTTGTAGGAACGGACGGAAAGGTCCAGATCCTCGATCTGCTTGTCCAGCTCGGCGTTGTCGTTGGTGACCTCGGGAGCGAAGATCGAAGCCTCCTCCTCGACCTCGGGGGTCTCGGCAAGGTTCATAAAGGCGGCCATATGCTGGTTGATGATATTGGCAGCCTGGACCACGGCGTCGCGCGGGGCGATGGAGCCGTTGGTCTCGATCTCGAGGACAAGGCGGTCGTAGTCGGTGTGCTGACCGACACGGCAAGCCTCAACGAGCTTGGCGCAACGGGAAACCGGCGAGTACAGCGAGTCGACGTGGATCACACCGATGGGATCGTTGTCGCGCTTGTTGGCCTCGCCAGAAACATAGCCGCGGCCATAGCCGATGCGCATGCTCATGGTGAGATGGCCACCCTCGGTGAGCGTAGCAATGTGCTGCTCGGGGTTGACCAGCTCAAACTCGGACGGAATAAAGAAGTCCGCACCGGTGACCTCGCAGGGGCCGTCAACCGAGATGGTGGCGGTCGCCTCGTCGGTCGTGCCGAGAGCCCTGAAGACAAGACCCTTGACATTCAGGACGATGTCGGTGACATCCTCGACCATGTTAGGGATGGTCATGAACTCGTGCTGCGCACCATCGATCTGAATAGCCTCGACGGCGGCACCCTCGAGCGAGGACAGAAGAACGCGACGAAGGGAGTTACCCAGCGTATCGCCGTAACCACGCTCGAGCGGCTCGACGGAGACACGAGCAGACGTCTCGTTGATCTCTTCGACCTGAACCTGAGGCCTAATGAATTCTGACATGTATTACCTCCAGCCTCAGCAGCCCGGATGGACTACTTAGAGTAGAGCTCGACGATGAGCTGCTCGTTGATATCACCGCTGATCTGCTCACGCGTCGGCAGAGCGAGCACGTTACCAGACAGCTTCTCGATATCGACCTCGAGCCAGCCAGGGACCTCAAAGCGCTCGGAGGAAATCAGGGCCTCCTTGATGGGGAGGAGGTCACGGAACTTCTCGCCGACAGCGACGACGTCGCCGGCCTTGACGCGGTAGGACGGGATGTCCACGCGCTTGCCGTTCACGGTGAAGTGACCGTGACGAACGGACTGACGAGCCTCTTTGCGGGTGCGGGCGAAGCCAAGACGGAAGACAACGTTGTCGAGGCGAGACTCAAGGATGATCATGAGGTTCTCACCGGTGACGCCGTTCATCTTACGGGCCTTGTTGAAGTAGCCGTGGAACTGCTTCTCCAGAACGCCATAAATAAACTTGACCTTCTGCTTCTCGCGCAGCTGCATGCCGTACTCAGATTCCTTGCGACGGCGCTTGGGCTGACGGATAGATTCCTTCTTGCTGCTGTAACCGAGCTCAGCGGGATCGATCCCGAGCTGACGGCAGCGCTTAAGAACAGGAGTCCTGTCGATTGCCATATTGATACGATCCTTTCAGTTACACGCGGCGACGCTTCTTGGGGCGGCAGCCGTTGTGCGGAATGGGGGTCTTGTCCTGGATGCTCGAGACCTCGAGGCCAGCAGCCTGGAGGGAGCGGATGGCGGTCTCACGACCGGAGCCGGGGCCCTTGACGAAGACGGAAACCTTCTTCATACCGTGCTCCATGGCCTGCTTGGCAGCAGCCTCGGCAGCCATCTGGGCAGCGAACGGCGTGGACTTACGGGAACCCTTGAAGCCCACCTGGCCAGCCGACTTCCAGGAAATGACGTTGCCCTGGGGATCGGTGATCGAAACGATCGTGTTGTTGAACGTAGAACGAATGTGAGCCTGGCCCACGGAAATGTTCTTACGGTCCGCGCGCTTCAGACGGGCAGCGCGAACGTTCTTCTTAGCAGTAGCCATCTATCTAGCGCTCCTTATTTCTTCTTCTTAGCACCGATCTGACGCTTCGGGCCCTTGCGGGTACGAGCGTTAGTGTGGGTGCGCTGGCCGCGGACCGGGAGGCCCTTGCGGTGACGAAGGCCGCGGTTGCAGCCGATGTCCATAAGGCGCTTGACGTTCTGGTTGCGCTCACGGCGGAGGTCGCCCTCAACCATGATCTGGTTCTTGTCGATATAATCGCGGATGGCGTTAACCTCATCCTCGGTGAGGTCCTTAACGCGCGTATCCACGTTAACGTTGCACTCGACGCAAATCTTCGTCGCAGTGGTGCGGCCGATGCCGTAAATGTAGGTCAGACCGATCTCAACGCGCTTCTCACGCGGGAGGTCGACACCATTAATACGGGCCAACGTAGTCTCCTCTCTTAACCCTGACGCTGCTTATGACGGGGGTTCTCGCAAATGACGAGGACCTTGCCATGGCGCCTAATGATTTTGCACTTATCGCACATCTTCTTGACCGAAGGACGTACCTTCATCGTTCTTCCTTTCGGTAGCGCTCAAACTACTTCCCTACTATCTACTCGCCCAGCCGCAGGCGTTTAAAACTATGGCTGGTCTTCACACACAATCCGACCGTAGGTTGAGCTAAGCCTGCAGTCGGAAATGGAGTGCGTGTATGCGTGCCGCTATTTGTAGCGATAGGTGATGCGGCCGCGGGTCAGGTCGTACGGGGAAAGCTCCACGACAACCCTGTCACCGGGGAGAATACGGATGTAATTCATTCGGATCTTGCCAGAAATGTTGCACAGAACCGAATGACCGTTCTCGAGCTCGACCTTAAACATGGCGTTGGGCAACGGTTCCTTTACCGTACCCTCGAGCTCAATTGCGTCTTCCTTCTTCACAAGCAATCATCTTTCTCTAGAAAACGACAGCGATTGAGTATTCTACAACACGTATGCACGCATCGTAATAACTTCGTAATGGCTCCACAACTAAGTGGAACTTGTTACATTTCTCCGCCTTGGAGCGAACACCAAGCACCTTGCGCATCCGTGGTGAGAATCACCGGGCCGTCATTGGTAATGGCGACGGTGTTCTCGTAGTGCGCGGCGGGCAGGTGGTCGTTGGTCGTGACGATCCAACCGTCGGAACCCGTGCTCACATGGTTGGAACCCATCGTAACCATCGGCTCAATGGCAATGACCATGCCGGCCTGGAGGCGAACGCCCCTCCCCTTCTTTCCATAGTTAGGAACGTTGGGGTCCTCGTGCATCACGCGGCCAATGCCATGGCCTACATAATCACGAAGCACACCGTAACCGTGAGACTCGGCGAGGGACTGAACGGCATAACCGACGTCCCCGATATGGTTACCGGGAACAGCCTGCTCGATGGCAGCCTTAAGGCAATCGCGCGTGACCTCGCACAAAGCCTTGGCTTCGGGCGTGGGGGTGCCGACGAAAAACGTCCAAGCGTTATCGCCGACCCAACCGTCGACAACGGCTCCCGTATCGATGGAGATGATATCGCCATCGCGCAGGATCATGTCGGGGTTGGGAATACCGTGGACCACGGCATCGTTGATCGATGCGCAAATGGTCCCCGGGAACCCGCCGTAACCCTTAAAGGCCGGGGTGCCGCCATGCATGCGGATAATCTGCTCCGCGAGCTGATCGAGCTCAAAAGTCGAAACGCCGGGGCGCACCATGGCTCCAACGTGGCGGAGCGCCATCTTAGATAGCGCTCCTGCCTTCTTCATCTGCTCGATTTGCGTTGCAGACTTAATCTTGATCATAGACCGAGAGCCTCTTTGACATCCCCGTACACGGTCTCGCGAGCCTGGTCACCGTTGACCGACTTGAGCAGACCCTGGCCACGATAGTAGTCGACGAGCGGGCTCGTGGACTTCTCGTAGACGTCGAGACGGTTCTTGATGGTCTCGGGCTTGTCGTCGTCGCGCTGATACATCTCGCCACCGCACTTGGGGCAGGTGGCATCGGCAGCAGTGCCGGTGTAACCGCAGGCGCGGCAGGTGCGACGCGAAGACAGACGATCGATAATGACCTCGGGGGCCACATCGACCAGAAGGGCGCAATCGATCTCGCGACCCATGGCGGAGAGCTCGGAATCGAGCGTCACAGCCTGGGCGGTGTTGCGCGGGAAGCCGTCGAGGATGAAGCCCTGCTGGGCGTCATCGGCGGCAAGGCGCTCCTTGACAAGGTCGATCACGAGCTGGTCGGGAACGAGCTCGCCAGCGTCCATGTACTTCTTAGCCTGAATACCAAGCTCGGTGCCGCCCTTGACGGCAGCACGCAGCAGGTCGCCCGTGGAAATATGGGCGACGCCAAACTCGGCGACGAGCTCCTGTGCGACGGTGCCCTTACCGGCACCCGGAGCTCCGAGCAATACGAGGTTCATGAGCAATCCTCCTCTAGCCTATTTAAAGAATCCATCGTAATCATACATCTTGATCTGGCCTTCGAGCTTATCGACCGTGTCGAGCACGACGCCGACCATGATGAGGATGGACGTGCCGCCAAATGCCTGGATCAGATGGTTACCCGTGAAGGAGAAGATGATCGAAGGCACGATGGCGATGAGCGCCAAAAAGACAGCGCTAGGAAGCGTGATCTTGTTGAGCGCGTTCTTGATGTAGGCCGCGGTAGCCCTACCCGGACGCACGCCCGGAATAAAGCCGCCCTGCTTCTTAAGGTTATCGGCCGTGTCATCGGGGTTGAACACCATGGAGGTGTAGAAGTACGCGAAGAACACGATGAGGATAACGTTAAGCACCCAGTTGAGCCAACCGGTCGAAAGCGCGGAGGCAACTGCCTGAATCCAGCCGATGCCGGGGAAGAACACGGCAATCTGAGCGGGGAAGTACAGCAGCGCCGAAGCGAAGATGATCGGCACGACACCCGCGGTGTTGACCTTGATGGGCAGGTAGGTGGTCTGGCCACCCATCATGCGACGGCCCACGACGCGTTTGGCGTAGGAGACCGGGATGCGGCGCTGGCCGCGCTCAAGGAAAACAATCAGCGGGATAACCAGCAAAATGATGGCGCAGATGATCACCATGGTGATGATGCCACCGGCATTGCCCTCGGTGCTGGAGAAGATAGCCTGCGGCAGGCCGGCCATGATGTTCGCAAAGATGATCAGCGACATGCCATTGCCGATACCGCGCTGGGTGATGAGCTCACCAATCCACATGATCAGCATGGCGCCCGCAGTGAGCGTGCCGACGATCATGAGGTCGAAGATGATCTCGGGAGCGCCGGCGCCATTGAAGCTGATGCCGAAGCTCTTAAAGAGGAAGAGGTAACCCACGGAGTTGAGGATTGCCAGAGCCAGGGTGAGGTAACGCGAATACTGCGTGATCTTGGTCTGACCGACCTCGCCCTCGCGGGCAAGCTCATGCAGGGAAGGCACAACGGCCTGGAGCATCTGGAGGATGATCGAGCTGGTGATGTAAGGCATGATGCCCAGCGAAAACACCGACACATAGCTCAACGCGCCGCCAGAGAAAAGATTCAGGAGGGCCATAGCACCTGCGGCGACCGAATTGTTATCGGTCGAGAAAAGGCCCAGCATCCCCTGGAAGGGAATGCCGGGCACAGGAACGTGCGCACCAATGCGGTACACGACGAGCATAGCTATGGTAAAAAGAATCTTTTCGCGCAATTCTTTGATGCGGAAAGCATTCTTAAGACCATTTAGCACGGCAGCTCGACCTTTCCGCCGGCGGCCTCGATCTTGGCCTGCGCAGAAGCGCTGACCTTGTCGACCTTGACCGTGAACTTCTTGGTGAGCTCACCATTGCCGAGCACCTTGACGGGCTCGAACTCGCTCTTGGTGATGCGAGCGGCCTTAAGAGCGGCACCGTCGATCACAGCGCCGTCCTCGAACTTACGCTCGAGACGCTCAACGTTAACGGCGGTGTACTCGATACGACGGGGGTTGCGGAAGCCCGGAAGCTTGGGCAGGCGCATAGCCAGCGGAGTCTGGCCACCCTCGAAGCCGGCACCCTTGGTGCCGCCAGAGCGGGAACCCTGGCCCTTCTGGCCGCGGCCAGAAGTGGTGCCGTGACCCGAAGAATTGCCACGGCCGACGCGCTTACGGTTCTTGGTGGAACCGGGCGCGGGAGTAAGATCGTGAAGCTGCATTTGCTACTCCTCTACAATCTCGACAAGGTGCTTGACCTTGAAGATCATGCCGCGGACGGACTCGTTGTCAGCAATCTCGCGAACCTCGCGGATCCTGTGGAGACCGAGGGCACGGACAGTACGGACCTGGTCCTGCTTGCAACCATTGGTGCTGCGGACCTGCTTGATCTTGATGGTGTCAGCCATGCTTAGTTCTCCTTACCGACGAACATCTCGGAGACCGTCAGGCCACGGCGAGCCGCGACGTCCTCAGGGCTGGAGAGCTCCTTGAGGCCCTCGACGGCAGCCTTGATGATGTTGAGGCCGTTGTCGGTACCGAGGGACTTGGACAGGACGTTCTTGATGCCAGCAAGCTCAAAGAGGGGACGCACAGCGCCGCCGGCGATAACGCCGGTACCCTCGACAGCGGGCTTGATGATGATGCGGCCGGCACCAAAGTGGCCGAGAACCTCGTGCGGGATGGTGCCCTGCTCGGTCACCGGCACGTGGAACATGTTCTTCTTGGCATCGAGAGATGCCTTGGAGATGGCCATGGGCACCTCAGCGGACTTGCCCATGCCAACGCCGACGTTGCCCTTGCCGTCGCCAACGACGACGAGAGCGACGAGGCTCATGCGACGACCACCCTTGACGGTCTTCGACACGCGGTTGATGTAAACGACGCGCTCCTCGAACTCGGAGGCCTCGCGCTGCTGCTTCTGATTACGAGCCATGTGCTACATACCTCCTAGAACTCGAGACCGGCGGCACGAGCACCGTCGGCGAGGGCCTTGACGCGGCCATGGTAGATACGGCCACCGCGATCGAAGGCGACCTTGGTGATGCCGGCCTCGATGGCGCGCTTGCCAACGAGCTGACCGACCTTCTCCGCAGCCTCCTTGTTCGAGGTGTGGGTGCCCTTGAACTCGGCCTCGAGGGTCGAGGCAGAGACGAGCGTCAGGCTGGAGCCCTTGCTGTCGTCGATGATCTGGGCATAGATGTTGGCGTTAGTACGGGTCACGCGAAGACGCGGACGCTCGGAGGTACCCGAGACCTTGCCGCGAACACGACGCTGACGACGCTTGAGGCCTTCCAGCTTCGCCTTATGCTTGTTCATACGTAAACTCCTAAAAAGGTTGATCTTGCCAGCACCTGACGGGGTGCTGGTCTTATGCGAGTGAGTCGGTTACGACTACTTGGCGGCCTTACCCAGCTTGCGGCGGATGTGCTCGCCAACGTAGTGGATACCCTTGCCCTTGTAAGGCTCGGGAGGACGATGGCCGCGGATCTCAGCGGCGATCTGACCGACCTGCTGCTTGTTGATACCCTTGACGTTCACGTGGGTGTTGTCGGGAACCTCGAAGGTGATGCCCTCGGGAGCCTCGACGATCACGGGGTGCGAGAAGCCCAGGGAGAACTCGAGGTTCTTGCCCTTCTGCTGCACGCGGTAACCGACGCCGGCGAGCTCGAGCTTCTTCTCGAAGCCCTCGGAAACGCCAACAACCATGTTGTGGATGAGGGCACGGGTGAGGCCGTGGCGGGCACGGGTCTCACGCTCGTCGTCGGGACGGGAAACGGTGAGGACGTTGTCCTCGACGTTGATAGCGAGCTTCTCAAAGACATCGAGCTCGAGCTGGCCCTTGGGGCCCTTGACGACAACGTTGTTGCCGTTGACTGCCACTTCGACTCCGGCGGGAATCTGGACAGGCTTATTACCGATACGAGACACGGTGATCTCCTTTCCTTCTACCTACCGAGCGAATTACCAGACGTAAGCGATGATCTCGCCGCCGACGTTGTGCTTGCGAGCATCGCGGTCGGTCATGACGCCATGGCTGGTGGAAATAATGGCGGTACCAAGGCCACCGCGGACGCGGGGCATGTCGGCAACGCCGGTGTACTTACGCAGGCCCGGCTTGGAAATGCGGCGGATGCCGTTGATGACCTTAGCCTTCTTGGGACCATACTTAAGCGTGATGTGCAGAGTCTTCTGGGGAACGGTGTCCTCGACATCGTAGCCCTCGATGTAGCCCTCCTCGTGCAGAACACGAGCGATCTCGACGAGCTTCTTGCTGCTCGGCATGGAGACCGTGGCCTTGTTCACAGAGTTAGCGTTACGGATGCGCGTAAGCATATCTGCGATCGGGTCTGTAAGGTTCATACAGATTCTCCTTCGTTCTTGATGAACACGTGCTCTTGGTTCTTCGCCGCCCTTAACGGCAAAGCCTTTTTAGCGCGTTTTCCCTGTTCCAAACTGATGCTTGAAACGCTGGTAGTGACTTACCAGCTGGCCTTCTTAACGCCGGGAAGCTCGCCCTTGAGTGCAAGCTCGCGGAAGCAGACACGGCACAGGCCGAACTTGCGGTACACAGAGTGCGGACGGCCGCAGCGCTGGCAGCGCGTGTACTCACGAGTAGAGAACTTCTGCTTGCGATTGCACTTGACGATCATCGATGTCTTAGCCACTTATATCCTCCTCACATAGAGTATTGTTCGCCCCAAACGCCGCCCCCTTGTGGGAACGGCGCTTATAGGGCAGGTGAACCTATTTCTTGAACGGGAAACCGAAGGCGTCCAGAAGGGCCTTGGCCTCCTCATCGGTGTTGGCGGTGGTCACGAAAGTGATGTCCATACCACGCTGGTGATCGACGGAGTCGAAGTCGATCTCGGGGAAGATGAGCTGCTCGGTGACGCCCATGGAGAAGTTACCACGGCCGTCGAAGCTCTTGGCGGAGATGCCGCGGAAGTCGCGGATACGGGGGATCGCGACGGAGGTCAGACGATCGAAGAACTCCCACATACGGTCGCCACGCAGGGTAACCTTGCAGCCGATCGGCATACCAGCGCGCAGGCGGAAGGTAGCGATGGACTTGCGGGCACGGGTAATCATCGGCTGCTGGCCGGTGATGGCGCGCAGGTCGCGCACGGCACCGTCGATGGCCTTGGAATCGGTAGCGGCCTCGCCGACACCCATGTTCACGACGATCTTCTCAAACTTGGGGATCATCATGACGTTCTCGTACTGGAACTTGTCCTGAAGCTGCTGCTTGACCTCGTTGTTGTACTTGGTCTTCAGACGCGGCACATACTTCTCTTCTGCCATTGTTCACTCCTTCTTGGGGTTTTAAGCACGGGGCGTGGCCACGATGGGTTGTCCTCGTGCCTCCTGGCTGCATCCGCGCCGCTCATGGCATTTCGCGGTTTGGACTCGACGCAGCAGGAGCCGACAAAACAATCGGTACTATACGCGCATTGGGTGCGTATTTCCAGAAAAACCTCGTCTGCCTGCACAACTCCACAACTCCCCCGCACAAATGGATCCCGAAAAGCAGTTGCGGTGAAATAGGGACTGTTTGGCGGCCTAACAGGCTTAAACAATCCGTATTTCACCGCAACTTA
>DAWDYI010000058.1:0-12727 GCA_052344885.1 Collinsella aerofaciens
GATTTTGCCTCTTGACAATGTCCTGCTCATATTAAAAGGAACGTCCCTATCTGCCATCTACGCGCTTGGCCATCCAGACATGGGGCTGGCCCTCGTCTTCGTAATCTACCGGGGCAATTTGTGTGTAGCCCGCCTTTGCATAGAGCGGCAACACGTATTCCTGCGCATGCAGCTTAATAAGCTTAGCGCCGGCATCGCGTGCACACGAAGCACTGGCCTCGACGATCGCACTCGCCAGTCCGCGACGACGCATAGCCGGCAGCACGGCGACGCGCCCCATAATGTAGGTCTCCCCCGCCGCAACGCCTTCGTCCATGTCGCATGCCGGCAACACCGGGGCCTCTGCGTCAGCCACGCGCTCAAGCTCTTCGGGAAACACGCGCGAGCAACCGGCAAGCTCGCCGTCTACATAGAGCGTCACATGAATGCAGTTCGGATCCTCGTCGATAGCGTCGAACTCATTCTCGTAGCCCTGCTCGTCCATAAAAATGACGCGGCGCACCAACGCCGCGTCATCAAAGCATCCCGTCTTAAGTTGGATATCCATGGCTGCCCTTTCATTCAATGCGAACGTTAGGGACAGATTTTAGCGAAAATGAGCTCCGCGCACGCTAAACTTCGCGCGAGCCTTCGCCAGGCAATCGTAATGACCCACGTTATGGGCATCGCTCGCGATGAAGCTGTACAGGTTCTGATCGAACAGGCGCTGTGCCGGCTTTTTCTCGCGACCAAAGCGACCGCCGGCAATAAAGTCCGCCGAAGCCTGCAGCTTGCAGCCCATATCGACCAGGCGCTCCGCCACGCTTACATCCTTTTGAACCGCACGATAGCGCTCAGGATGAGCGATGATCACCTGGTAGCCACGGCACTGCAAATCGTAAATCGTGTTCTCGTACTCTCTAAACGCATACGCATCGGCATGCGTCGAAAGCTCGAGCAGAAACTCGTTGGTCCCATCGAAATGCAAGTGCTCCGCGGCATCGATACCAAGCTCAACGAGCTTTCGATGGTTGACCTCGAAGCCCATCTGGAGCGGAAAACCGTCAGCGTTATCGCGCAGCAGCTCAAAGGCATCCCACATCTTGTCGTAATCAAAATAGGGATCACGGCAGTGAGGAGTGCAAACAATTCTGGTTACACCAGCCCGCTTGGCAGCCTCGAGCATCGCCAAGCTCTCATCGAGATCGGCGGCGCCGTCGTCTACACCCGGCAAGATATGGCAATGAATGTCACGCATAGGTCAGCCTTAATCAACTAAACGTTTGCTCGGTTGGTGAAGATGCCCTTTTTGGAAGTCCCCTGATCGTCGGAGCCCTTCTTCACCTTCTTACCGTCCTTGGTGTAGTAGGAGTAGTAGTACTCGCTGGTCTCGGTCTCGCAGTAGTTCATAACGGTACCGATGAGCTTGACCTTCTCGGACTTTTTAAGCTGACCGATGGCGTTGAGCGCCTCCTCGCGCTTGGTGAAATCCTCACGCACCACGAACAGCGTGCCGTCGGTCAGGCTGGCAATCTCGGCAGCATCGATGAAGGTGCCGACCGGGGGAGCATCAAAGATGACGTACTGGAACTTGGCGGACAGCGCCTTTACCAGCTTGGCAAAGCGGTGAGAGACGATGATGTCGGCAGGATTGGGAATATGCGGCTCGGCATCGAGGAAGTAGAAGTTCTTCTGACCCGTCTCGACAATTGCCTGGTCAATGGAGATCTGCTCGGAAAGGACCGCATAGAGTCCGCCGCGCGAACGAACGCCGAGCATATCGGAAAGGGACCTGCGGCGCATATCGGCCTCGACCAGAAGCACGGACTTGCCGCTCGTGGCGATTGCCTGAGCAAGGTTGATGGAAACCGTAGACTTGCCCTCGTTGGGAATCGAGGACGTAACGGTGATGGTGCGAATGGGGTCGTCCACGCTCGCAAAGCGGATGTTGGCCAGAAGGGTCTTGGCGGCATTCTGTACAACGAGCTTATCGGTGTTCTTTGCCTTAGCCATGCCTATTTACCACCTTTCATAGCCGGAATTCGGCCAACAACGGGAATGCCCAGGAGCTCTTCTGCCTCTTCGGCACCGCGGATGCGGGTGTTGAGCATGTCTGCCAAAACGACATAGGCAACTGCGATAAAGATGCCCGCGAGGAACGCGACAGCAACGTACAGCATACGCTTGGGGCCGCTGGGGGCTTCGGGGGTCTTAGCCTCGTCGATAACGTTGATGCTCTGGGCAGCGCCGACGTTCTGAGCGACCGTACTCACCGAGCTAGCTATGGCCTTTGCGACCTCAGCCGTCTCCTTGGCATCGGTGCCGGTAACCGAAAGCGTAATGACACGCGTGGTGGTCTCGGAGGAAACAGACACCTTGTAGTCATCCAGATCGGTGAGGCCCAGTTCCTTGGCGGCGCCGCTCTTAACGCTATCGCTATCCAGCAGCGTGGCGATATCGTTGGAAAGCATCTGGCTCGCCGAGAGATCGTTGTAGCTCATCTGACCGCTATCGTCGGTCTTAGCGAGAATGTACATGCTCGTCGTCGCGGTGTAGGTGTTGTCCATCGCAACGAAGGACACGATGCCCATGGCGATCGCGCAGACCACCGGAAGGGCGATGACCAGCTGAAGGTGCTTTTTGAGCAGCTGGAACAGTTCGAGAAGGGTCATGCAGCTTGCCTTTCATTTCCCCAGTTCGGATTGACAAAACTGTCCGTATGTTATCGCATCTTTTTACCGAGACCAAACTCTATACATAAGAAACAGGCTCTCCTGTAAAAATGTCGGAAGCAATCGTAAAATTGCACAACAATGCCGCACCCGAAAGTCAAATGCGGCGTCTACATCAATATCTATGTTGTATCGCTATGCGAATGGCTCGTCCTGCTGTATGGGAAACGTCACCGTAATGGTGGTTCCCACGCCCAACTCGCTCGACAGATCGAGCGTGGCGTGATGATACAGGGCCGCATGCTTGACAATGGCAAGCCCCAGACCGGTTCCGCCGCGTGCCTTGGACCTACTCTTGTCAACGCGATAGAAACGCTCGAACACCTTACCCTGCTCCTCGGGCGCAATGCCAATACCCGTATCGGCAACCGACAGATACGGGCGCCCGTCGTCGTTGGTTCCACACCGCAACGTCACCGTACCGCCGGGCCGGTTGTAGCGAATGGCGTTGCTCGCCAGGTTGTAGATGAGCTCATCGATCAGGCGCGATACGCCTTCGACGACCACGGGCTTGGTCTCATGTCCTATCGCCACATTTGCCTGGCGGGCGA
This sequence comes from Collinsella aerofaciens, assembly GCA_052344885.1. GTDB lineage: Bacteria > Actinomycetota > Coriobacteriia > Coriobacteriales > Coriobacteriaceae > Collinsella > Collinsella aerofaciens_CC. Next base: position 3,263 of record DAWDYI010000058.1, read on the forward strand.
CCTGCTCAAGACGCTGCTCGACCGCGTAGATAGCACGCGAAAGCTCAATGGGCTCCGTGGAGCCAATAGGCACCGCCTCGCCATCGCTCGCACGCTCGGCCTCATCCAAGTTCGAAAGCGTGAGGATATCGTTGACGAGCGCCGCCAAACGGCCCGCCTCACGGTAGATGCGGCCGCCAAAGGTGCGCAAATCGTCCTCACCCTCGACCATGCCGTTCGCAATGAGCTCGGCATAGCCCGAGATTGCCGTAAGCGGGGTCTTGAGCTCATGAGTGATATTGGCCGTGAACTCGCGGCGCATGCGGTCGTTGTCCGCCAGCACCGCCATCTGGCGCTTGAGCTCCTGGCGTTGCGACTCAATGCGCTCGAGCATGGGAACCATCTCGGCATAAGCATGCTCGTAGCTGCGGCGAGGATGGTCCAGATCGACCTCCTGCAACGGCTCAATGATGGCGCGGGACTCACGACGCGCCAAGAAAAACGAGAGCACCGCACCTGCCGCCGCAATGAGCAGCATCGGCGCCACGAGAGACATCAGAATCGCTGCAACGCCAGGTTGGGCTTGCGCCAAGCGAACAACCTGGCCGTTGTTAAGTCGGACGGCTCGGTACAGCATAATCTCGTCGAGCGTGGAGCTTGCGCGCTCCGCAGAACCCGAGCCGCTCTCGAAAGCCTTGACGACCTCGGGACGATCGCCGTGATTGGGCAGCATAGAAGGCGACGCCTCGTTGTCGTAGGCAACCGACCCGTCTTTGTTGATCAGCGTGATACGCAAGTCCTCGCGATCGAGACTGCGCAGAAAGGCAATGGGCTCCTGTTGCTCATTGAGGGCAGCGGCAATAAGCTCGGTTTCCTGCGAAAGGTTGGCGCTCGTGGCATCTGCCAGGGTATTTTGCACAAAGAACGCGCCCAGCACCGTAAACGCCACGATAACCGCCATAGCGCACAGAAAAATCGTCGCGAACACGCGATGTGACAGGGTGCGTTTTCCCTGGGGGGCTAAGACCACGAGTTACTCCTCCGATGCGCTAGCCGCGCTGTCGGCTCCTTCGGCATCGTCATCGGCCGTAGGCTCGGCCAGACGATAGCCCACGCCGCGCACGGTCTCTATGGCGCTCGCACGCTCGCCGAGCTTTTGGCGAAGCGTCTGCACATGCACGTCGACGGTGCGCGAACCGCCGTCGAAGTCCCAGCCCCATACGCTCTGCAGCAGCGACTCGCGGGTAAAGACCACGCCAGGTTTGCGCATGAGGTACTCGAGCAGGTCGAATTCGCGCAGCGTGAGCTTGAGCGATTCACCGGCAACAGTCACTTCGCGGTGGCTGGGCGAAAGTACGATATCGCCCACGCTGAGCACATCGCTCGCCTGCTTGACCATGCCGCCGCGGCGCAGCAGCGCACGGCAACGGCTAGCGAGTTCCATAAGCGAGAACGGCTTGGTCAGGTAATCGTCGGCACCGCCATCGAGCGCCATGACCTTGTCGAGCTCGGTGTCCTTGGCGGTGAGCATCATAATGGGCACCGTCGCCGTCAGGCGATCGGCACGCAGGCGACGCATAATCGCCAAGCCGTCGGTATCGGGCAGCATGATGTCGAGCAGCACGGCATCGGGCACCCGTCGCGCCACGGCGGCCTTAAACTCGCCATCGCACGAAAAGCCCTCGGCCTCGATTCCCTGCTTGCACAGTGCGTAGACCGTCAAATCCCTGATGTTGTCATCGTCCTCGACGTAATAGATCATGTTGAACCCCTCTGCGGCCGGCATGACCGCATCTTAACCCTAAAGGCGCCTGCACTAGATGGTATCAGCCAAAACGGCCCGTCAAATAATCCGCCGTGCGCGGATCGGTCGGGTTTTTGAAGAGCTGAGCGGTGGGCGCATGCTCCACCAGCTCGCCCAGCAAAAAGAACGCAACCGAGTCGGAAATGCGCGCAGCCTGCTGCATGTTGTGCGTAACGACCACCAACGTGCAGGTCTCCTTGAGCTCGCAGGCCAGCTGCTCCACCACCAGCGTCGATACGGGGTCGAGCGCCGAGGTCGGCTCGTCCATCAGCAGAATGTCGGGCTGCACGGCCAGCGCGCGGGCGATGCACAGACGCTGCTGCTGGCCGCCCGAAAGACCCAGACCCGATTCCTTGAGCTTGTCCTTGACCTCGTCCCACAGTGCGGCGCGCCGCAGGGAGTCTTCGACCAGCTCGTCGAGCACGACGCGATCGCGCACCCCCATGCCACGAGGACCGTAGGCGACGTTGTCGTAGATGCTCATGGGAAACGGATTGGGGCGTTGGAACACCATACCCACGCGCTGGCGCAAGCGGCAGATATCGTAATCGCCCAGGATATTCTGGCCGTCGAGTGCAATCTTGCCTTCAATGCGGCAATCCTTGATACCGTCGTTCATACGGTTAAAGCAGCGCAGCAGCGTCGACTTTCCGCAGCCCGAAGGCCCGATGAACGAGGTGATCTGCTTGTCACGAATTTTGATGCTCACGTCCTTGAGCGCATGATGGTCGCCGTAAAACAGGTCAAGGCCCTCAACATCGATGCGCGTCGGCGAGGCGGCAAGGTCCTGCGCCGTGGGGCGAGTCGCATCCCCAACTTCGCGCTCGTGCGCGGCCTCGGCCTGCGCCTCTATGAGTTCCTCAAGCTCCGTAGGCTCCATCGCCGCAGCAGCCGTCATACCGCATACCTCCATATCGATATCAATTCAGCAGTATCGATAGTAGAAATCGCGGCTCATACGCACGTGAGCGCATTGTCAAGTGTTTGTAAGGGCACGCTGGTTATGCAACGGGAAGCGCAATGGTAAACACCGTGTGCTCGGGCGTCGATTCGCACGCAATGGTGCCGCCGTGCGCCGCGACAATCTCCTTGGCGATGGCAAGACCCAGGCCGGCACCACCGCGATTGGTCGCACGTGCCGCGTCCAGGCGATAGAACTTCTCAAAGATCACCTTGAGCTTAGCCGCCGGAATCGGATCACCCTGATTGATAAAGCGAATTCGCACGCCACCGTCATCTTGGCGTCGGGCCTCGATCGCAATGGTCGATCCTTCGTAGCTATAGGCGATGGCGTTTTTCATGATGTTGTTGAACACGCGAGCCATCTTGTCGCCATCCACGAGCACCGTCAGGTCCTCACGCACATCAACTTGGACATCTTTGTGCTGCTCGTTGAGAATGGGATAGAACTCATCGGCCACCTGCGCCAGCAGCAATCCCAGGTCGACGTAGCCGCGCGTGAGCACAATATCGTGGAAGTCAAAGCGCGTGATATCAAAGAACTCCTCAATAAGCGCGTCGAGTCGGTGCGCCTTGTCGAGCGCCACGCCCGTAAAGTGTGCGCGCTGCTCAACCGGCAGGTCGGGCGCCTCCTGCAACAGCGAGAGGTAGCCCACCACGCTGGCAAGCGGCGTGCGCAGGTCATGCGCCAAGTATGTGACCAAATCGTCCTTGCGATGTGACTCGTCACGCAGGGTTTGCTGCACCTTGCGCTCGCGATCGCGCACACGGTTGAGCACACCCTCGACCTCCAGGAAGTCGCCGTCGATGTTGTCCCACGCGTCGGGATGATCGATCAGACGGTCCTGAATACGGGCGGCAAGCACGCGGTCGGAATGCTGCTCACCCTGCTCATAGCCCTGGTAGTACAGAGCGCGGCCGCAAAAGAACAGGACGCACACGGCGAGCGCCAAGACAAAGCCAAGCATGTTGAATACAAAGCCGGCATCGAACAGCACCGGCCCTTCGATGCCGCCGAGCGCCATGGCGCCAATCGCCAACGTCATGGCCCACGCGGCGCCGCCAATCACCACGCAGCGGCACACGATCTCAAATCGATCGATCAGCAAAAAGCCGACAAGCAGCACCGCCAAGATTCCGACGATGTTGTCGATGCCAATCAGCAGCAGGCTCAGCAAAAAGAGCAGCACTGTTGCAAGCGCGCGGTTGTCGACGACCGATCTCACGTATTCAAAGAGCCGATCGGGCACCTCGAACGCTTGCCTATCGTCTTTTGTCATATCAAGATCCTCACAAGCGAAAAGCGTTATTCGATGATGTAGCCGACGCCCCAGACGTTTTTGATAAAGCGTGGCTTTTGTGCGTCGTCGCCGATCTTTTCGCGCAAGTGGCGAATATGCACCATCACCGTATTGTTGGAGCCGGGCATAAAGTCCTCGTTCCACACCGCGCGGAACAGGTCCTCCACGGCCACCACGCTGCCGCGATGCTCGACCAGATACAGCAAGATTGAATACTCGGTGGGCGTGAGGCGAACCGGTGCACCGTCCACCGTCACGGAACGAGCGTCGCGGTTGATCTCCAGGCCGTCGAGCTGAATGGTCGGCGACTCGGCCGCCTGTGCACGGCTACCGTAGCTGGTGTAGCGGCGAAGCTGAGCGTGCACGCGCGCGATGAGCTCCAGCGGACGGAACGGCTTAACCACGTAATCGTCCGCGCCAAGCGAAAGGCCCCCGATCTTGTCTTGCTGGGCATCGCGCGCCGTCAGCATGATCACGGGATAGGTATGACTGGAACGGATCGTACGCAGCAGCTCAAAGCCATCGATATCGGGCAGCATAACATCCAGCAGCGCCAGATCGAACTCCTGCTCCAAGATTGCCTTGGCGGCATCGGCCCCGCTATAGGCAATCTGGACGTCAAAGCCTTCTTTTGTAAGGTAGATGCCCACTAGGTCGGCAATGGCCTTCTCGTCATCAACTACCAGTATGCGCTCGTTCATGCGTGCTCCTCTCGCGCTCCATTATGCCTGAGGCGACACACGCCACACACAACAAGCGTGGGTGATTAAGTCGGCCTTAAGCACCCTTGTGCCCGTTCGGGTGCGGATGTGGGCCACGCGCGCACGCGATGATCGCCGACGCCGGCAAACGATATACTCTAGTTCCAGAAGAGACCATCCCGTCGAAAGCGAAATCTGTGAAGTCCCTCACCTCTTTTGCAAAGCGCTCAGCCCAGCTTGCCGCCGGCTTTGTCTGCGCTATCGCCCTTGCCGCTGGCGCGCCCACCGTCGCCGGCGCCCAAGTGCTCACGACCGACAATGTTTGCGGCAAAACCGCCGATGCGCGCGGCATCACGGCCGAAAACCTGCCCGATATCGATGCGACCAATGCCCTCGTCATGGGCAAAGACGGCACCGTCTACTATGGGCGCGGCGCCGATGAGCAGGTCAAGATTGCCTCGATCACCAAGGTCATGACCGCAATCCTAACCGTCGAGAATTGCAAGATGGACGAGAAGGTCACGGTGAGCAACGCCGCAGCCACCGTGGGTAATTCGACCGCCGGCTTGCTCGAAGGCGACGAGCTTACCGTGGAGCAGGCACTGCGCGGCCTGATGATTCCCTCGGGCAACGACGCCGCCATCGTGCTCTCCGAATATGTGGGCAAGAAGATCGACCCTAAGACCAAAGACGCCGAGGCCACATTTGTGAAGGCCATGAACGAGCGCGCTAAGAAGCTCGGCTGCACCGGTACGCTTTTTGAAAACCCGCATGGTCTGGACTTTGATGAGTGGGCTGGCAATATGCACTCAACCGCACACGACGTAGCGCTGATGATGCAGGAGGCTATGAAAAACGACACGATCCGCGAGGTCGTAGCGAGCGAGGATTCCTGGATCGAAGTCACGGGCGCCGACGGCACCGACCATTCGCATTCCATGGATACGCATAACTATTTGCTGGGCCAAGATGGCAACATCGGCGGCAAGACCGGCACCACCGACGACGCGGGCTATTGCTTTACGAGCGCCTACAACCGCGACGGCGACGAGATCTACACCGTTATTTTGAACTCCACCACCACCGATCAGCGCTTTACCGATACCGCCACCCTTGCCAACTGGTATTACGACCACAAGGTGACGGTCGCAATCGCCAACACGCAAGAAAAGACCGCCAACGGCAACCCGCTTATGGCGCGCATTAGTCAAACCGACTGGACGGATAAGACAATCGACGCCACGCTCGCCGATCCCACGGCGCAAGCGACCGTGTTTTCCCTTGCCGGCGAGGTGACCGAAAAGGTTAGCTACGACGATCTTTCGGGCACGGTGCATGTTGGCGACAAGGTGGGCAGCGTTACGCTCAAGCAGAACGGCACCAAGGTCGCCGTCGTGGACCTGGTTGCCGACGAGGAAGGCACAGGGCCGAATCCCATTGAATGGCTCCTTGTGAAGCTCGACCGCCTGGGCCGCCGCATCGACAACCGCCCACTCACAGCCGAGAGCGAGACCGTAGCCAAGGCGCCCAAGGCGTAGGGCCGGAGCGATATCACATCGAACCAAATGAGGCGTCCAACGGGGCGCCTCAATTTTGAGGGTTCGAATCCCCAGCCTCCTTTCTCCGCACAAAAAAGGGCCCCAAATGGGACCCTTCTTCAAATTCGTACTGGCGGAGAGCTGGGGATGTCCGGGCATGCTACGCATGCCCTCCGGCTTCAAAGCCTGGCGGCTTTTCGCCCACGGGCTACAAACGCTTTCGCGTTTGCTTAACGCCCGTGCCCTCTCGGGTTCGAATCCCCAGCGCCCTTTCTCGATAATAAAAAAGGGCCCCCGATGGGACCCTTCTTTAAAGTTAAACTGGCGGAGAGCTGGGGATTCGAACCCCAGATGCCCTTTTGGGGCATACTCGCTTAGCAGGCGAGCACCTTCGGCCTCTCGGTCAGCTCTCCGTAACAGCCGTTCTATAGTAACCAAACAGCCTAAGATGGGCAAGAGGAAATTTTCTAATTGCCTAGCATCCTTTCCTCATTGGAAGCTTCGCCTACCCCAGCGAGCGGTTGAGGGAGCCGAGCTCGTCGTTGCCCATGGTGCGCCACATTTGGAAGATGCAACCGCGTGCCAGGAAAAAGAAGCCGTTGTCGACCAGTTGAACAGCGGCATCTGCCAGCTGATTCGTCACGGCGGACACTGGCGGCAGCTCGAGTCCAGCCTTGCGAATGGTCTCGACCGCTTCCTCGAACGTCGGAGGCTCGCTGACGCCCATCTCGTTCATAAGGCCCTGCATTTCTTCCAGCGCGCTGCTGCCCGACTCCTCGCCACGTGGCACCAGACGGTAACAAGCCAGCGCAAGGTCGAGCTGATCGCAATTCCAATAGGCAAACGCCAGGCGATAGAACAGGTAGCCGATTGCAGAGCGATCGCTGGCAATACGTAGGCCGTGGCGCGCCACCTCGATAATCTCGTCAAAGCGCTCCAGACGCGCAAGAACGTTGATGAGCGCAAAGTGCGATTGCATGGACGAGCGCGCCAGATCGTAAAGATGGCGCACCTCGGGCAGCGCTCGTTCAAAGTCCTCTTGCTCGACGTAAAAGCTGCAGATCTCGTGCTGGGCAAAGTACAGCGCATCGGGCGCACGAAGGATTCGCACAGAGCGGTCTTCTTCCAACACCGGTAGCACCATGCGCACCAGCTGGTTATCGCAAAACTGCGTTTGAACCGGACCTGTCGCCAAAAGCTCGGCAACGGCGCACTTAGCCTCCAACTCCTCAACAAGACGGGAAAAGCCTTCAAAAGCACCTGTACGGTCGACTTTTGCCTGCTCGCGCAATTCAACAACACGGGCCACGTATGGGTCGTCGTCCTCTTCCATGACCTCCAACTCGTCAGCCGTATCGGCAAGCAGCAAATCGCGCAGCGCCGGCGGCAGCATGCGATGGTCATCACGCGGACGAGCATGAACCTCCGCAGGTTCAATCGTCTCCGGAGCGGTTGACTCATATGCCTCAAGCACACGCTTGCACGGCATATCGTCCATGTCCATGCTCTCAAGATCCTTGGCGACAGGCACGCAATCGGCCAGATAGACCGCGCGCCCAAAGAAATACGTTGCGACAACGCACTCGCCCTGCTCACTGTCGGGAGCAGCAATCTGCACATAGCAGCGCGTGATGCAGGTGCCCGCGGCAAAACACGCTGCCGCAAGCGTGAGCGCCACGCGCGCATCGTGCTCCGCGGCCCAGATCGCGCGCGTGTCCTCGTCCAACTCGCGCCAGGCGTCATCTTGAGCGTCGTATTCACGTTGTGGCATAGCATCAACGACAGACTGCCCAAACCGAACGAGCATGATCCCCTCGGCAACGTTTGCCCGATAGGTATAGTCGAGCCGCGTGACCACGTTAAGTGCCTCGACAATACGCGCGAAGCGGGTACGCACATCCCACTCACCGCCCGGCTGGCAAGCCACCGTACCCGGTTTGCCCCACGGGTTATCGCTCGAGGCCGTATCGAGCAGTCGGGGAACATCGTTGGTCGTCTTGGCGATATGCCACGCATCAAAGAGCGCGCAGCCCTCAAGGCTCGGCGAGGATGCCGCAGGGACCAATCCGGCCCCGATGTGCTCAAGGATGGCGGAGAGACGGTTAAGACGGCACTCGATGGCAAGCAGCATGTCAATCTCGTCCTGGTCCAGCAGGCTGCGATCAAAATTGAGATAGAAAAGCTTTGAGCGATCGATGCGAGCCAGGCTCATCTCGGACTTAGCGGCGATGGTGCGCAAGCGGGGCAAGTCAATTTCACTCATAAGGGCGGCGGCATAGCGCTCGATACCGCTCGGATTCTCGGCATGGTCAACGCGGTAAAGCAGCGTCTCGATAGCATCAGGGAGCGGTGCCGTGTTAAAGCCCAAAAACACCTCGACCGGCTCGGGCAACTTTACGAGCTTGATCTTGTCGATAACATTTTGCATACCCTCGTCGAGTCCGCCGGCGTCCGCCGTGCTCGCAATGGCATTTTCGGAGTCAGCGAATATCACGTAGCGCAGGAACATCGATGCCATGAACTCGCCGTAAGGAAGGGAGCGGGTCGAATTCCATGTCTCGTGGTCGGACTGCTCGCGCATGGGGCCTTCGGGAGAGCCGACGGTTCGCGCGCACGCGCGCATCGTGCCGTTTGCTCCCCTCACCATAATCTCACCAATACCGGAGTCCGACTCGTCAAGGACCAGTTCCATGTCGGGATCGTTGGGCAGCGGAGCCTCGCTGACGGGGCGGTCCACCTTGTACACCTCGCCCGAAACGCTTACGTAGCCCAAAAGCGACACATGACTTTTGCCAACGAATTCGACGACATAGCAAGATTCATGCTGATCCTCGCCAAAGAGTTTCCAGACCACGCCATATGAGCGTCCCGCAGGCTGCTCGGGCATCGCCGGAAAGCGCTTTTTGGGATCGAGAAACCTGAGCTTGTATGTCGGACGCTCTGCCACGAAGTATCACCCTGATCGGTCGCTTGAAGAAGGAGTGGTCGCGAATTAGTCGCGACATCTACTCGGAATCTTACACGAGTCGACAGGAAATCGTCCGCTTTACGCCCGCGCCTCGACCGAGGTTCGAATCCATGCAGCGGCGACATAAAAGAAAAGCCCCCGTTGCCGGAGGCTTTCAATTTCGGTTGGTGCGGCGTATAGGATACCTCGCATCCCCTGCGGGGTTCCGCACCGG
>DAWDYI010000059.1:0-12303 GCA_052344885.1 Collinsella aerofaciens
CGCAACGCGTTGCGCTGAGTCCTGAGGCTGTTGCAATGAAAATGAGAATCAAGGCTGGCGGGCCGACATCTACCGTTCGCCAGCCCGATGGTCCCCGGGGCGGGGAAAGCGCTATAATGCATTCTGCATCTTGGATTGTTACTCCTGTGTGGAGGCATGCCCAAGAGCAATACAACACGGATTGTTACGTAAGGCATGACCGCAATAGCACTGCTATTGGCTATCATGCCTTTTTCTGTGAGTGTTCTTGAAAGGAGGTTCACCATGCTTGCAATTAAAAAGCTTAACAACAACGCGGTTCTTTGCCGTGGCGGACAGGGGCGAGATGTCATCGCCATGGGCAGGGGCGTCGGTTTCGGCGGAGATTTTCCTCGAGAGCTCCCTCTTTCTAAAATCGAGCATACGTTTTACGACATTGATCCTAAAGGACAAGATGTCATGAGGGATCTTCCCTCGGATATCGTGATGTTTGCGGCGAAAGTTATGGACATCGTTGCCAACGAACTGCCCTACGACCTCTCGACCAATGCGACGCTGTTCATGGCTGATCACCTGTCGTTTGCCGTTGCGCGAGCCCAAAAGGGGGTCCGCATCGCGATGCCTCTTGCCTATGAAGTGCGGGAGACGTATCCGAAGGAATACAAGGCTGCCCAGTTTATCGTCATGCGACTCGAGAAGGAGCTCGGAGAGCGGCTTCCCAAGGATGAGATTGCCAGTATTGCGATGAATCTCGTGAACGCACGGGTTGTTGAAGCCGTCAAAGCCACGGCCGAGCCCGCAAAGCAGTTCGACGATATGCTCGAGGACGTTATCGAGATTCTCGAAAGCGATTTCCGCATTATTGTCGACCGCGATTCCTTTGATTTCACCCGCTTCGCCACGCATCTGCGGTACCTGTTCAAGCGCATTCAAGCCGGCGAGTCGCTGAACAGCGCCAACATGCAGATGTACAAGAACTTTCGTGAGGAGTTTCCGCAGTTGGCAGAGTGCGTGAAGCATATCGGTTCCTATTGTCGTGAAACGTGGGACGCCACGCTCTCCGAGGAGGAGGAACTCTATCTGATGATCCATCTCAACCGGATCATCTCCAAAAAAGGATTGTAACCCGTAGCCATTCGGGGCATGACCTTTGCCGATTCGAACAGTAAGCCAAGATTGTGCAAAGGAGCCAATGATGGCAAATTACAAAAAGGTGGCAGAGCAGATTCTCTCCACTGTGGGCGGGGCGGAAAACGTGGCTTCGGTTACGCATTGCATGACGCGCCTGCGCTTCAACCTCAAGGATGAAAGCCTCTCGAATGATGAGAAGCTTGAGGACATCTCGTCTATCATCAGCGTCGTGCACGCCGGAGGGCAGGTGCAGCTGGTGGTCGGGCCCACGGTCGACAAGGTCTACGACGAGGTTTGTAAGCAGGGCGGATTCGAGGTCACGGTATCGATTGACGAGGAACTCGATGGCCCTCAGCTTAGCTGGAAGGAGCGCTTGGCGCCCAAGCACCTCTTCAATCAGCTGCTCGATGCCGTGAGCGGCGCTATCACCCCGATCCTTCCGATCTTTTGTGTCGCCGGTATCTTCAAGATGCTCGTTATTCTGTTTGGGCCCGAAGGCGCCGGTTTTATGTCCGAAACGAGCGACCTGTATCGGATCCTTTCCCTGGTGGGCGATGCGGCGTATTACTACTTCCCGGTGTTTGCCGCCTATAGCTCGGCTAAGAAGTTCAAAACGAGTCCTGTGCTGGCACTGCTCATCGCTGTTGTGATGATTTATCCCGACATGCTCGCTATTGTTGAGGACGGAAAGCCTTTCAGCGTCTTCGGCATCCCCATGCAGCTCGTCAACTACACCCAGGCTGTTCTTCCGGTCATCTTGATCACCTGGGCCCAGTCCTATGTTGAGCGCTTCTTTAAGAAGATCTCGCCTGATATGTTGCGCATTCTGATCGTACCCGTGGGTACGGTGCTCGTGATGTTGCCGGTCGCGCTGTGCCTCTGCGGCCCTGCCGTCCAATTTGTCATGGGCCTTGTGGCCGATTTCATCATTTGGCTCGCCTCTGTTGCCGGTCCCGCTGCGACCGCGGTTATCGGCGCATTCTGGAATCTGATCATCGCCACCGGCATGCACGTGCCGATCTATACCGCCATATTGCCCGCCGCGCTCCAGAACGGTTACGACGCCATCTTATACCCCGGCACCGCGGTTGTAGCCTACACCACGCTTGCCATCGCGCTCGCCTATGGCCTGCGCGCTAAGGGCAAGGAGAGTCGAGCCACGGGCTGGAACTTGTTCATCACCTATGCCTTCGGTCGCGTGAGTGAGCCCATCATCTACGGCATCCTGTTTCGCGACAAGAAGGCTCTTGCCTGGAACATGATTGGTGGTGCTGTCGGTGGTCTGCTGGTAAGCCTTCTTCATGCCAACGTCTATATCTTCACTGGCGTTGGTTTCCCATGGATGAACGTGCTCATGTTTGCTCAGGATATCATCCCTGGCACCATCGGGTGTCTTGCTGGCGGTGCCGTGACGTTTGCGTTGGCGATGATTTTTGGATTTGAAGGACAGGAGAAGATGCCGTTGAAGTCCAAGAGCGGCGATTCTGAGGCCGTTGAATCCGTCGAGGCATAAGAGGCTACTACACAAATATGCTCCCCAGCCGTTGCGCGGTCCGACCCCTTGGCCGCGCAACGGTACTGTGCTGTTGCGCGGCACTTGCCGAGTCCGTTGCGTTCGACAGTGTGGGCCGGGAATTTGATAGAAAGGACGACACCATAATGTTTAGAGAAGATTTTTTATGGGGCGGGGCTCTGGCTGCAAACCAGTGCGAGGGAGGATGGAACGAAGGCGGTCGCGGTTTAGCCAATTCCGACATGCTGCCGTTTGGCGATCAACGCATGGACGTCATGCGGGGAGACCTTGATCCGCGTGCGTTGGCACCCGACAGCTTCTATCCCGCTCGCAAGGGCATTGATTTTTACCATAGGTACAAGCAGGATATTGAACTGTTTGCCCAGATGGGTTTTAAATGCCTGCGCTTATCGATCGCCTGGAGCCGCATTTTTCCCAAAGGAGACGAAGCCGAGCCCAATGAAGAAGGCCTTGCCTTTTACGAGGATGTTTTTAGGACGTGCCGCGCGCATGGCATTGAGCCTTTGGTGACGCTCAACCACTATGATGTCCCCATGCATCTCGTCGATGCGTATGGCGGATGGCGCGATCGCAGGTTGGTCGACCTGTTCGATCGATATTCGCGTACCGTGTTCGAGCGCTATCGGGGATTGGTCAATTATTGGCTGACCTTTAACGAGATCAACATCATGACGCAGGCGTGCTTTATGGCGGCGGGGATCATCTTCGAGCAAGGGGAGAATCGCTATGCAACGGTTCACACGGCCGTGCACCATGTATTGGTTGCGAGTGCCCGTGCGGTCGGGGCGTGTCATGAACTGTGCCCCGGGGCGAAGATCGGTTGCATGCTCAACGCAGGTGTCTTCTATCCGGCTACATGTGATCCGGACGATGTGCTGGCTGCGCAGGCTGAGAATCGCAGCCATTACATGTTTACCGACGTCCAGGTGCGCGGTGCGTACCCGAGCTATGTTCTCAAGGAATACGCCCGCCATGGTTTTGAGGTGCCCTATCGGGATGATGACCGCGAAGTACTGGCTGCAAACCTGGTCGATTTCGTCTCGTTTTCGTATTACTCGACGCGCGTCGCAAAAGCGCATGCGGAAGGTCAGTTCGATTCGAACCTTCTTCGCTCGGCGCCTAATCCGTATCTAAAACAGGAGCCTTGGGGGAGGTTTATCGACCCCAAAGGGCTGCGCGTCACCATGAATGAAATCTGGGATCGCTATCAAAAGCCGCTGTTCATCGTCGAAAACGGTTTGGGTGCTCCTGATGTGCCGGAAGATTCGGGTGAAATAGAAGACGACTATCGAGTTGAATACCTGCGGGCCCACATCGAGGCGATGAGGGAGACCGTCGAGCTCGACGGGGTGGAACTCATGGGATATACCTGTTGGGGCCCGATCGATTTGGTTTCGGTCGCCACAGGACAGATGCGTAAGCGCTACGGGTTTATCTATGTCGATCGAGACGATAGCGGTGCGGGCTCGTTTGAGAGACGTAAAAAGAAAAGCTTCGAATGGTACCGACGCGTAATAGCAAGCAATGGCGAAGACCTTGCGTAATAACGTTAAGATGGACAAATGCGCCCGTTGGGGGAATAGTCGCGCCACTTTGCTTGACAACAGGCTAAACTAGCTAATAAACATTTACTCTTCTGTTTAGATTGAATTTGCGGTCGTTTAGTTGCCGAGCCACGGGGCGGTCAAGCCACGATGCTCGGCCGCGACCGATGCTAGGGGGAACGATGGCTAAAGCAAGCGTCCGCGAGATCAGCCGCATTACCGGCTTTTCGCCCGCAACCGTGTCCAACGCGCTCAACCGCAAGCGCAGCGTGAGCGAGGAGACCGCCAAGGTCATCCTGGAGTGTGCGCAGTCGCTCGGCTACCAGCAGTCGACGCAGCTCGAGAGCATCCAGTTTGTGCTTGCGCGCAAGACGGCCGCCATCCTGGACGAGAGCACCTTCCATCCCGCGGTCATCGAGGGCGTGGAGCGCCAGGCGCGTCGCCACGGCATGAGCACGAGCTTTGTCACGCTCGACTTTAGCGATCTTGACGCTGTGCGCCCGCAGGTCGAGGGCCTGATCGCCGATCCGTCCGCCGCTATCGTGCTGATGGGTACCGAGCTGGGCGAGGAGGACTACGCCCTGTTCGCCAACGCCGCCGCCCACCTGATCGTGCTCGACGGCTGGAGCGATCGTCAATACTTTGATGCCGTGGTTATTGCCAACACCGATTCGGTACTGCGCGCCGTGGACTACCTTATCGAGAAAGGTCACAAGCAAATCGGCTATCTGGCGGGCGACCTTCGCATCCGCAACTTTAAGGACCGCGAGCGCGGCTATCGCCAAGCGCTTGAGGATGCGGGCCTCGAGGCCAATCCGGCATGGCGTGTCACGCTGGGCACCACGCTCGAGGGCGCTTATCGCGATATGGGCGCGTGGCTCGACAGCGTCTCGCACGACGACCTGCCGACGGCTTTCTTTGCCGAAAACGACGTGCTCGCCGTGGGTGCCATGCGCGCGCTCAACGAGCACGGTATTCGCGTGCCCGAGGATGTCTCGATCATCGGCTTTGACGACCTGTCGTTGGGCGCCTTTTCCAACCCGCCGCTCACCACGGTGCACGTTCCCAAGCACGAGGTGGGCGAGATCGCGGTGCGCCGCCTGGTGGGCAACATCCGCAATCCCAAGAGCTATACCTGCAAGACGGCCGTATCGACCTATTTTGTCGAGCGCCAAAGCGTGCGCGAGATCTAGTCGGAACGGCGCCAGACCCCAGAGCGGAAAAGTCCTTCTAGATTACCTAGAATGATTTTTCTGGGACGGGGATTTAAAACTCATTGATCCCCGTCCCGGGTAGCTCATTTGGGACGGGGCTTTTTTGACTGGTATGATTGGTGCGACCATTCGAACCAGCTAAAAGAGCCCCGTCCCAATTTGACTATCGAGAGGATCTGCCATGGAGCGCATCGCGAGTTTTTCCGTTGACCATCTGCTACTTGAGCCCGGCGTGTATGTGAGCCGCATCGACCGCGATCCGGCGACCGGCGCCGCCGTCACCACCTTTGACCTGCGTCTGACCACGCCCAACAAGGAGCCGGTCATGAACACCGCCGAGTGCCACACTATCGAGCACCTGGGCGCGACGTTCCTTCGCAATCATGCCGAGTGGTCGAGCCGCATTGTCTACTTTGGCCCCATGGGCTGCCGCACGGGCTTTTACCTCGTCGTATTTGGCGAGGTGACGAGCGAGGGGATCCTGCCGCTCGTGCGTGAGCTGTTCGAGTTCGTCGCCGGCTTTGAGGGCGATGTCCCCGGTGCCGCTCCTGAGGAGTGCGGCAACTACCTGGACCAGAACCTCCCCATGGCAAACTGGCTCGCGCGCCGCTACCTCGACCGCGACCTGGCCGATATCGACGAGAAGCACCTGCACTATCAGCAGGCGTAAAGGCCCCTCGTAGGAATAGCGTTTGTACTAGAAGCGCTCCCGCTCTTTGCGGAGCGCTTTTTTATGCCGAGTGCTCAAAACAGAACAAGATTGTTCTAGAATGTTCATACTGTCACACAAACGAACAGGAGCGAACATGCATATCTACTCTGTCTCTGATCCCGAGTTCAAGTCCTATGGCAACGTTTGGGATAACGTTCCGTCCGAGCTTACGTCGCCCGTGCTCGAGGCACTTGCCTCCACGCCCATCCCCGAGGGCAGCAAGTATGTGGCCTCCGCGCCCGAGCTCGAGGGTGTCATGGATGCCGATAAGCTGGGCTTTCTCATGTTTGGCGGTCGTCCCTTCCAGCTGGGCTGGTGCAACGGCCACAACACGCGTCTCAACTGCCTGGAGTACCACCGCGCGAGCGAGTTCAACCTGGGCGCCCGCGACTTTATCCTGCTCGTGGCGCATCGCTGGGAGATCGAGGACGGCAAGCTCGATACCGCGTGCGTCAAGGCGTTCCGCGTGCCGGCCGGCACGCTTGTTGAGGTTTTCAACACCACGCTTCACTACACGCCCTGCATGGTCGACGACGGCGGCTTCCAGGTGATGGTGGCGCTGCCCGCCGGCACCAACGGCCCGCGCCCCGAGGCTGCAGCCGACATGCCCACGGCTGGCGACAGCTACTGCTACTGGAAGGCCGACAAGTGGGTTCTCTGCCATGCTGACAGCCCCAAGGCTGCCGAGGGCGGCTACGTAGGTCTCATCGGCAAGAACCTCGACATCGCCGTGGACTAGCGCATCGCCCCAAACCACCACAAAGGTGCCTGTCCCCTTTGCGGTGGTTTGGGGCGGGCGGATATCGGGAAGTGCCGGACGGGGGAGGCTGCCGGGCGCCTTGCCGTCTGCGGATTTTGGGACATGTGGCCCGCTTTTTGGGCCCACCTGTCGGTACACTAAAAGCACTATGGGTACCCGCGAGCGACATATCGGCCACGCGGCCGCCCGATCCGCACCCGTGGCGGATCCCAGGGGCGGCAGGCTCTTCGCCATGCCGCGATTCCTTGTTGGCATAACACATCAGGTGTACCGCCACCGCGTCTTTGCTATCGCCGGTGTCATCACCGCGATGTTCCTCATGCTTTTGGCAGTCTTGCCGGCGCTGTTCGCCTTCGACCCCAAACTTTCTAACGCCGTGCCCGCCTATAGCGAGGTGTCCGAAGAGGTCGTGGATGCGCTCGTCCATTCGAGCTCTCTGCCGTTGCTTGTTGCCGCAATTGCATTTTCGATCTGGGGCGTATCGGTCTATCTGCGCTGTTTGGACTATGTGCTGCGCCGCCGCCTTGTTGCCGTCGCCACCATCTGCGCCCTGTGGATGATCGAAGTCATTCTCAAGTACAAGTCGTTCACGCCGTTCTACGCCACCGTGCTGTGGTACCTGTACTACGTGCCCATGACGCTCATTCCGCTGCTCTACCAGTTGTGTGGTTTGCGCCTTGCGGGCCTGGAGCAACACCGCCTGGGTCGCCGCTACTGTGCTGCGCTGTGGATTGTGGCTATCCTGCTTATCGGATTTGTGCTCACCAACGATTTTCACCAGCAGGTCTTCCACTTTGACCGTACAAGCGACACCTGGAGCAACGATTACACGTACGGCTGGGGTTATTTCGCCGTCCTCGTGTGGACGGCCTTTAACTTTGTGGCCTTTTTTATCCTGGTGAGCCGGTCCTCGTCCTTTCGCATCCAACGTTTCTCGGGCACGGCGGCGCTCGTGCTGCTGGGCGGCGCGTTCTTTGCCATCTCATATGCGTTGCGCGTGCCCTGGGCATGGAGGCTCAACTTCTCGCTCATCTATTGCGTCTTGTGTGTGGTGGCGATGGAAATCTGTCTCGATTGCGGTGTCATTCCGTCATATCACGACATCGCCGGCATCTTCGACACCTTGCCGCTCGACCTCAAAGTTCTAACGCGCGACCTGCAGGAAGTCTATGCCACGCCAGTGTCAAAGCCAATGCCGGTAGGCGTGTGCGAAGAGCTGCGAGCCCAGGAACACGGGCATGCCCATGCCTTTGCCGTGGCGTCCGATCCCGATGTGATGCACCGTGCCTTTCCACTGCTGGGCGGATCGGCCCTGCTTGCCCAAGACGTGTCGGATCTCAACGAGCTTAACCGTGAACTGGCACATCGTCGTATGGAGCTGCAGCGTCAAAATGAGCTGCTCGCCGCCGACTACGACCTTAAGACGCACCTGGCAGACCAAGAGGCCGAGACCTTGCTGGTCCAAGACGTGGACCAGGCGCTTGCCCGCGCGCTCGAAGGGATGTACGACCTGCTGAGCTCGCTACCGCCGTTGACCGATGAATCGTCTTCGCACGAGCGTTACCGCATGCTGCAGCGCGCCAAGATGCTCGTCGCCTATTGCAAGCGCAAGGGGTCGCTCACGTTGGCACAGCACGGGGAGAGCGGTTTTGATCGCGACCGCATTCAGCTCATTGCCAACGAGCTCGCAAGCGACCTGCGCACCATCGATATCGATTGCGCCTCGATTATCGCCATACGGCGCCCGATGCACGCCAGTACGGTAAGCGCCCTGTACGACTGCGTGTATGACTTTGCGTTTTTTGCCTACACCACCGACCATCCGGCGCTTATGTATCACTTGGGCGATCATGACCGATGCGGTGTCGAGCTGCGTGCCGCGCTTTTTTCCAACGATGATGCAGATCTTTCGCAGACGCCCGCTGCGCAAGAGCTCGAAAGCGCTCTGCAAGGGCGCAACGTGGCATACCGCCTTGAGGGCGAGCCCGGCCAGCTGCGCATGATCGTCTTGATGCCGAGGGCGGGTGAGTGACGATGCAGATTTCGCTCATTCTTCCCCAAATCGTTGCGCTCGATGTTGTCTTTGCCCTGGCTGCGTGTCTGCAGACGATCCACGTCCCGCTCATCGCATCGCGCCGCTCGTCCTATAACCGTAAGGTGATTTGTGCCTACGAGGCGAGCCTTGTGCTTCACCTAATTATTTCGGCGCTCATCTTGTTCGCGTCGTCTGGCTCATATCTGGTGGCGCCGCTTGACGTTTGCGCCAGGGCAATGGGCGGAGCGTTGTGGCTCAATGCCGTGATCTTTGCCTACGGCATGGTGCTTATGGTGCACTATCGTCGCCCCGTCATGCTGGCCGAACTGTTGCTCGTTGCCGCCGTGACGCCGCCGGTGGTTTTTGCCATGGGCTCGGCGTGGACCACGGTCCTTATCGCAGAGGGAGCGTTTTTCCTGTTCCGCTCCATTGCGGCGCTCTTGATGGATGTCCGCAACCGCCAGGAGGATATCACCGCGTTCTCGACGATCGAAACCATCAACGTGATTCCCGTGGGCATCCTGTATCTGGACCCGAGGGGCCGTTCGCTGCTCATGAACCGCTGCATGCGAAAAAACCTGGTGGAGCTTCATATGCCCACCGACCTAGGCGATATGAGCGGAACATGGAACGACCTGCGCAAACTCAGCATGCAAATGCCCGAAAGCAGCCAGAACCGCGTGCGGATTAATCTGGACCGCTTTGGTGAGGCGCGGGCGGTGGTCGAGGTTTCTCCCGCCGAGATTCGCTTGTTTGTGCACGATGACGTTATGGTTTCGGGCCGCCTCTTCGAGCGCATTATCGGCCTGGATGTAACAGAGTATGCGCATGCCCATGATCGCCTGGCGCAAGCCAACCACCTGCTTGAGCTTGCGGGCCAAGAGCTCCAAGCCCAGATCGAAGAAGTCAAAAAAGTTGCTGACAATGCGGCCTATCTGCGTATGCGCGCTCGCGTGCACGACGTGATCGGGCAGCGTCTGTCCATCCTCCATCGTTATCTGGAGGAGGGGCGCCTGGATGACGAGTCACTCGAGCAGATCGATCCGCTGCTGCGCTCAATCGCTGCCGATCTGCGCAGCGGGGGCGACACCGAACCGGCAGAGCAACTGGGCGATATCGTCCATGCCTTTGGCCTGGTGAGCGTGCAGATCGATGTGGAGGGCGAGCTGCCAAGCGACGCGCGTGTCGCCGCAGCCTTTCTGCAGATTATCCGCGAGGCCTCGACCAATGCCACCAAGCATGCACAGGCCCATCGGGTCCATGTGCGCCTGCGGCAGGAGACGTCGGAAGACGGCGCTGTTGCGCGGATGGCCGTTTCTAACGACGGCGCGCCTGCACCCGTATCGTATCGCGAGGGAACGGGTATCCCAGGTATGAGGCATGTCGCACAGAATCTGGGCGGCAGCCTGGAAGTCCACACCGCCCCGCCCTTCACGCTTACGGTGTCCATCCCGCTCGCCTCCAACGCCACGGTCCAAAGGAGAAGCTCATGATCCGCGTGTTAATCGTCGAAGACCAGGCTATCTTGCGCGAGAGCCTCGCGCGCTCCGTCGGTGACCAGCTCGACATGACGGTTGTTGCCGCGATCGCCGACGCCTCGGATGCCTTGGACGTTGTGCTTAAGGAGCGCCCGGACATGATACTGATGGACGTATGCACCGAGCATGATTCCAACGGCATCGTGGCGGCGGCGCGCATCAAAGAACAACTGCCCGAGTGCCGCGTCATTATCATGACGGGTATGCCCGAAATCACCTTTGTGGACCAGGCGCGCGAGGCGGGCGTCGACAGCTTTGTGTACAAGAACGTCGGTATCGACGAGCTATTCGCCGTGATGCGCTCCACGCTGGCGGGTTACTGCACGTTTCCCAAGCCGCCCGAGAGCATCTTCTCGGGCACGGCGGCCCTCGACGATGTCGAACTGTCGATCTTGCGCCTTGCCTGCGAGGGTAAAAGCCGCCGCGAGATCGCGGCCGAGCTGTTTATGAGCGAGGGCACCATCAAACGCCGCATCTCGGAGATTCTCAATAAGACCGGCTACGACAACATCATGCGCTTGGCCGTGCGCGCAGTAACGGAGGGCAGCATCGTTCCCAACATGGAGCGCTAGCGCTCGTTACGCATCGGCATAAAGCGGCGGGGCCGCAGGATCAACTCCTGCGGCCCCGCCTGACATGTGCGCGGATGTATCCGCCAATCCGCGGCCGTCGATGTCTGCCGCTACGCGATGGTTGCGCTGTAGGAGGCGACGTCCTCGTAGGAATCGGTCAGGTAGGCGTCGATGCCGATGGTCGTATTGACCAGGTCGTCAAGGCTGTCAAGCTCGCCGCTCGAGAACGTGAATTCCTCGGTGGCGCTGGTGCCGGGCATCAGGTTAGCCGAGAACCAGGGTTCCTTCATAGTGCCGTTGACGTTGGTCTTGCCGGAAGGAGCGTAGAAGGTCAGGTCCTTGTCGCTCTTGTTGGTGATGTTGACGACAAAGCCGATGTCGCCCCAGTCGTCCTTGAATTTCTCGGTGATGGTGATGGTGCACAGATCGTCATCGGCGACGGTGACGGCGGGGGAGATTTCGACACTCTGGACGTCGTCGTCTTCGACGGCCTCATCGATCTCTTCTTCCTTCTCGGCCGCCTCGCGATCCTTCTTCACCGTGCCGGACAGATCCTTGTCGGACTTGGTGAAGATAAGCTTGTCGCCTTCCACCTCCAGGACGAGCTTGTCGTCCTTGAGCTTCAGGTCGTGCGACTCATCTTCGGCGGTGATCGTTACGGTGGTGGCGTCCTTGGCTTCCCATTTCAGGTCGGCGACCTCAAGGAACATATCGAGGACGCCTGTGCCGTCCTCGTCGAGGATCAGGACGCAGTTGAGGCCCCACTCCTTGAGCATGTCCATGTACTCATCGGTCAGCTCTTCGCCATCCACGGTTCCACCCGAGTACTGCCAGCTGCCGACGAAGTTGGCCTTGGGGTCTTTGCCGCCGCCGCTGCAGCCCGTCAGGGCAAAGGCGAGCGCCAAGACACATGTCAGGAATGCGAGCGCGGACTTTTTGAACGTTGTCTTCATGGTGTCCTCCTTCATCGAACGAAACCCATAGAAGCAAATGCGGGGGTGGCGGATCCCCCGCTCATTACCAGTTAGGGGCGCTAGGGCCTGGGCGTTCCGCAGTTGCTGCAGAACTTGCCGCCGTTTTCGCTACCGCAGTTGGGGCAGAACCACTTGGCCGGTGCGGGGACGGGCGCGGGACTGCCGCACTCGGAGCAGAACTTGCCGGTGTTGGTGGCGCCGCAGCTGCAGGTCCACGTGCCGGCCGCAGGCGCGGCGGCGGGAGCCGGTGCCGGGGCGGGAGCAGGTGCCGGTTGCGGGGCGGCCTGCTGCTGCGCCTGGCCGGCAGCGA
>DAWDYI010000060.1:0-11631 GCA_052344885.1 Collinsella aerofaciens
CGGTCGGTTCGTTTTAGCGTCCGAACGGTTTGCAAGCCCGCCCAACGTGCAATAAAACGCTTTCCCGCGGTGCAATAAAAAAGGTGGCCGGAAAACCCGACCACCCTTGCACATCCTTTGGACGCCGCAGTTTACTTGCGGACGACCTTGACGATGGCGTCACCGGCGGCGACGGCGGACTCTGCCTCAACGGTGAGCTCGACATCGGCAAACTCGGCGGTGTTGGACACGGCCACGACGACGCAGTCCTTGTAACCGGCAGCGGCGATCTTGGCGCGGTCGATCTTGAGTATGGGCTGGCCAGCCTTCACAACGTCGTCGGCCTTGACGAAGCCCTCGAAGCCATCGCCGTTCATGTTGACGGTATCGACGCCAACGTGCACCAGAACCTCGATGCCGCTATCGGACTGCAAGCCCACGGCGTGACCCATGGTGACGGTCACCTTACCGTCGCAGGGAGCGTAGACCAGATCGTCCTCGGGCCACACGGCACAGCCCTTGCCCAGAACCTCGCCACCAAAGACGGGATCGGGCACGTCAGCCATCTTGATGACCTTGCCCTTGACGGGCGAGCACAGCACGTCGGCGCCAGCAGAAGCAGAGATAGAGGCCGGAGCAGCGGCAGCCGCGGGCTCAGCCTTCTTCTTGAACATGTCAAACAGACCCATACGTTTTCTCCTCTTGATTAAGCGCAACGTTGTGCGCATGCCTACGGTAATTATAGTGCCAAATGGTTCAAATGCTAAGGTGGGGACTCGAATCGCGAGCCCTTCCCGGTAGTGCTCGTGGGACGAGCATCTCCTTTGCATCGCTGGTCGATAAGCCGAGTATCGCCTGTGCACGGGACGGGCAGAAGCGGGCGCGCCAAACCCGACACTTCTTTTCGCTCTCGAGTCCCGCCGCTGCCCCGTCCCTGACACTTCCTGATACCGACCGAAACGTGCCAAAATAAAACCGTCCCTTTTTGGTAGGTTTGGCGAGTGTGGATTTTCGGACGCTTAACTAACGAGCGTGGATAATCTCCCACTTTGACTTTGAGGCCGTCACCGAGCCAAAAACGGGAGATTATCCACGTTCATTTTGGATGACCCCCTTGTACCAAGCCGAGCTCCATGGTCAAGTAATAACGACTTCTCATCATTAGATTGTTTACATCAATTCTAATAACTATTTAATCCCTAAACTCGTTATTAGAATTGATATGATTAGCTTAATAACGAGTTTCCGGCACTAAAGATATGGAGGGCGCGATGCAAATCGAGGAGAACGGCCAGGGAACGCTCCGCAATAATCTATCGGGGAAATTGGCTTACTATTCGTTTTTTCCAACGCCCTTGCAATCATTGAGGCAGCTAAACCTCACCGAGGAAACCTATCGCACGCTTTCCGCATGCTCACGAAAGCTTGGAGAGCTTGAAGGCATGCTCTACTTTGTTCCCAACGCCGACATGTATCTGACAATGTACGTGCGCAAAGAAGCACTCCTTTCTTCGCAAATTGAGGGAACCCAGTGCACGTTTGACGACCTACTTAGTCCATCGCAAACACAACTCCATCATAAAGATGTCGCAGACGTCGTGAATTACGTCCGTGCTGTCGACCGCGGCGTAGAACTGCTCAAAAAGATGCCCTTGTGCACGAGACTTCTTAGGCAAGTTCATGCGGTCCTGCTGGACGGAGTGCGCGGAACGGAGAAGAACCCAGGCGAGCTGCGCTCCTCACAAAACTGGATTGGCCCCTCAGGCTGCACCATTGCAACCGCATCGTTTGTCCCTCCAAACATTGAAGATTTGAGTAACACGCTCCAGGACCTCGAACGCTTTATCAATGAGCCTCAAGTCGAAATGGATCCGATTGTGCGGGCGGCGCTCGTCCATTACCAATTTGAAACTGCCCATCCATTCCTAGACGGAAACGGTCGCCTGGGCAGGCTTCTCATTACACTTATGCTCATCAATGATGGCGTTCTTCATTCTTGCTTGTTCTATCCATCGTTCCAGTTCAAGAAAAACCGAAGCGAGTACTACCGGCAACTCACATCCGTAAGGGAGAGAGGCACTTACGAGGAATGGATAGAGTTTTTCTGCAACAGTCTTCTCGAGAGTGCGAAGGACTCGGTAGGGTCTTTAAAAAACCTTGTTGACCTCCATAACCGTTCCACAGCAACCATTACCGAAAATCTCGGAAGGACTGCTGCAAACGGGCAAAGGCTGTTGGGCATTCTTGAAGAGCACCCCATCGTCGACACCGCATTCATCGCTGCCCAACTCGATATCGGCAGGAGTACCGCGAGCTCGCTCGTCAAATCATTTGAAGAATTGGGTATCCTCCGTCCGCTCGACGAGTCAAGACAGAGATACCGGCAGTACGGGTATGAAGAGTATCTTTCGATTCTCAGGGAAGACGCCGAGCCGATTAGATAGGCATCGCAGCCCAAGCAAATTAAAGCGAGCGCGGATAATCTCCCACTTTGAGCCCGCACACAGGCCAAAACCGGGAGATTATCCACGCTCATTTCTGACTAGTCATTTAAGAACGTCCCCAATGACTACTCCGGCATCGCCGATGTTTCGGCAACGACAGCGAACGGGCCGCATTCGGAGCAAGACGACGCCGCAGGTAGAGAACGGACAGCGAGCGGGTCGCATTTGTGACAAGGTGACGTGAAACAAAAGGGCGCTGACCTTCTGGTCGCGCCCTTGAAGTTGAACGTCAGATTGTCCAAATGCGGCCCGCGCAGCGTCGAGCAGTTACGGCGTTTGGTAAAACGCCGTAACTACTCCTGAGCTCCGTACTGCTCGTAGTAGGCGTCGATGGCGGTCTTGAGCTCGTCATCGATGACAACCTTGCCGTCGATCTCGTGGTTGTAGAGGGTCTCGACGACCTCGGCCATGGAGACGATGCTCGCGACGGGGAAACCGTACTTGGCCTCGATCTCCTTCTGCGCGGTGGTCACACCGCCCTTGCCGACCTCCATGCGGTTGAGGGACACGATCAGGCCCTTGATCTCGACATCGGCAGCAGCCTTGACCTTGGGATAGGTCTCGTCGATGGACTTGCCGCTGGTGGTAACGTCCTCGACCATGACCACACGGTCGCCGTCCTTGGGCTCATAACCCAGCAGGTTGCCCTTATCGGCACCGTGGTCCTTGGCCTCCTTGCGGTCGCAGCAGTACTTGACCTCCTTGCCGTACAGCTCGTGGTAGGCAATTGCGGTCACGACGGCCAGCGGAATACCCTTGTAGGCCGGTCCAAACAGCACATCAAAGTCGTCGCCAAAGTTATCGTGGATGGCCTGGGCGTAATACTCGCCCAGCTTCTTGAGCTGATAGCCCGTCACGTAAGCGCCGGCGTTCATAAAGAACGGGGACTGACGGCCGCTCTTGAGCGTAAAGCTGCCGAACTTAAGAACGTCGGACTCGACCATAAACTTGATGAACTCTTGCTTGTAAGCCTCCATGCGGGCTCCTCTCGTGATCGCGTACGTGCCTTCCAGTTTAGCGCAGGCGAAGCGTCGATGCGGGCGCGCTTTGGAGCCACGGCATTCTGTAAAGGCTTTGTCAGGGGGAATGGTTTTCCGAACAATGGGGTTGACATGGCAAACCCCCTCATCAAGAATACGGGCGGATTAAAAAGGGGTACGAGATACCCAAAGCGCGCTGCGCTCAGCCTTTAGGAGGTGTGCCATGGAAGGCAGTCATAGTCGAAAAACCTGCATGTCGCCCTCGGCACGCCACGAGGACTCCGCACACGCATAAACGCCACCGGCAGATCGCCAAAACCACCACAAAGGCGCGCTGCACCCTTTGTGGGCTCAAGAGCTTGACGTGAGCGACATCTAGGTTTTTTGAAGCAAATACGACACGTACGCTAACTCCCTTTAACAAGGAGGACCCTATGCTGATGCTCAAAACGGCCACGGTGCTCGAAGCAATCTCCAAGCGCCGCCACACGGCGCGTCCCGCCGCCCACGCCGGCCTGTCCAAGAACACCATATTCGCCGCCACCCATAGCGCCGAGGACGCTCTCGTACTGCTTGACGCCACGGCAAACGGCCTCACCGCCGAGCAGGCAACCGAGCGCCTGGACACCTCCGGCCCCAACACCATCGAGGCACCGACCAAGACGCTCGCCCGTCGCATCGCCGACGCCTTCATCGATCCCTTCGCCGGCATCCTCGCCGCGCTCGCGCTGATCTCGCTCTATATCGACGTGCTCGCCGTGCCCGAGCCGCAGCGCGACCCCTCCGCGGTCATCGTCATCGGCATCATGCTGCTGGTATCGGGCGGCATGAAGTTTATCCAAGAAGCCCGCAGCGGCAATGCGGCCGAGGCCCTTAAGGACCTGGTCTCCAACACCTGCACCGCCCTGCGCGACGGCGAGCGCATCAAGATCCCCTTCGACGAGCTCGTCCCCGGCGATGTGATCCGCCTCTCTGCCGGCGATATGGTGCCGGCCGACGCCCGCATCATCACCGCGCGCGATCTGTTTGTGATCGAGTCCGCACTCACCGGCGAGAGCGAGGCCGTCGAGAAGACCGCTGCCATCACCGTCGTCGAGGGTGCCGACAACTCCGCGCTGCCGCTCTCTGCCTGCAAGAACATCGTCTTTACCGGCACCTCCGTGCAAAACGGCACCGCTATGGCACTTGTCGTAGCCACCGGCTCAGACACTTACCTGGGCGGCATCGCCAAGATGCTCAACGGGCGCGGCGAGAAGAGCGCGTTTGACCGCGGTGTCTCGAGCGTCTCCATGTTGCTCGTGCGCCTGATGCTCGTTATGGCGCCGGCGGTCTTTGCCATCAACGCCGCCACCAAGGGCAACGTCATCGACGCGCTGCTGTTCGCCACGAGCGTGGCCGTGGGCATCACGCCGCAGATGCTTCCCGTCATCGTGACCACGAGCCTGTCACAGGGCGCCAAGGACCTCGCCCGTCGCCAGGTTATCGTCAAGGAGCTGCCGGCGATTCAAAACCTCGGCGCGATGGACGTCCTGCGCTGCGACAAGACCGGCACCCTCACCGAAGACCGCATCGTGCTCGAGCGCTACCTCAACACCGATGGCAACGAGGACGCACGCGTGCTGCGCCATGCGTTTTTGAACAGCTTCTTCCAGACCGGTCTCAAGAACCTTATCGACCTGGCCGTAATCGACCGTGCCGATGTGACGCCCTCGACCGTCGTGCCCGATTCCATGCTGGGCCAGAGCCTGCGCGGCCGCTATACCAAGGTCGACGAGGTGTCCTTCGATTTCTCGCGCCGACGCCTGAGCGTAGTTGTCGCCGACGCCCAGGGCAAAACCCAGATGGTGACCAAGGGAGCTGCCGAGGAAATGCTCGAGATCTGCTCCTTTGTCGAGGTCGATGGCATCGCTCAGCCACTCACCGACGAGAAGCTCGCCCAGATTCGCAAGCAGGTCGCCGGGCTCAACGCCGAGGGCCTGCGCGTGATTGCTGTGGCGCAGAAGACCGATCCGCGCTGCGTGGGCGAGTTTGGCATCGCCGACGAGTGCGACATGGTGCTGATGGGCTTTTTGGCCTTCCTCGATCCGCCCAAGGCGAGTGCCGCGGGCGCCGTCGCCACCCTCGAGGCCAAGGGCGTAGCAGTCAAGGTCCTGACCGGCGACAACGATCGCGTCGCCGCCACCGTCTGCGAGCAGATCGGTATCGACGCGAGCAATGTCTTGCTGGGCTCCGAGATCGATGCACTCGATGACGCCGAGCTTGCCGAGCGCGCCGAGAGCACCCATCTCTTCGCCAAGCTCTCGCCGCTGCAGAAGGCGCGCCTGGTGCGCGTCATGCGCGAGCGGCTCGGCCGCACCGTGGGCTTTATGGGCGACGGCATCAACGACGCCGCCGCCATGCGTGCGAGCGACTGCGGCATCTCGGTCGATTCGGCCGTCGACATTGCCAAGGAATCCGCCGATATCATCTTGCTCCAGAAGGACCTGGGCGTGCTCGAGCGCGGCATCATCGAAGGCCGCCGCACCTACGGCAACCTGCTCAAGTACCTCAAGACCACGGTGAGCTCCAACTTTGGCAACGTGCTGTCCGTGACCGTCGCGAGCCTGTTCTTGCCATTCTTGCCCATGAGCGCTCTGCAGCTGGTGCTGCTGTCGCTGGTCTACGAGATCGTATGCATCGCGCTGCCGTGGGACACCGTCGATGACGCCTGGACCTCCCGCCCGCGCGCCTGGGATGCCGCGTCCATTCAGGGCTTTATGCTCGAGTTGGGCCCCGTGAGCTCACTGTTTGATATCGCGACTTTCGCCGCGCTCTTCTTTGTGGTGTGCCCCGCCGCCGTGGACGCAAGCTGGTCCGAGCTTGCCGCCGCGGGCGACGTCGCGGGTATGGCGACCTTTGCTGCGCTCTTCCAGAGCGGCTGGTTTGTCGAGTCCATGTGGTCGCAGACACTCGTGGTCCACATGTTGCGCTCCCCGCATCTGCCGAGCCCGCGCGACCACGCCGCGCCCGCATTGTGCGTTCTTACCGTGCTGGGCCTGGCGCTCGTCACCTGGCTGCCGGCAAGCCCCATCGCCGATGTGCTCGGCCTCATGCCGCTGCCCACGAGCTTTTTTGGGCTGCTCATTGGCATCGTTATCGCCTATATCGCGCTCACCCAGCTGGCAAAGTGCCGCTACATTGCCCGCCACGGCGAGCTGCTGTAGCAAGTAGACGGAAAACACCCTGCCAGCTGCCGTTGCCACTACCACAGCTGCCAACGCCGCTGCCGCTGCCTCTGCCGCCGCCGCAGTCTATCCCCCCAGCAGTTGCGGTGAAATAGTCCCTAAATTAAAGCCCCGTGACTTTAATTTAGGGACTATTCCACCGCAACTTATTGGGAGGTTAGCTAGTCCTTGGGTGTCCAGGACCAGAAGAAGTTGATAAGGGCCACACGCGAGGCGGTACCGGCCTTTTTGTTGATCGAGGAAATGTGGCGATAGAGCGTGGAGCGCGAAAGAAAGAGCGTTGTGGCGATGTCCTGAACGCTCTGGTCCGAAACGACCAAGACCTCAAGAATATCGCGCTCGCGCTCTGTAAGCCCAAAGGTGGCGACGAAGGCATCAAGGCGTTCATCGGACGTGAGCTCCGCTGCCTCCACGGGCTCGGGGTCGGAGCATGTGGGCGCAAGATCCCCACCAAGATCGTCGGTGGCAAGCGGCAGTCCGTCCCGCATCGCGGCATCATCGGCCCGTTGCCCCAACTGCCCCAGCAGCGTAATCGCAATGCCCACAAACATCACGAGCGCCGCACCGACCGCAGCCAGCACATTTTGACTCGAGATAATCGCCACTGCCGGCGCCGTCACGAACATCGAGCACACGTTGTTGACGACGCGACCCATGCACGGCCAAAAATATGACCAGCGCGCATAGAGCGAGACGGCGGCATATTTTGTGGTAAAGAACACCACGAAAAAGCCCAAGCCCAGATAAAAGATGATCGTGGCAGCAAGCTCGTTGCCGCCATTGCCATCGACGATGAGCACAAAGAACGAAAGCGTGGACAGTATGGCGGCACATGTCATGCCGATATTCATATACGAGCGGCCGTGCAGGTCAAATAGTGCGCCAGCGACCAACGAGCTCACGACAAGCAGCAGGCACGGCCAATCGCCCAAATCGACGGCTCCGACAGCATGCAGGGTCGTGAAGCCCGCGTTGAGAGCGGCGAATACGCTGGAAAGATACGCCGTCGCCACGGTCAGGCGAACTACGGCGCGACGGAATGCCGCCTTTGCCTCGGGATCGTCATGCCACTTGGCGCCATATTCCAGAGCATCTACCGAAAGCCCGGCAGCACTGGGTTCAAAGTTGGGATCGGACTCGTCGCGCAGCTTGGCGCGTCGGGCACCGTGGAGCAACGCCACCTGCGCGATCGCACAGACGACCAGAACAGCCTGCTGAGGAATGCCGACAGGCACCACCATGTGGTTGAGAACCTGCACCAGAACGCCCATGGCGTAAGAAAGTGCGGCGGCGCGCGCCAAGCAGGGCGTTCGCGCAAAGCGCCTCGCAAAATTTGCATGAGCAGTCGATCCGCAGTAGCCCAGCGCGCAGCACGCCACCAAACCGCCGGTAATTACCACCTCAACCTGAACCGCCATAATCAACAGCAGCAATGCCGCCACCAGCAAAACGCCCGTGACGTCACTCGTCGCGTCAATGGCATGGGGACGGCGATAGTACAGAATGGGACGCACAAAAAAGCCAATCACGCTCGCGCCGATGACAAGGCTCTCATAAATAACGACCTCGTTCGGAGACACGAACTCGGCCATGCGCACATCAAAAAGATACTCGCACGCCAAAAACGTGAAGAAGAACAGCACCAGGCATATAATCTCCCGAATGCCCCGACGCAAATATGCGGTTGTGTCTCCCATGCCCCTCATGGTTAACCCCCAGCCGCTCAATTGTCTGGAAATCTATTTTAATAAAGAACCAGTCTCAATATCGAAGCCAGGCTTGAAATGCTGCAAATTTGACCCCAGCCGTTCACGTCACACCGCGGTTTTGAGCCTCATGGACCAGAAGGGGCACGCGCGGCCTCTAGCTCGGCAAGGAGTGTCTCCAACTGCCACTCATTTAAGTACGTCCCCAATGAGTGCCCAATGACTACCCGCGGCAAGGAGTGTCCCTATGTGTCGGATGAAAAATGGGCCATGTGTCCCAGTTGTGGAGACTCCTTGAGCCGTCTGGGTATCGCGAAGGATCGCGCACTCCCCCATCATCAAAAGTGACACACGCTACCAGTTGGTGGGAGGCAACCATGGGCTTCTTTGACAAGATGTTCGAGAAGAAAGAGTGCGCGATTTGCGGTACCGAGCTGGGACTTCTAGGTAAGACAAAAATCAATGAAGGCTACCTGTGCAAAGAGTGCGCCGGCAAGCTCTCCCCCTACTTTCACGGCTATCGCTCCAGCACCGCGGACGACATCCGCGAGCAACTCGCCTACCGCGAGGCCAACGCCGAGCGCCTGGCCTCGTTCAACCCCACGCGCACGCTTTCTGCCGGGCGCACCAATATTATGCTCGATGAGGACGCGGGCCTGTTGATCATCACTTCGCAGAGCCGCTGGCGCGACGCCAATCCCGACATCATCGAGTTCTCGCAGGTACTCGGCTGCGATATGGATATCGACGAGCATCGCACCGAGATCTATCGCGAGACCAAGGACGGCGAGCGCGAGAGCTACAATCCGCCGCGCTATGACCTGGATTACGACTTTAACCTGACCATTCACGTCAACACGCCGTACTTTACCGAGATCAACCTGCGCGTGAACGACTCCACCATCGATCAGCGCGGCTCCATCGAATACCGCGAGGCCAAGCGCCAGGCAACCGAGGTCCGCGACGCGCTGGTGCAGCTGCGCCAGGAGACGCGCGATAGCGTCGTGGCCGCCAAGGCCCCCAAGACCGCGGTCACCTGCCCCTTCTGCGGAGCCACCACCATTCCCGATGCCAGCGGGCGCTGCGAATACTGCGGCGGCGCCATCGGCGCATAGCCTCCGGCAGCGAAAGGACCGATCATGGCCTTCGAGAGCGTCAACTATCAATGCCCCGCGTGTGGCGGCCCCCTTCACTTTGCCAGTGCCGAGCAAAAGCTCGTCTGCGACTACTGTGACTCGCGCTTTGAAGTCGAAGAAGTCGAGGCCCTCTATCGCGAGCGCCAGGACAAGGCCGACGCCAAAGCCGATGCGGCAGCCGCAACGCCCAAGCCCGTCGCCGACGACGCGGTGCAGGAGCTCGCCCAAAACGCCGGCTACATCTGCTCGTCGTGCGGCGCCGAGCTCGTGTCCGACGGCACCGTCGCCGTCACCACCTGCCCGTACTGCGGCAACTCCGCCGTGGCACCCGGTCAGCTCTCGGGCGACTTCTCACCCGACCTGGTGATTCCGTTTAAGCTCGGCCGCGACGACGTTATGGCCGCGCTCAAAGAGCACTACAAGGGCAAGATCCTGCTGCCCAAGAGCTTTGTCACCGGCAACCACATCGACGAAGTCCAAGGCGTTTACGTGCCGTTTTGGCTTTACGGCGCCCGCGTGGACGGCGAAGTGTGCTTCGATGCGACCAACGAGACCGTGACCGAGGAATCCGACCGCACCGTCACGACCACCGACCACTACGACGCCTACCGCAAGGGAAACATCTCGTTTAAGCGCGTGCCCGTCGACGGATCGTCCAAGATGCCCGACGGCCACATGGACGCCATCGAGCCGTTTGACTACGATGCCCTGCGCCCGTTTTCGGTCGCGTATATGCCCGGCTACATCGCCAACCGCTACGACGAGGACTGCGAAACCTGCAAGGCGCGCGCCGAACGCCGCATGGAGGAAAGCACGATCTCGGCCCTGCGCGAAACCGTCGTCGACGAATATGACGATGCCACGGTCGAAAGCAAGCAGCTCGACTACACCTGGGAAGACAGCGACTATGCCCTGTTCCCCGTGTGGATGCTTTCCACCTCGTGGAACGGCAAGAGCTACCTGTTTGCCATGAACGGCCAAACCGGCCGTATGGTCGGCGAGCTTCCTTGCTCCAAGCCCAAGCTCGCTATCGCCTCGGTGCTGTTCTTTGTGATCGGATTTGTCCTCTCCCAGATCCTCTTCATGGGTGAAAACGCCTTCGATCCGGATTACCTCACCTTTGATATCGAGGGCATCCTCATCAACATCGTCGCGCCGCTGATCATCGTGGTCATCGCAGACGTGCTGCTGGTGGGCCAGCTCAAGACGGCCAACGAGGCCACCCACGCCGATTGCTACTGTGGCGAGCTCGACCTGACCGAGAAGCACGACACCTTCAGCCACACCGAGACCACCGTTGTCATGAAGGACGACAAGGACGATTAACCATCCTGACCAATACCACCCGGCCTTTGACGAGAAAGGAAGATCACCATGGGACTCTTGAAAGCTGGATTGGGTGCTGCCGGCGGCGTCATGGCCGACCAGTGGAAGGAATTTATCTACTGCGAATCGATGCCCGCTGACGTCTTGGCCTGCAAGGGCAGCAAGCGCACCGGCGGCCGCAGCTCCAACACGCGCGGCGAGGACAACGTCATCTCCAACGGCTCGGTCATCGCCGTCAACGACGGCCAGGGCATGCTCGTGGTGCAAAACGGCAAGATCATCGAAGTCGCGCTGGAGCCCGGTGAGTTCGTCTTTGACACCGGCAGCGAGCCGAGCGTTTTTAGCGGCAACCTGGGCGATTCCATCAAGGAGACCTTCGCCAATATCGGCAGCCGCTTTACCTTTGGCGGCGACGCGGGCAAGGACCAGCGTGTCTACTTCATCAACACCAAGGAGATCATCGGCAACAAGTACGGCACCGCCTCGCCCGTGCCCTTCCGCGTGGTCGATAACAACATTGGCCTGGACGTCGACATCTCCGTGCGCTGCAACGGCGAGTATTCGTACCGCATCACCAACCCGCTGCTGTTCTACACCAACGTATGCGGCAACGTGACCGATAGCTACACGCGCGACAAGATCGACAGCCAGCTTAAGTCCGAGCTGCTCACCGCCCTGCAGCCCGCCTTTGCCAAGATCTCGGAGATGGGCATCCGCTACAGCGCCATCCCCGGCCACACCACCGAGCTCGCCCGCGCGCTCAACGAGGTCCTCTC
>DAWDYI010000061.1:0-11571 GCA_052344885.1 Collinsella aerofaciens
ACGAGACATAAGATTCCAAAGGATACAATGGGTGCGGACGAATAGAGGAGGAAGCGAATGCCAACGGTATCTCAGCACTATGGACATCATGCCGCGCCGAGGACGGATAAGAGCGCTCTGGCAACGCGGCAGGCCGCTGCCCCCGTAGTGCTCATGGTATCAGGCGGTGCGGACTCGACGGCACTGCTCCTTATGGCTTGCACATCAAAGCTGGATATCCAGGACGGCCGCGGCGTCGCTCCCATTGCGCGCGAGCGTTTGCACGTGCTGCATGTGAACCATCATCTGCGCGGGGAGGCATCCGATGGCGACGAGGCCTTTGTACGTGACCTGTGTGCGCAATACGGCTTGCCGCTGTGTGTTGAGCATGCCTATTTTGATAACGAATCGGGCAATATCGAGGCTGCGGCCCGCGAGGTGCGCTACGCCGCGGCACGGAGATATGTTCGCGAACTTTGTGCCGAATCGGGCGCACCGCGGACGGCGGCTCGTATCTGCACTGCGCATACCTCGTCGGACCGCGCGGAAACGTTTTTGATGAATGCCATTAAAGGGTCGGGTCCTGCGGGTCTTTCGAGCATTCCGCGCCGTCGGAACATTGTGGTGCGCCCCTTGCTCGACCTCACGCACGATGAGCTCGTGAGCTATCTGCAGGTGCACGGTCAGCCATGGCGGGAAGATGAAAGCAACGAGGACGTTTCGTACCTGCGCAACTATGTGCGCCATCGGGTGATGCCGGTGGTGGCACAGCGCAACGCGAACGTCTGTAAGACGATTGGCGCCGCTTGCGAAATTCTGGGCGACGAAGACGCCTTTCTTTCCCAGCTTTCGGCACAGGCGTTTCGAAGCTGCTTGCGCAAGGAAGCGGCGGGCGCACTGGTGCTCGATGCGCGCCGTCTTGCCGCCGCCGAGGTTGTGATTGCACGGCGTATTGTGCGGTTGGCGATTAAGCGTATCGATCCCGACGCACGACCGGAGATGCGGCACGCGGAGCGCGTGCTCGCCTGCGTCGCTGCGGGCTCGGGCTCGGTTACGCTTCCTGCGGGAATTGATGCCCGGGTGGAGTTTGGCATGCTGGCGCTCAAGGCCCCGGCGGCGCGCGAGGACTTAGTAGCCGACTGGATCTCCGTTCCCGGCCGTCTGCCGCTGGGGGCGGGGCGTATGCTGACGGCAGAGCCGATAGCTGTGGAGCCGGGGTGCGATATCGTGCATCGTGCCCGCGAGCTTGCTGCTGCCGGAGAGGTTGCGGCCTTGGTGGATGCGGCGGCTCTGGGATTCGCCGACCGCGATAGCGAGCGGATGCTAGCCGGCTCGCGCGGGGAGATTCCCGCCGAGGCACGATCGGCGCGCCTGTGGGTGGATAGCCCTGTACCGGGAGATGTAATGTGTCCGTTGGGGATGAACGGCCGAAGCAAGAAAGTGTCAGACCTGTTGAACGAGGCGCGCATTCCTGTTTCAGACCGCTCTGGCGTACCCGTGGTAAGAACGGCTCCGGGAGGTGCCGTGGTATGGGTCGCGGGCGTTCGCGCGGACGAGCGTTTTAAATGCACGGCCGCAACGCGCGTGGCATATCTGCTTCGTGTGGTCGATGCGGAATAGCACTTCGCGCCAGCTATTCTGTGCGACGTTGACGGTATTCCCGCGCTGATGGCGTACGTGCTGGTAAATATACCCCGTGCGCTGCTAGAATGTGTAGTTCGCGTCCATGCGGCGGTGTGTGGGCGATAAGCACAAGAAAGGGTTGTCATGGCTTCTCAACATCCGGATATCGAGAAGGTTCTGTTTACGCAGGAGGATATCGACGGTATCGTCTCTCGCTTGGGCGAGCAGATTACTCGCGACTACGCGGGTAAGGATCTGGTGCTGATTGCGGTCCTGCGCGGTGCCGTGGTCTTTATGGGCGACCTGATGCGCAAGATCGAGCTGCCGACCAACATCGATTTCATGGCTGTTTCGAGCTATGGCGACGGTGTGAAGACCTCGGGTATCGTGCGTATCATTAAAGACCTGGATATCGACATCCGCGGTCGCGACGTGCTGATCGTCGAGGACATTCTGGACTCGGGTCTGACCCTCAAGTACCTGATGAAGAACCTCGAGAGCCGCAAGCCCGCCTCGCTGGAGGTTGCCGCCTTCCTGTGGAAGGACGTTGAGGACCGTACCTCGGCCATCACGCCCAAGTATGTTGGAACCCATTGCCCCGATGCCTTTGTGGTGGGCTACGGCCTCGACTATGCCGAGCGCTATCGCAACCTTCCGTATCTGGGCATTTTGAAACCGGAGGTTTATTCGTAAGATGCCCGACGACCGTAACGACAACAATTCCCAGACTCCCCGGGACCCAAAGATTCCGGGGATGCCCGGAGGCAAGAAGCCCACGCGTACGGGCTGGCTGTATTTTCTTTTGGCTTGCGCGCTTCTGGGTTACGCCTTCTTTAACATGGGCTCCGGCTTTGCCAAATCCAGCAATACCGTAAAGCTCGCGACGGGCGAGATGGTCAGCGCCATCAAGCAGGATCGCGTCGAAGATCTGACCTATACGGTTCAGGACGGAAGCGTGACGGGCCATTACTGGAAGACGAAGAAGGACAAGGGCGATACGAGCGAGCTCAAGAGCTTCTCCTCGACCTATGTTGGCTCCGATTCGCTTGCCGAGCTCATGGCGGAGCACCCCGATACCAAGTACATCGTCAACACCAACGATCCCGATTTTTGGGGCGACTTGGCGATGAGTGTGCTTCCGACGATTGCCCTGATCGCCATCATGTTCTACTTTATGCGCCAGATGATGGGCGCCAATAATAGAAACATGCAGTTTGGCAAGACCAACGCCAAGACCAACGAGGCTACGCGCCCCAAGGTCAAGTTCGAAGACGTTGCCGGCGTGGACGAGGCTGTTGAGGAGCTCGAAGAGATTCGTGACTTCTTGAGCGACCCGGATCGCTATCGCAAGCTGGGCGCCAAGATTCCCCGCGGCGTGTTGCTGGTGGGCCCTCCGGGTACTGGTAAGACGCTGCTGGCCAAGGCCGTTGCCGGCGAGGCGGGCGTGCCGTTTTTTAGCATCTCGGGCTCTGACTTTGTTGAGATGTTCGTGGGCGTCGGCGCCAGCCGCGTGCGCGATCTCTTTAAGGAGGCCAAGTCCCAGGCCCCGTCGATCATCTTTATCGACGAGATCGACGCCGTAGGACGTCAGCGCGGTGCCGGCTTGGGCGGCGGCCACGACGAGCGCGAGCAGACGCTCAATCAGCTGCTGGTCGAGATGGACGGTTTTGAGGAGAGCGAGTCGGTCATCCTAATCGCTGCCACCAACCGCCCCGACATTCTGGATCCGGCACTACTGCGTCCCGGCCGTTTTGACCGTCAGGTCACGGTCGACCGTCCGGACGTAAAGGGTCGCGAGCAGATCTTGCGCGTGCATGCCGAGAACAAGCCGATGGACGAGGACGTGAAGTTTGAGAAACTCGCCCAGATGACCGTTGGCTTTACCGGTGCCGATCTGGCAAATCTGCTCAACGAGTCTGCGCTGCTGGCTGCCCGCCGCCATCGTTCCGTGATCTCGATGGACGAGGTCGAGGAATCGATGGAGCGCGTGATTGCCGGTCCGCAGCGCAAGGGTCGCGTGATGACCGAGGCCGAGCGCACCACGATCGCCTACCACGAGAGCGGCCATGCCCTGGTGGGTCACATCCTGGAGCACTCCGATCCGGTTCACAAGATCTCGATTGTCAGTCGCGGCCAGGCCCTGGGCTACACGCTGCAGCTTCCGCAGGAGGACCACTTCCTCAAGACCAAGAACGAGATGCTCGACGAGCTTGCCGTGTTCTTGGGCGGTCGCGTTGCCGAGGAGCTCATGTGCGATGACATCACGTCGGGCGCGAGCAACGATCTGGAGCGCGCGACCAAGATGGCGCGCGAGATGGTCACGCGTCTGGGCATGAGCGAGGAGCTGGGCACGCAGGTGTTTGGCGAGGCGCAGCATCAGGTGTTCCTGGGCCGCGATTACGCCGATCACCAGGATTACTCCGAGGAGACGGCGCGTCGCATCGACATTGAGGTCCAGCGCATTATGCGTGAGGCCCATCGTCGTGCGGTCGAGATTTTGGATGCTCGTCGCGATCAGCTTGACCTGATGGCGAAGGTGCTGCTTGAGCGCGAAACCGTCGAAGGCGACGCCGTGAACGCCCTGCTCGACAACGAGTGGGATGCCTACCTTGAGCGCGAGGGCGATATCCTGGCGGCCAAGGAGGAGCGCAATGCCAAGGCGGCCGGCATGCCGACCAAGAAGCGTGCGCCTCGTATGAGCGAGGAGGAGCTGGCGGCCGATGCCGCGGCATTTGCGCAGGCGGCCATGCAGGAGGATGCCGAAGCCGCATCCGATGATGCCGGCGATGACTGTGCCGCCAATGCCGGTGCCGACACCGACGCCGACAAATAGCCTTTGTGGCGAAAGCCTCTGCGGGGAAACCTGCGGAGGCTATTTCTTTTGAGCGATATGGGGCCATCTGTTGATTGGGGACAGACTTAAATGAGCGTTTTCACGCATTTAAGTCTGTCCCCAATCAACATTGCTGCGGCGCTTTGCTCGGCTAAAGCGTACAATAGCGCCTATGTGAAAGGGGAACAGATGATCAACGAAACTATGTATGCTCGCGGTGCGGAAAGCTCCATCATCCGCGAGATTTTTAGCTATGGCCTTGAGCGCAAGGCGCAGATTGGTGCGGAAAACGTATTCGATTTCTCGCTGGGCAACCCGAGCGTTCCGGCGCCCGCTGCCGTTGCGGAGTCCATTAAGAAGGCCTTGGAGCTGCCGAGTGACCAGCTGCACGGATACACGCCCGCACCGGGCCTGCCGCAGTGCCGTACCGCCGTGGCTGAGTCGCTCAACCGCCGCTTTGGTACGAGTTATGAGGGCAAGGATGTCTTTATGACCGTGGGCGCCGCGGCTTCGCTCACCTGCACGCTCAACGCCGTTACGAACCCGGGCGATGAGGTTATCGTCATTGCACCGTACTTCCCGGAGTATCGCGTGTGGATTGAGAAAGCCGGCTGTACGTGTGTCGAGGCGCTCGCCAATGAAGATACGTTCCAGCTGAGTGTGGACAACGTGCTCAAGGCGATTACCGATAAGACGACTGCCGTCATCATCGACTCGCCGAATAACCCGACCGGCGCCGTGTATACGCGCGACACGCTGACGCGACTGGCCAGTGTTTTACGCGAGGTCAACGCCAAGCGCGATCCCGAGAACCCGATTATGCTCATCTCGGATGAGCCGTATCGCGAGATTGTCTATGGCGCCGAGGTGCCTTGGGTGCCTTCGATCTACGAGCACACCATCGTGTGCTACTCGTATTCCAAGTCGCTTTCGCTGCCGGGCGAGCGCGTGGGGTGGATCCTGGTTCCCAATACGAATCCTCGGGCAGCTCGTCTAATGCCCGCCGTTGCCGGCGCCGCCCGTGCGCTGGGCTTCGTGTGCGCGCCGGCGCTCTTCCAGCGCGTAATTATCGACTGCATCGATGAACCGAGTGACGTTGAGGCCTATGCACGCAACCGCACCGCGCTTACCGATGCACTAGCG
Organism: Collinsella aerofaciens; assembly: GCA_052344885.1. GTDB lineage: Bacteria > Actinomycetota > Coriobacteriia > Coriobacteriales > Coriobacteriaceae > Collinsella > Collinsella aerofaciens_CC. The sequence goes on from DAWDYI010000061.1 coordinate 5,579, forward strand.
GAGTACGGCTACACCTATGTTGAGCCGGATGGTGCATTCTACCTGTGGGTGAAGGCGCTGGAGCCCGATGCGAACGCTTTCTGCGAGCGCGCGAAGAAGTATGAGCTGCTCGCGGTGCCCTCGGACAGTTTTGGCATGCCGGGCTGGTTCCGCTTGGGCTACTGTGTGAGCTACGAGACTATCGTTAACTCACTGCCCGCCTGGAAGCAGCTGGCCGACGAGTATCGTCAAAAGTAAAGCGCTCTGCTTACAATGTTTTACGTGAAACGGGGTTTGGTTTTAAGCCAGACCCCGTTGTCTATGCCGTTGTGTGATTGGGATGAAGCAGTTTTACGACTGCCGAAAGCTATGCGTACAATGAATATACGCGACGGCCATACTGGACAAGGAGACCTGATGCCCTACCTTCTTTCTTGTGATATTCATACTCATACGTTGTTCTCCGCGCATGCGTACTCAACCATTGAGGAGAATGTGTACTGGGCGGCGGAACGTGGCCTGCAGGTGCTCGGATCCGCCGACCATCTGAGCTCGATGGTTACGGCTTGCCCCAACGACCTGCGCAGTTTCCAGTTCTTTATTAACCAGGATATCTGGCCGCGCATTTGGAGCGGCGTGCTGGTGCTTCGCGGCGCCGAGGTCGATATCGTTTCGCTGGACGGAAGCTTGTTTGGCGAGGACATTCCCGTGTCGCTCGATATTGCCGGCGATTCGTACAGTCACCAGCATTCGCTGTTCGATTTGGTGACGCGTAATTTGGATTATTTGGTGGCAAGCGTGCATAACCCGCAGTTTGCCGAAGGCGCGACGCTCGCCCAAACGACCCAGATGTACATCAATGCCCTGGAGCACCCCAAGGTGTTCATGCTTGGGCATACGGGTCGTTCGGGCGTGCCGTTCGATATCGATGAGGTGCTGCTGGCGGCCAAGGCCAAGCACAAGATCATTGAGATCAACAACCATAGTCTTGAGCACGGTACCGACACTGAGCATTGGGCCGTATGCCGCAAGATCGCCGAGCGCTGCGCCGAGCTGGGCGTGGGTATTGGTGTGTCGACCGATGCCCACATTGGTATGGCCATTGGCAAGCTCGAGCACGCCCGCAAGTTGCTCGACGAGATTCACTTCCCGCTGGACCTGATCGTGACACGCGACCGCGAGACGCTGCTGCGCGAGATGGCGGCAGCCGGCGTGTGCGACCTGCGCAAGGGGATGTAACGAGACTCGTATGCCCAACGAAAGGGGGCGGTCCAGACGGGCCGCCCCCTTTTCTGTCCCAAAAATCTACAAGGGTGGATTAGCGGCGCTCGAGGACCGCGACGGTCTCGGTGTGGTCGGTGTGGGGGAACATGTCGACCGGTGTGATCTTGAGCAGGTGATAGCCTCCGTCGAGGAGCTGGTGTAGGTCACGCTCTTGGGTGACGGGATTGCAGCTGATATAGGTGATGCGGCGCGGCTTAAGTGCGCAGGCGGCCTCGAGGAACTCGGGGGTGGAACCGGCGCGCGGCGGGTCGATGGAAAGGACGTCGACGCGCTCGTTGTTGTCGGCGGCATCGAGAATATAGTCGGTCGCATCGTCGGCCATAAACCAAGCGCTGCGGGTGAGGCCGTTGAGCTCGGCGTTGCGACGTGCGTCGGCAATGCCCGCCGGGTTGCGCTCCACGCCAAGCAGCATAATGCCGATGCCCTTGTTCTGGGCATCTTTAGCTGCGCAAAGACCGATGGTACCGCTGCCACAGTAGGCATCCATGAGCACATCGCCCTGGTGCAAATCCATGCCGTCGATAGCGAGCTGAAAGAGCAGCTCGGTCTGTTGCGGGTTGGTCTGATAAAACGCGGTGGGGGAGATATCGAAGTCGCAGCCGAGCAGCTGATCGCGCATGCACTCGGCACCATAGACGATACGAGTTTCCTCACCCAAGATGGCGTTACCGGGACGGCCATTGATATTTTGGGCAACGGTGACGATATGCGGATCGAGTGCCGCGACGGCCTCAAAGAACTCCTGTGCATGCGGTAAGTCACGCTGGGCGGTCACGAGTGTAACCATGACCTGGTCTGTACGCCAACCGCAGCGGACGACGGCATAGCGAAGCAAACCAAGATGCTTGTCCTCATTAAAGGCGGGAATATGCAGCCGCTCAGCTTCGCGTGCGATGCCGTTGAGAATCTGACGAGCGCCCGGCGCCTCGACAGGACATTCGGGTACGGCAACGATTCTGTGCGTGCCGCGCTCAAAGAAACCGCAACGGACAGCGCCCTCTCTGCCAGGGGCAAAGGGAGTGGCAGCCTTATGACGAAAGCCGCGCGGCGCAGGATATTTACCCGGGTCGCCCAGGGTGACGCCCATACCGCGAATAGGATCAACGGCGATACCCTCACGCTCACAAAGCGAAGCAAAAAGCTCCTCCATAGCAGCCTGCTTAGCTGCCAACTGCTTTTTATAAGGACGATTGAGCGCCGTGCACCCACCACAAGATTTCATGATCGAACAGGGAGACTTGGGGTCCACAGCCTTCCGCGCAGACGAAACCGGATCTTTATGCGGGCGCTTGGAACGAGTCTGAGGCGCTTTATCCCCGCCTCGACGAGAGTCAGAACGCTTGCCCTTGGCCTTGCCCTTGGCCGACTTGCTTTTTGCAGCTTTAGAAGACTTGGATTTCGTAGAAGATTTCTCCTCCTTCGACCCCTCAGCCGCCTCCACCAAAGCACGACGAGCCCTACGCTCCGCACGAGATTCTGCCATGAACTAACCCCACTAATTTACAAATTGAAAGCTGCAAGCATTGTACCGTGCCAAGCTAGCGGACGATATACAAGCGCCCATTTCATGTCAGTGATAAGCCCAACGACGGTTGCCCGCCGCGTGAGGGGTGTGGGGGTTAAGTTTATCGCGAGTTCCGCACGAACAGGAGGCCACTTAATGTGGCCTCCGTCGTGAGCAGGACTGTAGAGCAGGAAACTTAACCCCCACACCCCTCACGCGGCGGGCAAACTCGCCTTGTGCTCTATCACGCTAAAGTGTATGATTCTGAACGTTACATGACTCACTTTAGCTAACTAAAGTGCCACCAAGGGGGAATACCATGAATACCGATATGTCTCGTCGTCAGTTTGTTGGTCTAGCCGGCTCGCTCGCCACGGTGCTTGGCCTTGGTCTTGTCGGTTGCGGCGGTGGTGCCGGCAAGGGTTCCGCTGCCGGTTCTGCTGCAGCCAAGGACGTGAAGGGCGCTGCGGAGTCCAAGAAGCTCGTGGTGGGCTTTGACAAGTCCTATCCTCCGTATGGCTTTGTAGGCGACGATGGCGAGTACACCGGCTTTGACCTCGACCTTGCCAAGGCCGTTGCCGATAAGCAGGGCTGGGAGGTCAAATACGAGGCCATCGACTGGGATGCCAAGGACACGCTGCTCAACTCGGGTGCCATCAACTGCATCTGGAACGGCTTTACCATGGAGGGCCGCGAGGACGATTACACGTTCTCCGAGCCGTACATGCTCAACGAGCAGGTGCTCGTGGTCAAGAAGGACGCGGGTATCAAGAGCTGGGACGATCTTGCCGGCAAGACCGTGATTACCCAGACTGATTCCGCCGCACAGGATGTGCTCGAGGGAGATCAGAAGGATTTGGCGGCGACGTTTGCCACGCTCGATACCATCGGTGAGTACAACACGGCGTTTATGCAGCTCGAGAGTGGTGCAGTCGATGCCGTTGCCTGTGACCTCTCGATCGCTCAGTATCAGCTTGCCGCCAAGCCCGATGCCTATACGCAGCTCGACAAGCCGCTGTCCAGCGAGCACTACGCCGTTGGCTTTAAGAAGGGCGACACCAAGTCCGCCGATGCCGTGACCGAGTCGCTCAAGGCGCTCTACGAGGATGGCACGGTTAAGGGCCTGTGCGACAAGTACGCAGATTACGGTCTATCCTTCGACAACTGGGTTTTGAAATAGCGGCTTTCCCAGGCACCCGATTTTGCCGTTCAAACCGTCGCTTGCGTACATTTAGTACGCGGCGCTCCTCTTTCACGGCAAACTCGAGCACCTGGAAAACCCGCTTTAGCATTGGGTTTTGCTGTTCTGTTGTCGCGAAAGAGAGCTTAGGTTGTCTATTCAGGTCATGATGCAGATGCTTGGCCAGGGATTCTTGGTCAGTTTGCAGCTGTTTGTGCTGACGTTGCTGGGGTCGATTCCGCTGGGAATCCCCGTGGCGTTCATGCGCATGAGCAAAATTGCGCCGCTTCGCTGGATCGCGCGCATCTATATTTCGGTGATGCGCGGTACGCCGCTCATGCTGCAGATGTTTGCCATCTACTTTGCCCCGTACTACGTGTTTGGCATTTCGCTCACGCCCGATTCCAAGTGGACGGCGTGCGTCGTGGCGTTCATCATCAACTACGCCGGTTACTTTGCCGAGATCTATCGCTCGGGCCTGCAGTCAATTCCGCGCGGTCAATACGAGGCTGCCGAGGTGCTGGGCTACTCGCGCATGCAGGCGTTTCTGTATATCGTGATGCCGCAGGTCGCCAAGCGCATTTTGCCGGCGATGGGCAACGAGATCATCACGCTGGTCAAGGACACGTCGCTGGCGTTTGCCATCGGCGTGGGGGAGATGTTCTCGACGGCCAAGGCGCTGGTCGCCTCGCAAGTGAGCATGGTGCCGTTTGCGATTGCGGCGCTGATCTACTGGGTCTTTAACTTTGTGGTCGAGATGCTGCTGGGCGCTGCCGAAAAGAAGCTGGACTATTACCATGACTAACTCAGTGATGAAAATCGAAAGCGCACGCAAGGCGTTTGGCGGCAATGAGGTGCTCAAGGATATCTCGCTTGAGGTGAAGCGTGGCGAGGTCGTGGCGATTATCGGACCTTCGGGTGGCGGTAAGTCCACGCTGCTGCGCTGCGCCACGCTGCTCGAGACGCTCGACGGCGGTTCACTTTCGTTTGGCGACCTTGCGGTTGCGACGGATGCGGGATCGGGTGCGATATATGCGAAGGGAGATGTTCCCAAGCAAGCGCGTTCGCGTTTTGGTTTGGTGTTTCAGAACTACAATCTGTTCCCGCACTATACCGTGATGAAAAACATCACCGATGCACCGATCCGCGTGCTTAAGCGCCCGCGCGAACAGGCGGAGGCCCGCGCGCACGAGCTTATTGCACAGATGGGGCTTACGGGCAACGAGAACAAGGTGCCCTATGAGCTTTCGGGCGGTCAGCAGCAGCGCGTGAGTATTGCCCGTGCCCTGGCGCTCGACCCGGAAATCTTGTTCTTTGACGAGCCGACCTCGGCGCTCGATCCCGAGCTGACGGCCGAGGTTCTGCGCGTCATCAAGGATCTGGCCGCGCAGAATATGACGATGGTGATCGTAACGCACGCGATGCAGTTTGCCCGCGATGTTGCCGATCGCGTGGTCTTTATGGACGGCGGCCGCATTGTTGAGGAGGGTCCGGCCGAGCAGGTTATCGATCATCCGCGCGAGCAGCGTACCCGTGAGTTCTTGAGTCGTATCGAGGGGTAGGCTCAGCTATTTACTCAACTATTAATTGAGGTGAAGCCGCCGCAGGCCTTACGGTCTGTGGCGGCATTTTATTTGCATCGGCGGGGTTCAATAATCGCCTCGCATACTCGCCTCCTCCTCTCGCCGCCCGTATTCATACGCGTGCCGAAAGGTCTGCATGGACAGGCGACTGCAAGGGTAGGGTGGTGGCATAGGACATTTGGAGGGTGAGTCGGCTCGGCTGCCGACCATGCTGCTCCCGGGACGGCATCGACCGCGAACTCTCCCCGTTGGCGTCGCGCATCGCGCGCGACCCTGCAAGGAGGTCATCATGGGTGCTCCCAAGACCGGCAACGTAAGGAACGTGGTGCTCGTAGGCCAAGGCGGGGTGGGCAAGACTTCACTCGCCGAGGCCATGCTCCACCTTTCCGGTAAGACCGCCCGCCTGGGCGGCCACGACGGCACCAAGCCCACGCTCGACTATGACCCCGAAGAGGTCAAGCGT
>DAWDYI010000062.1:0-7454 GCA_052344885.1 Collinsella aerofaciens
TCATGCGGACTCCAAACCGGACCTGATGGTCCAACTTTTTGTCCGCAGTCCCGGTCGCCGTTTAGGGACGGATTGGCAACGCTCGCTGATTACGGTCTTGACCTGCGCTAGAATAGGGTCATCTGATTATCCGGGCGCATGGAGGTATGCGCCCGTATGCTGAGGAGGACTTTATGGCAACTGTTGCCGCACCTATCGACGCTACGTCGACCGCCGCTTGGAAGGCGCTCGAGGCCCATCAGGAGAAGCTCGAGGCCGAGGGTATCGACCTTAAGGCATGGTTCGCTGCCGATGCGGAGCGCGTGAACAAGCTGAGCTTTGACGCCGGTGACCTGCACTTCGACCTGTCCAAGAACCTGGTGACCGATGAGACCGTCAAGCTGCTGTGCGATCTTGCCCGCGAGGTGAAGCTCGAGGAGCGCCGCGACGCCATGTTCTCCGGCGAGCACATTAACACCACCGAGGACCGCGCCGTCCTGCACACCGCGCTTCGTCGCCCGGCAAGCGAGAAGGGCCAGCTCATTGTCGACGGCCAGGACGTCGTCGCCGACGTGCACGAGGTCCTCGACCGCATGTATGCCTTCGCCGAGCGCGTGCGCTCCGGTGAGTGGAAGGGCGTTACCGGCAAGAAGATCGAGCACCTGGTGTCCATCGGCATCGGCGGCTCCGATCTGGGCCCGGTCATGGCTTACGAGGCTCTGCGTCCCTATGCTGACGCCGGTATCGACTGCCGCTACATCTCCAACATCGACCCCAACGACCAGGCCGAGAAGCTTAAGGGTTTGGACCCCGAGACCACGCTCGTGATCATCGTCTCCAAGACCTTCACCACGCTCGAGACCCTCACCAACGCTCGCGAGGTCAAGACCTGGATGCTCGAGCAGCTCAAGGCTCAGGGCGCCATCGACGGCTCCGATGAGCAGAATGCCGAGGCCGTGGCAAAGCACTTCGTCGCCGTCTCCACCGCACTCGAGAAGGTCGAGGCCTTCGGTATCGACCCCGCCAACGCCTTTGGATTCTGGAACTGGGTTGGCGGCCGCTATTCCGTTGACTCCGCTGTGGGCCTGTCGCTGATCGTCGTGCTCGGCCCCGAGCGCTTCCAGCAGTTCCTCGAGGGCTTCCACGCCATCGACGAGTACTTCTGCAACACCCCACTCGAGAACAACGCCGTCGCGCTGATGGGCCTGCTCAACGTCTGGTACGTCAACTTCTTCGGTTCCAAGAGCCACGCCGTGCTGCCGTACTGCCAGTACCTGCACCGCTTCCCGGCCTACCTGCAGCAGCTCACCATGGAGTCCAACGGCAAGCATGTCCGCTGGGACGGCAGCGCCGTGACCTCCGACACCGGTGAGATCTTCTGGGGCGAGCCCGGCACCAACGGCCAGCATGCCTTCTATCAGCTGCTGCACCAGGGCACTGTGGTGGTCCCGGCCGACTTTATCGCTTTCGCCAACACTGCCAACCCTGCGACCGACAGCGGCCAGGATGTCCACGAGCTGTTCCTGGGCAACTTCCTGGCCCAGACCAAGGCGCTCGCCTTTGGTAAGACGGCCGACGAGGTTCGTGCCGAGGGCACGCCCGAGCAGATCGTCCCGGCCCGCTGCTTTGAGGGTAACCGTCCGACGACCTCGATCTTTGGCGACACGCTGACCCCGTTCGCACTCGGCGAGCTCATCGCACTGTACGAGCACATCACGTTTGTCGAGGGCACGGTCTGGGGCATCGACTCCTATGACCAGTGGGGCGTTGAGCTGGGCAAGCAGCTTGCCAAGCAGATTACCCCGGCCTTCCACGACGACGCCGCCAAGGCCGAGCAGGACGCTTCGACCCAGGCGCTTATCGAGTTCTATCGCGCTCACCGTAAGTAGCCGCTGCTGTTAACGCATCGCGCCTTATAGTCAGGGGCCCGTATCCTATTGGATGCGGGCCCCTTTGCTTTGCCGTGGTCCCGGGGCGCACGGCCTTTGTGGAACATCGCCGGGGCGCTGCGCGCTGCGAGAACCCTGCGCCTAGATCTCGGCCTCCGCATGGCCTCGCTGCGCCTCGGGCAGCTCCCCGTAGAGCGGATGGTCTTCGAGCCTAAAGCGCTCGACCTGTTCGGGAGTGCGACCGCGTACAAAGAGCCACGAGCGATCAATCGGCGTCGCCATGAGCGTGCTGGGCAGCGCGTCGGCGCGGTCGGAAAACACCCGGGCACTCTCGGGATCCTGGAACGCCAGCACCAGATGCGTGTCGCAGTTGCCCATGATGGAGCGTGCGCGTGCCTCGCCATAGAGCGCATCGAGCTGGTTGGTCGACTGCAGCAGCAGCGTTGCCCAGATGTTGCGGCTTCGGATAATCGAGAGCACGTTGTCGATCTGGGGGATCTGCAGATTTGCGAAGTCATCGAGCATAAAGCGCACGGGCACGGGCAGGCTGCCGTCGGGCTGCCTATCGGCCTCACGAATGAGGCCCATAAACGCCTGCGAAATAAAGAGGCCGGTCAGCGGATCGAGATTGCGGTCAATATCGCTCACGGTTACAAACAGGGCGCAGGGGGTGTGTCCCATGGAAGCGAAGTTCACCTGATGGCACTCACGATAGAGCTGTGACGCACCGTCGAATCCCAGACACATGACCTTTTCGGCAAGGATGCCGACGATGCTCGCGTGCATGCGCTCGGCATTTTGCGTAATGGCGTAGCGCCGCCATAGCGAGAGGGCATAGCTTTGGGGGTCGGTCGTGATCAGGTCGTCAAACAATCGACCCGTGGCACCGTCCTGCAGGTGCTCGATCAGCTTGATGACCGAGCTGATCGTCTGCTCGTCGGCGGGTAGCTGTTCGGTGACGTAGGCGATAAGACACGACAGCAGGTTTGCCGCCGCATGATCCCAAAAAGGCTGGTTGTTGTCCTCGATGGGGCAGATGGCCTTTGCCACCGAGAGGATGTCCTGCTGGTTGGGCCTGCCGTCCGCCTTGCGGCGAATGTGCCTCAGGGGGTTGTAGCCGCAGCGCTCGATGCCGGGCGCAAGGGCCGGGACGGTGTTGAGGTCGGCGAAGTTGAGACATTGCACGCGGTAGCCGTGGGCTGCCAGCACGGGTCCCACTTCGCGACAGAGCGTGCCTTTGGTGTCGAGCACGATGTAGCTTGCGTTCATTTGCAGCAGGTTGGGCTTGAGGACGTTTCGGGTCTTGCCGGCTCCCGAGGGGCCGATCACAAGTGCGTTGTTGTTGAGTCCCGTTTGGCGGGTGTCGCAGGAAAGCATTCGATCCTTGCCGAGGATGGTGGACGATGCGGACTCAGATGCGGCGAGGCGGCTGGTGAGGTTAGACATGGGCGACCTCCTTGGTGGTCGAGAGAATTTCGTGGGCAAAGCCGAGCTCGACGGCGCGCTCGGCCGAAAGGTAGGTGTCTTTTGCGGTGAGGGACTGGATGCGCTTGGGCGTGAGGCCGCTGCGGTCCGAGAGGATTTGCGTGAGGGTCTTGCGGGTCTGCATGAGACGCCGGCTGGTTTCCTGCAGCGCAAGTGCCGAGCCGCCTGCCCCCTGGGGGATCAGCGGGTCGTGAATCATGAGCTCTGCATGGGGCGCCATACGGCGATCGTCGCCGCCCATAAAGATCACGGCGCCCATGGACGCGGCGAATTCCAGGCAGACGGTGCGGATGGGGCACGATGCGAGGCGCATGGCGTCATAGATCGCAAGACCCGATCGCACGCTTCCGCCGGCGCTGGCGACAAATATGGTGATGGGGCGGCTGGGGTCGGTGGCATCGAGCAGACGAATCTGCTGGCATAGGTCGTGGGCCATCGGGGTTTCGATGTTTCCCATGACGGAGAGCTCGCGACGGGCGAGCATCTCATCGTAAATGCTGGTGAGCGTGATACCTCGGGCGGATTCACGCATGGTGAGGGGGCTGATGATGGGGGAATGATTGGTGTCCATGAGGACTCCTTTCTGTTGGTTGTGTTGTGGAATAGGATTGTTGCCCGCGGAGGGGCTGGTGGGCTACAGGGTTCGTCCGAGCCTGAGATCGAGCTCGGTTGTGGGGCAGGCTGCCTGTTCGTGCGGCTCGCAAGCGCCAAGGGCTCCAAAGCGATGGAGCGTTGCGACGGGCGTGGTGTAGGCGAGCCGCAGCTGATGCTCGACAGGGGCACATCCGTCATTTTTGTAATGAGCCGCGTAGTACTGCGCGATGCTGGCGTTCATCTCGCTGCCATTGCGATGGCGCTCAAACTGGCGTCTGCAGGTCTCGATGATCTTTGCTACCGACTTGGGTGCCGTCGCGGGAACAAGGGCGAGATAGCCCTCAAATAGCTCGTTGATGCTCAGGAGGCACAGCAGGTCGATCAGCGTCCTTATGGCTGCTCCCTCGGCGGAAAAGTGCGCGGTCATGCGGTTATATCGGTTGCGGTCGACGATGGCCGCATGGGGTCTTGGAGTTTTCTGCCCCGTGGTCCCGGGCTTTTGCCGCGCCTGTGTATTGAGCTCGACGTTGCAGCGCTTGAGGCCGTCCAACGGAAGGAACAGTGCGGTGCGCAGGGTGTTCCGCTTGCTTTCGAGTTCATGACGCTCGTCGGGTTCCCATTCGAGCTTGAGTTTCGTGTCGAGCGCCGTAAGCATATGGGCTAGGCAGCCTACGGTAAGAACGTACGAATCGTTGTCGCGTTTTGGGGCATAGGGGTCTGTCAGCTTGCGAATGTCGGGGTCGCCCATGATCTTTGTGCAGCGCTTCAGCAGTTGAGGGTGGTCGGCCAAGATCGTCGCGAGCGGTAGCGACGCGTAGTTCTTGATGGTCGCGGCGGCAAAGGCGGCGTCATATTCGTTTGCATATGCTCGCTCAATGCGGGCATCCAGAATGCTTTTCTTATCGCCGTCTTCAGCGTGGTGGTTTGTCATAGCTTCTCCAATCGGTTGATGTTCGTGCTGTTTGTTGATGTGTTGGTTGTCGTGAGTGATGTGCTTGCCGTGGGTGATGTGCTGACGTTGGGGTGCTATGCGGTTTTCAATGAGCCCGTGAGGCAGTTGCTGCAGGGGCGGGATGGAACGGCCCATGCAAGGCGGAAGGCATCGTGCTCAAAATCGAGACAGCAATGCCCTGGGTGCCTCACATGTGGCAGTTACCTCATTAAGTTGTCATTGCGTTTGGGGTTGTACTTTGCCGATCTTCCTTCTCTTACACGCTAAAACTCAAACTTCATATGCTCGATCTACTTAAAACCGCAACGGCGGTCTTTTATCAACTTATATGTCGGAACGCGTCTTTGCAAGTACTTTTTTGCCTTTGTTTCAAATGGGGTGGTTTTGCAACCGTCATACGCGCGCTGTGCGAACGTGCCCCGGCTCGGATAAGATAGTGCGCGATAAAAACGATGCAAGGAGGCACATATGGCAATTAAAGCCATCGCAATGGATATCGACGGTACGCTCACCAACGACCAGAAAGTGATTAGCCCGTGTACGCGCGAGAAGCTGCTCGCGGCGCAGGAGTCGGGCATTAAGCTCATTTTGGCTTCGGGCCGTCCCGCATGGGGGCTGCACGCCTTGGCGCAGGAGCTCGACCTTCAGAGTCATGATGGTTTGCTGGTGGCCTTTAACGGCGCTCACGTCGTCGATGCCCAGACCGACGAAGTGCTGTTCGATCAGGCTATGCCTGCCGACGAATTGCATCGCCTGATTGATCACCTGCGTAATTTTGACGTGATCCCTATGATTTCGCTCGGTCGCGATCTGCACGTTGAGGACTCGTACCATTGCATGATCACGCTGCCTGACGGCTCGCAGAAAAACATCGTCAAGTATGAGCGCGACGCGTGCGATCTTAAGATTCGCGAGGTGGAGAGCCTGCATGAGGTCGCTGATGCTTATCCCGTGGACAAGCTGCTGACGGCGGGCGATCCGGCCTACCTGCAGGCACATTACGAGGAAATGTACGCGCCCTTTAAGCAGACGCTTTCGGGCATGTTTACGGCCGACTGGTACTTTGAGTACACGGCGCCCGGTATCGACAAAGCCCGTGCGCTCGAGGGTGCTCTGCCCAAGCTCGGCATCGATGCCAGCGAGGTCGTATCGTTTGGCGACGGCCAGAACGACAAGTCCATGATCGAGTGGGCTGGTACCGGCGTCGCCATGGGTAACGCTGTCGATGAAGTCAAGGCCGTGGCCCAGATGGTGACCGCCAACAACAACGAAGACGGTATCGCGGTGGCACTTGACCAGCTACTGGGTTAGAATCGCCGATAGTGCATGGTTCGGGCGTCCGCTTGCGGGCGCCCTTTTGTTAGGGAGGGTGCCGTGTCCGCATTTCCGTTCGACGCCGTTATCTTTGACATGGATGGCGTCATCGTCGATACCGAGTATTACTACCTGGGCGAGACTGCCGCGTTTGCCAAGGAGCTTGGGCTTAATCTGACTCAAGAGGAGTTGAATGGGCAGGTCGGTACCTCGCATCAGTTCTTCCTGCATATGCTGGTCGATTGGTTTGAGCGCGCCGGTAAGGGGCATTTCACTGGCGATGAAGCGTTGGCCCGTTGGGACGAATGGGCTCATAAGCGTCCGCGCGACTATCAGGCTTTGATTAACCCAGGCGCCGTGGATACGATTCGAGAGCTGCCGCGCCGTGGCGTTCGCGTGGCGCTTGCCAGCTCGTCTCCCATGGTTAGCATCGAGGAAGTGCTCAACGCATGCGGGCTGTCGGATGCCTTTGAGTATGTGGTGAGCGGCGAGCAGTTTAAGGAGAGCAAGCCCGAGCCCGACATCTACCTGCATGCGCTGGACCTGCTGGGGCTGCCCGCGAATCGCTGCTGCTGCGTCGAGGATTCGGTGCCTGGCATCACTGCCGGCAAGCGAGCCGGCCTGACAGTCATTGCCAAGCGCGAGGAGCGCTTTGGCTTTAGCCAGGATGCCGCGGACAAGATTATCGACCAGCTGCCGGAGCTGCTCACGCTTTCTTAGGAGCGCGGTAGTTGCGCGTTTTTCGGGTCTGATGAGTAAATAGCCGACATTTTGGTGCGACACCTAGCATACTTTAAGCTAATGCGGACTTAAGGGCTTGTTGAATGCCCTTAAGCCCGTTTTAGAATTAATTGTGCTGGGAGAGGGTATATGCCACCGACTGAAGGGCCAACTGACGGTAAAGCAGCGATACCGCTGTACCAACAGGTTATTGATATCATCAAAAACGAAATCAACTCCGGCGCCTACAAGGCGGGCGCGCGGATACCCAACGAATTCGAATTGGCTGAGAGCTATAACGTTGGCCGCGTTACCGTGCGACGCGCTATTGAGGAGCTCGTCCAGCAGGGCTATCTAACGAAGCGGCAGGGGAAAGGCACGTTTGTCAATGCCCCCAAGCTTAAGCGCAAGATTCGCCAGAAGGATGACGTCCAGAGTTTTTCGGACGCATGTCGCGTTAACGGAATGGGGACTGCGGACAAAAAGTTGGACCATCAGGTCCGGTTTGGAGTCCGCATGAC
>DAWDYI010000063.1:0-7225 GCA_052344885.1 Collinsella aerofaciens
GTCCCTTGCGGCGTAGTTCTTATTTAAGCCGTCCAAGTTTTGGGGTGCAGTTCAATAAGCTGCTCGGGGGCCTTGTTGCTTATGGCCGGATGATTTCTAGCCGACCGTATCGTCAGGCGTGGGCGAGGGGTCGGGAGTGGGTGTAGGCGTAGGCGTAGGCGTGCCGCCATCGCCGCCGGTCGAACCACCAGTGGAGCCGCCCGTCGAGCCACCGGTCGTACCGGTGCCGCCGGTGGTGTCGCCGCCCGTGGTCTCGGTGGTCGTGGTCGTCGTGGTAGTCGTTGTGGTGGTTTCCTCTTCGTCCTCGTTTTCGTCCTTGTCGTCGTTCTCCGTCTTCTTGGTGTTGTTGGTGCCGTAGAACTTCCAGACGCTGTTGTTCTTGTAGGTGGGCGCCGTTCCGGTCGCAAACTCCTCGCGCTCGGTACCGGTCAGAACGGTGTTCATAAATCGCTTAAAGACAGGCAGGTTGGTGCTGTCGCCCAGCAGTTCCGTGCCGTATTTTTGGATGGGGATCTCGCCCGCGGAATAGCCGGTCCACAGGGCGCACGCCAGCTGCGGGGTATAGCCGCAGAACCACAGGTTGGTGGTGTTGTCGGTGGTGCCCGTTTTGCCGGCATAGGGCTGGTTGACGCTCAGAGCGCCAGCAGCACCCGTACCGCTTCCCTGCATGACGCCGGACAGAACATCGGTGACCGCGGCGGCCTCGCCCTCGGTAAGCACCTGTGAGGGATTGTCCGTGTGCTGGAACAGCACCGAACCGGTACGAGAGTCAATCTCGGTGATGGCGATCGGCTGGCGATAGTAGCCGCCGTTGGCAAACGTCGCGTAGGCGGCGGCCATCTCGAGCGGCGAGATCGAGCCGGTGCCGAGCGTCATGACGGGAACATCCTCGATGTTGTCCTTGGCGGGATCGATGCCGAGCTTTTTGACGAGCGAGATGATCTTGCTGTTGCCGACGGCTTCCGCCACCTGGATGTAGCCGGTGTTGGAGGAGTATGCCGTTGCCTGCTTAAGCGTGATGTTGCCATAGCTATGGTTGGCGTAGTTTTGGACCTCGGTCGTGGTGCCCTTGGCCTTGAGCGGCGAGTTGCAGTTGAGGGTGACGTTGGGGTTCATGCCGTTTTGGATGGCAGTTGCCAGCGTAAAGGCCTTAAAGGTGGAGCCGACGGGACGCTTGGCCGTGGCATGGTTTACGTGGTTCTCGTCGGCGTTGTAGTCGTAGCCGCCCACCATGCACTTGATGTAGCCGGTCTTGGGGTCGACGACGACCATGCCCATGTCCAGGCCGTCGAGTGAGAGCGTGTCGAGCTGCTCGCGGACGGCATTCTCTGCCACTTGCTGCATCGTGGGGTCGATGGTGGTCTTGACGGTCAGGCCGCCCTTAAAGAGCACGTCGGTCGAGAACTCCTGCTCCAGCAGCTGCTTAACATAGGCGACAAAGTAGGGCTGTGAGTATACGTCGACGCCGCTGCCCGAAATCTCGGTCACGTTGAGGGTGATGGGCTCGGCCTGTGCGGCATCGTGTTCCTCCTGCGTAATGTGGCCCAGGCGCAGCATGTTGTCGAGAACCTTGTTGCGGCGAGACAGTGCCAGATCGGGATTGACCGTGGGGTCGTACTGCGAAGGCGAGTTGGGAAGGCCGATGAGTAGCGCGGCCTCGCTCAGGGTGAGGTCGGCGGCGCTCTTGGACAGATAGGTCTCGGCTGCGGCCTCGATGCCGTAGGCGCCGTGGCCGTAATAGATGGTGTTGAGGTACATCATGAGGATCTCGTCTTTGGAGTACATGTCCTCCATCTTGATGGCGATGTAGGCCTCGCGCACCTTACGCTCAATGGTCGAGTCGAATTGCTCCTCCTGCAGGATGGTGTTGCGCACAAGCTGCTGGGTGATCGTCGAGGCGCCTTCGTGCCCGCCGCCGAGGGTTGCCACCGCAGCACGCGCGATACCCCACAGGTCGATACCGCCGTGCTCGTAGAAGCGCTCGTCCTCGACGTCAACGGTGCCCTGCAGCACGTAGGGGGAGACCTCGTCCTTGGTGATAGACTTGCGGTTTTGCGTGTAGAAGCTCGCGATCTTGTTGCCGTTGCAGTCGACGAT
Source organism: Collinsella aerofaciens (assembly GCA_052344885.1). Taxonomy (GTDB): domain Bacteria; phylum Actinomycetota; class Coriobacteriia; order Coriobacteriales; family Coriobacteriaceae; genus Collinsella; species Collinsella aerofaciens_CC. Next base: position 2,098 of record DAWDYI010000063.1, read on the forward strand.
CTCGGTGGGCTCGCTCACCAGATACGCGTTGGCGTCGGTGTAGTCGGGCAGATCGGACAGCCAGCGGTTGACGTTGCCGACCATGCCGATGCCAAATGCCACGCCCGCAATCAGCAGAAAGCCCAAAAACGAGAGCAGGATTATGGGCAGAGCATGCGTCTTTGAACGGCTGCGTCCCTGTCGTTGGCGAGGACCCATATATTGACCTCCAGGTATGTCGTGCCGGACGGTGGATGTGCCGTCGGGGCAGGATGGACATAAGTTATTACACGATAAACCAAACGGGGCGCGCGAGGCCTCGTGTATGCTGGAAGACGGCATTTTTCAGAGTGAATGCATACCTTGGTAAGGAGTTTGCCGATGGCGATTCGGGCGATGGGGCCGAGCGGACAATACGAGACTGGATTGGATGCTGCCGGTGCGGCGCTGCCCGAGTTGCTGGCGCCGGCGGGCGGACTCGACCAGATGCTTGCGGCCATCGCCGCGGGCGCCGATGCCATCTATGCGGGGTTGGGCGGCTTTAACGCCCGTGTGAGTGCACACGGTTTTACCGACGACGAGTTTGCGCGCGGCTGCGCCGTGGCGCATACCCATGGCGTGCGTGTGTACGTGACGCTCAACGTGTTCGTGTTTGACGATGAGTTGTCCGACGCGGTGGCGTTGGGAGCTCATGCACTGGAGCTGGGCGCCGATGCTCTGATTGTGGCCGATGCCGGGTTGGCCTGCGCGCTGCGCGCGGCGATTCCCGGGGTCGAGATTCACCTGTCCACGCAGGCGGGCGCTCATAGCGAGGGTGCCGTGCGACTTGCCGCCGATGAACTGGGGGTCGAGCGCGTGACGACGGCACGCGAGCTGACGGTCGACGAGATTGCGGCGCTATGTGCCACGGGCGTGCCCATCGAGGTATTCTGCCACGGTGCGATTTGCATCGGCTATTCGGGGGCGTGCGAGTTCTCGGCCCTGCGGCGTGGGCGCTCGGCGATGCGCGGCGACTGCACGCAGCCGTGCCGTCTGGCGTACGACCTGGTGGACGAGGCGGGACAGAGCGTTGTCGCCGTCGAGGGAGATCGCCTGCTGTGCCCGCGCGACTATCTGGGTATTGCACATCTGCCTGAGCTTGTAGATGCCGGCGTGGCGTCGCTCAAGATCGAGGGGCGCATGAAGAACCCCGATTACGTATTCAACGTGGTGCGGGTGTGGCGCCGGGCACTCGATATGCTGTGCGACGGCGCGTGGGACCCCGGTGCCGTGGAAGAGCTTGAGCGCGAGCTGGGAAGGTCGTTTAACCGTGGGTTTACCGATGCGTACCTGCGAGGGCGTTCGGGTGCCGAGCTGATGAGCTTTGAGCGTGCGATTAACCAGGGCGTGCGCGTGGGGCGCTTGGTCGCTGTGGGCCACGAAGAGGTGACCGTTGAGCTCGACTCCGCCGTGGCGGCGGGTGACACGCTCGAGATTCGGTTCTATCCGGGTGTCGACGCGCGTCCCGATGTGCCCAAGCGCTGGCCGCAGGTGCCCTGCCCGGTGGATGCCGCAGCGGGGAAGCGCGTCGTCGTGCATTGCAAGCGTAAGGTGGACGCGGGCTGCGAGGTATACCTGATTCGTAGCGCCGGCGTGTTGGATCAGACGGCGGCGGTGTTGGAGCGCATGCGGGCCGAGGCGGATGCGATTGCGCCCGTTGCGCGTGCCGTTGAGGTGCTGCCCTTTGAGGACGTTGCGGTGGATAGCGGTGCGTCGCCGGAGTCGGTGGAGTGCGCGGTTCCCGCTCGCATGGTTTTTGCTTGGCAGCTGATGGATACCGACCCGCGCAGAGAACTCGATTTGTCCGACACCGTTGTGGTGCTTGACGAGGTGTGCCGCACGGGTGACGCTGACCGGACCCGCTCGCTGATGCAGCGTGCCGGGCGCGTCGTCTGCCGCAATCTGGGACAAGTGGCGATGGCCCGCGAGCTGGGCACAACGTTTGACGTGGCGGCGCCGGTGTTCTGTGCCAATCGGGCCACGCTTACCTGGCTGCGCGGACTCGGTGCGGGGCGGGTGTGCTTGTCGGCCGAGTTGCTCGGCAATGATGCGGAGCGTGTTGCCGAACTTGCCGCTTGCCCCGGTGTCTTGGGGCCTGTCGATGCCGACCGTCCCGAGCTCATGGTGTGCGAGCACTGCTTGCTGACTGCCGAGGGCGCCTGCGCCACGGATGCAACGGGGCAGGTCCGTTGCCGTGACTGCTCGCGCCGTCAGCAGGCGCGCTTTTTGGTCGAACGTGACGGCACGCGTTTGCCGGTCGTTATCGACGCGTGCGGCAGGACGAGGATTTTCCTGTCGTAGGTGCCGCGTCGCGCTGTTTTGGTTATTATTAGTGGGTTTATGAACTTCCAGCACCGCCGTATCCGGTGAGGGTGCTATAGCAAAAGGAGGATACCCAATGCTGTCTGTTGACGAGCAAATGCGTATCATCACCTCGGGTGCAGCGCAGATCGTCCCCGAGGCCGACCTTCGCAAGAAGCTTGAGAAGGGCGAGCCCCTCAACATCAAGCTCGGCGTCGACCCCACCAGCCCCGACCTGCACCTGGGCCACGCCGTGCCGCTGCGCAAGATGCGTCAGTTCCAGGACCTGGGCCACAACGTCACCCTCATCATCGGCAACGGTACCGCGTTGATTGGCGACCCTTCGGGCAAGAATTCCACCCGTCCGCAGCTTTCGCAGGAGCAGATCGAGGCCAATGCCGAGACCTACGTGAGCCAGGCCATGAAGATCCTGGATCCCGAGAAGACCACCATCGTGCACAACGGTGACTGGATCCTTTCGATGGATCTGGCCGGTCTGCTGCAGGTGTGCTCCAAGTTCACCGTCGCCCGCATCCTCGAGCGCGACGACTTTACCAAGCGCTACCAGTCTCAGACGCCGATCGCCCTGCATGAGTTCCTGTATCCCGTGATGCAGGCTTTCGACTCCGTGCAGATCAAGGCCGACGTCGAGATGGGCGGCACCGATCAGCTCTTCAACCTGCTCGCTGGCCGTGAGCTCATGGAGAAGATGGGCATGGAGCCGCAGATCGCGCTCACCATGCCGCTGCTCGAGGGCACCGATGGCGTGCGCAAGATGTCCAAGTCCTATGGCAACTACATCGGCCTGACCGACGCTCCCAAGGATATGTTCGGCAAGACCATGTCCATCCCCGACGAGATGATCGGCAAGTACTATCGCCTGGCCAGCTCGCTCACCCCGGCCGAGGTCGACAAGATCGACGCCGCCCTGGCCGATGGTTCTGCCGACCCCTACGAGCTCAAGCGCGCTCTGGGCCGCGACCTGTGCGACACCTACCACGGCGCCGGCGCCGGAGACGAGGCTCAGGCCGAGTTCGACCGCGTGTTCAAGGAGGGCCAGCTTGCCGACTTCCCCGAGAAGCATGTCGAGCTGACCGTCAACGACGAGGGCCAGATCTACCTCGCCGGCCTGCTCAAGGACTTGGGCCTTTCGGCGAGCGCCGGCCAGGCTCGTCGCGATATCGACGGCGGTGGCGTCAAGATCAACGGCAAGGCCGTGGCTCCCAAGAGCTACAACATCGACCCTAGTGCCCTCAAGCTGGGCGACACCCTCTCCGTAGGCAAGCGCAAGGGCTTCAAGTTGGTCTAACGAGCGAGTTGACCTCACAAGTGCAATAAGGCCGCAGCCGGGAATCCCGACTGCGGCCTTTTTTGGCACTTGGGGACGTTCCTTTTGTGCCGGCACTTTGGGACACTCCTTGTCATTGGTGCAAAGCAACCTCTCCTCATTGCACCAAGTGGCGTGTGCCGTTAAGCGGAGAGGCGTATTGTTGACCCATCGTTTGGGCATACAATGGCTATTGGTCTGCTGCGGTGAAGGTCTGTCCGCTCCGCAGCTTTTTTCTACGGTTAAAGGAGTATGTATGTCCGTTGAGGTCATGAGGTCTGTGATCGAGGCCGCCGAGGGCCGCGTGCCCGTCGACACGCTGTTTATCAATGCGCAGATTGTCGACGTGTATGGCCAGCGTGTGGCGCCCGGCAGCGTTGCCGTCAAGGACGGTGTGATCGTCGGCGTGCTCTACGATGGTCGCGACGATGCCGCCGGCACCTACGAGGCTGCCGAGGTCATTGACTGCCAGGGCCGCTATCTCGCCCCCGGCTTTATCGACGGACATCTGCACATTGAGTCCTCGAACATCCGTCCCGCCGAGTATGCGCGCATGGCGGCGACGCGCGGTACCACCACCGCCATTGCCGACAGCCACGAGATCGCCAACGTGGCGGGGCTCGACGGCCTGCGCTTTATGATCGAGGACGGTCGCCGCGCGCCCATTTCCATCAAGTACATGATGCCCTCATGCGTGCCCGCGCTGCCCGATGAGCAAGCGGGCGCTGTGATTACCGCTGCTGACATGCAGGCGTTTTTTGCCGAGCATCCGGGCGACGTTTTTGGCCTGGGCGAGATGATGAACCTGCCGGGCGTCTTTATGGCCGATCCCGAGACCTGCGCTCGCATCGATGCTGCCAACCAGACGCCGTCCAAGCAGGTCGACGGCCATGCGCCGCTCGTTGCCGGCAAGGACCTCAATGCCTATGCCGCGGCGGGTATTATTGCCGACCACGAGTCGACGATTCCCGAGGAGGCGCTCGACAAGCTGTCTCGCGGCATGTACGTGATGCTGCGCGAGGGTACGTGCAGCCATGATCTGGCCAACCTGTCGCCGATGCTGCTGGAGAATCCCGCGCGCGCCCGCCGCTGCTGCTTTGCGACTGACGACCGCGCTCCTTCCGATGCGCTTGCAACCGGCATGATCGACAATGCCTGCCGCGTGGCGATTGAGGCCGGTATCGACCCCGTGGTCGCTATCTCTATGGCGTCCCTCTCCACGGCCGAGGCGTTTGGCCTGGATCACGGCTGCCGCGACCCGCACGAGCTCCGCGGTGCGATTGCCCCGGGCAAGCGTGCCGACCTGCTGGTGCTCAATGACCTGACGTTTGCCACGGCTCCGCATCGTGTATATGCCGCCGGTGCCCTGGTGGCGCAGGACGGCACCTTTGTGGGCGAGATCGCACCCGAGATGGCCGAGGTTGCGGCCCTTGCCGATGAGCTGCGCGCCTCCGTTAAGCTGCCGAAGCTTTCGCTCGACGT
>DAWDYI010000064.1:0-4157 GCA_052344885.1 Collinsella aerofaciens
TGTGCAGGTAGCGCGAACCCTTGAAGTTCTCGGGGTCGCGATACTTGATGTTGGCGCGGCGAGCCTGGAAGTCACCGCAGTTGGAGCAAGAGCTAATCTCCTTGTAGGCGTTGTAGCTCGGCAGCCAGACCTCAACGTCGTAGGTCTGACGGGCAGAGAAGCCCAAGTCGCCGGTGCACAGGCTAATCACGCGATACGGAAGGCCCAGCTGCTGCAGCAGGTACTCGGCCTCGGCGGTCATGCTCTCGAGCTCATCGTCGGACTCCTCCGGCTTAGCGAACTTGACCATCTCGACCTTGTCGAACTCGTGCTGACGGATGATGCCGCGGGTGTCGCGACCGGCGGAACCGGCCTCCTCGCGGAAGCAGGGGGTGAAGGCGGTGTAGCGACGCGGCAGAGTGTCGGCATCGAGGACCTCGCCGGCGTGCAGGTTGGTAAGCACGACCTCGGCGGTGGGGATCAGGAAGTTGTCGCCCGAGACGTGATAGGCGTCGTCCTCGAACTTGGGCAGCTGACCCGTGCCAAACATGGTCTGACGCTTGACGACGATGGGCGGCCACCACTCCTTAAAACCACGGCTGGTGTGCGTATCGAGGAAGAAGTTGATGAGGGCGCGCTCCAGGCGGGCGCCGGCGCCACCGAGAACGGTAAAGCGGCTGCCGGAGAGCTTGTTGCCACGCTCGAAGTCGAGGATGTCCAGATCGGTGCCCAGATCCCAGTGCGGCTTAAAGTCGAAGTCGAACTCGCGCGGGGTGCCCCAGCGGCGACGCTCGATGTTCTCGTCCTCGTCCTTACCGTACGGCGTGGCCTCGCAAGGAATGTTGGGCAGGTGAGCCATGAAGTCGTACTGCTCCTGCTCGAGGGCGGTACGACGCTCGGCCAGACCGTCAATCTTCTCGTTGACGGCGCGCACGGCCTCCTTGGCGGCCTCGGCCTCGTCCTTCTTGCCCTCCTTCATCAGGGCGCCGATCTTCTTGGACTCGGCATTGCGCGTAGCCTGGAGCTCCTCGACCTCGGTGATGACGGCACGGCGCTCGTCGTCGAGCTCAAAGAACTTCTCGCGATCCCAAGACGTCTGGCGGTTAGCCATGGCGACATCGATGGCATCGGGGTTCTCGCGAACAAACTTGATATCAAGCATTAGATCCTCCGGCGATATACATTCCATTTAGGTTGCAACCTTGTACATGTATGGGCAAGTATATACTTATGAGCGTTTACGACCCAACTCAACTACGCAAGAAGGCACCCAATGGACGCAGTTTTTTCCTTTTTGTTTGGCACCCGCACCGGTTTTGCCATCCTTTTCGCCGGCGGCATCCTACTGTTTGCGATTCTTGCCTTTGTGATGGAGAAGCGCACCCATAAGATGTATGTCGACCGCGGCCCCAAGTCCGAGGACGATCAAGACAGCTTCTGGGACTAACCTGCCAAAAAGGGACAGGTTTATTTTGGTCGGTTTTATCTGGTCAAACGCAAGCGCCCCGCAACTGGAATTGAGCCAGTTGCGGGGCGCTTTTCGCTAAAAGGACAAAACCGCAGAAAATACCTGCCAAAAATAAACCTGTCTTTTTTGGTCGGTTTTACTGGAGAGTTGCGTCGATTGCCTTGACCAGGGCGCTGCGCATGCCGGCGTCCTCGAGCGCAACGACGCCCTTGATGGTGGCACCACCAGGCGAGCATACGGCATCCTTCATCGCCGCAGGATGCTGGCCAGTTGCAAGCTGCAACTTTGCCGTACCCAGCACCATCTGGCTCACAATGCGATAGGCATCGGCACGCGGGATACCGTGCTTGACCGCCGCATCGCCCAGGGCCTCGATTGCCATGGCGACAAATGCCGGAGCGCAACCACCAACCGTGCCGCCCACAAACAGCAGGCTCGTATCGAGCTCGACCACCGCACCGAGCTTGCCAAGCAAATCAAGCACCACTGCGCTCTGCTCATCACTAAGCGTGGAAGCCTTCTCGCAAGCGATGACGCCCTCGCCCACCGAAACCGGTGTGTTGGGCACCGTCGAGATATGCGCGACGCCCGGCAGGACCTGCTCCCACTTGGCGCTGTCCCAGGTCCAGGCAACCGACAGAACGACCTTTTTGGCAAGAGCATCCTTGAGCGGGGCGAATATCTTCTCGATCATGTACGGTTTGACCGCAGCGACCACGATATCGGATGCGGCGACAACCCCGGCGGCATCGTGGCAGGCGACCATGCCGCGCGCCTCGCAGCGCTCAACCAGTGCGTCGTAGCGACCCGCGCAGGCGCACATGTCGCTCGCAGCTACACCGGCAGCGATCCAGCCATCGGCCATAGCGCTCGCCATATTGCCAAAACCGACAAATCCAATCTTCATATCTCATAGTCCTCTCAGACACGCTCTTCAAAACGAAAGCTATTGTCCCACGCCATTGTTTCGTATTGCCGACCTATTTGTGATACGGCTCGCCACGGCTGATCTTGCAGGCGCGGTAGATTTGCTCCAGCAGCACCACGCGCGCCAAGTTATGCGGCAAGGTAATGCGTCCAAAGCTGAGCATCTCGTCGGCGCGGGCGCGCACCTCATCGCTCACGCCGTCCGAACCGCCAATCACAAAGGCGATGTCGCTGCTGCCTCGCAGCATAAGATCGTCGAGCCTCGCCGAGAGCTCCTCACTCGAACGCTCCTTGCCCTCGATAGCCAGCAGGATCACATGCGCTCGAGACGGCAATGCAGCAAGAATTGCCGCCCCCTCCTTGTCGCGCGCGGCATCCACGCCGCCCGCCTTAGCCGGGTCGATATCGGCCACCTCGCGGATATCCACCTTGGCATAGGCGCCTAGGCGCTTGGTGTACTCAGCGCACGCGTCCTTCCAAAAGCGCTCCTTGAGCTTACCGACGCAAACGACGGTGTATTTCACGCGCGTCTACTCCTTCGAATCGTTTTGAACTTTGCCGGCGGTCAGCATCTGCTCGAACATAGAGGCCGACTGCGAGAAGTCGCTCGGCAGCACGACCGTCGAGGTTTTACCCGTGCGAGCAAACTCCGTCATCATCTCGGACCACTGCGTAAACATGAACAGTTGGTTTGCCTCGTCATTGCCGACACCCGTCTCCTGGATGATCTCGAGCGAATCTTTGATACCCAGTGCGATGGCCTTGCGCTGGTTGGCGATGCCCTCGCCCGCCTTTTCCATAGCCTCGGCCTCGGCGGTCGCCTCGGTGACGCGCTTGATGCGGTCGGCCTCGGCGAGCTCCTGTGCCGCAGCGCGCTTGCGCTGGGCGGCGTTGATGTCGTTCATGGAGTTCTCGACCTCGGTCGGCAGTGCGATTTTGGTGATGAGCGTCGACACGAGGGTGAAGCCGTAGGCGGCCATCTGCTCGGAAACGGTAGCGTTGACATCCTTGGCGATGTCATCCTTCTTGGCAAAGACCTCGTCGAGTGTGTAGACGGGAATCGAAGAGCGCAGGGCGTCGGTGATGAAGTCACGCATCTGGTCGACGGGCTCCTGCAGCATGTAGTAGCTCTTGTAGATACCCGAATCTGCCGGGCCGGCGCCCATGTCATAGCTCACGTGGTACTGAGCAGAGACCTCAAGGCCGATGGTCACGTTGTCCTGGGTCTTAACGTCGATGCCAAAACCGTTTTTCATGGTGCGCAGACTCACCGTGGCGGCTTTGCGGTCAATCACGGGCACCTTCATGTGGAAGCCCGCGTTGACGATGCGGTTAAACTTGCCCAGACGCTCGATGATCACGGCATGCTGCTGTTCAACGACATAGCAGGCGTTGGGAAGCAGTAACAACAAAATGATGATGGGAATCAAAAGGCTGGTAAGGGCGGCGATGATACCGGACAACAGCATGGTCTCTCCTCTGATAGGCACACGTTGGCACTAGGATACCCGCACGAAGCAGCAACGTGACATCAACAAGAGGCCCATAACAAAAAGCTCCCATTGCTGGGAGCTCTTTCAATCAATGGTGCGGGCGAAAGGACGTCCGCGTATCCGCTTCGCGGATCCGCACCGGCTTCGGCCGCCTGCCGGCGTCCTCGCCAGCTCGCTAAAAACGCTCCGCGTTTTCTTTACGCTCGCTCCTTCACAGGTTCAAGTCCCTGTGATGGGCCCATAACAAAAAAGCTCCCATTGCTGGGAGCTCTTTCATTTAATGGTGCGGG
>DAWDYI010000064.1:4257-6736 GCA_052344885.1 Collinsella aerofaciens
GGCCCATAACAAAAAAGCTCCCATTGCTGGGAGCTCTTTCATTTAATGGTGCGGGCGAAAGGACTTGAACCTTCATGGGGTTGCCCCCATACGGACCTGAACCGTACGCGTCTGCCAATTCCGCCACGCCCGCGTGCAGGAATTAGAATAACGGAGCGCCACCACGAACGCAAGAACTATTTTTGAAAAAGTTTGCAGGCATTCTCCCAAGCGGCTTGCACGATTGTTTCGGCGTCCTCACCCGTGCGATCGACACGGTCGTTGACCAGCGTGTTTGCCGTAATGGAGATCATTGCGGGCTCGCATTCAAGACCGCGGATGGGCTCCGGAGCCATATACGGGCAATCCGTCTCGAACAAAATTCGATCGAGTGGAGTTGCCGCAAATGCCTCGCGCACATCGTCGTTGCGCTTAAAGGTGGCCGCACCGCCATAGGCGATATAGCAGCCCAAATCCACAAAGCGCTCCATCGTGGCGCGGTCCTCGCCAAAACAGTGCAGCACACAACCAGCCTGGGGCACACCCACCTCGCGCAGTACGTTGTACGCATCAACGTGCGAGGTGCGCTCCCCATCCGAGTCCTCGTGACGCAGGTGCAGCTCCACCGGCACATTGCGGCGCACGGCAAGCTCGAGCTGGCGCGCCATGCAATCAATCTGCACGTTATGGGGTGCCGGCGCGATATCGTCGTCATAGTCCATGTGGTAGTCCAGGCCGATTTCGCCAATACCGGCGCATAAGGGGTCATCAAGTGCCGCAACGACCTGTGCATGAACGTCGTCGGTATAGTCCGGCGCGCCATACGGATGCACGCCGGCAAGATACTTGATCTGCGGGATATCCTGCATCGGAAGAATCTCGCGCACCAGCCAGTCGCTATAGTCCGCCACGCTGCGCTTGTCAGCAATGGGGTCGAACATCGTCACCAACAGGTCGACGCCCGCGGCTTTGGCGCGCACGAGCGTCTCGGGCACATCCTTGCCCCAAAACGAAAGCAGATGTGCATGCGTGTCGGCAAGCGGCGCCAAGGGCACGGGACAAGCAACCGTCTTCTTTTTCTTGGTAAACGTCACGCGTTCGGCATTAGGCGTCATGGATTAGCTCCCGGGCCAGACGGACAAAGTCGGCAACATCGAGCGTCTCGGCGCGCGTGGTGGGTGCGATACCGCAAACCTCAAAAGCGGCATCGAGCACGTCCTTGGCAAAACCGTTGGCGCTCATGGAATTGCGGATGGTCTTGCGACGCTGAGCAAATGCAGCATCAATCACGCGGGCCACAAATTCGCGATCGAGTCCTTCGGGCACCACGCCGTCAACACGGTCGATACGCACGACGGCCGAGTCCACGTGCGGCGCCGGCATAAAGCAACGCGGCGGCACCTCAAAGCGACCCGTCACCTGCGCGTACAGGCCGAGCTTTGCCGTATAGCCGCCATAGGTCTTGTTGCCCGGCACTGCGGCAATGCGATCGGCAACCTCCTTTTGCACCATGACGACGGCGCGCTTGAGCGCGGGCATCGTCTGGAAGAACTGCAGGATGATTGTCGCCGCCACGTTATAGGGCAAGTTCGCGACAAATACCGTGGGCTCGCCGCCGGCGGCCTGCTCAATCTGCTCCGGGCCCACCTTAAGCGCGTCGCCCATGATAAAGCGGAAGTTGGCGTAGTCGGCGGCGTGAGCATCGAGCACCGGCTCGAGCTCGGGATCGGCCTCGATCGACGTGACGCACGCCGCCTCCTGCAACAGCGCAAGCGTGAGCGTACCAACGCCCGGACCAACCTCGAGCACGCGCTCATCGCCTGCAAGCTCGGCAAGCTCGCAAATGCGCTCAATTACATGGTTGTCGATCAGGAAATTCTGGCCCAGGCGATGCTTGGTCGCAAGGCCAAACTCCTCCAGCAGCTCCCTGGTGGCCGTGGGGTTTGCCAAAGGCGAAGTTGTCATGGTTGCCTCCTCAGCATGATGGCGGCGTCTTGAAACAAAAGGGCATGGACCGTGGCGGCCATGCCCTTACAGCTAAACAGCAAATTGCCGATATGGCGCGCTGCGTCTTAGCCCAGACGCGGGAACAGCGGCTCGCCCTTCTCGACAGGCTGACCGCCGGCAAGCAGGCCCCAAGCGCAAATGCCCTTGAGGTCGTCGGTCGCGGCCTCGTCCTCGCAGGACAGGCGGCGCAGGGCCTCGGCAGAGGTCTGAGGCATGAGCGGCATCAGCAGGTGGGCGGCAATGCGGATGGCCTCGAGCAGGTTGTAGATCACAAACGCCAGCTCGTCAGCCTTGGCCTCGTCCTTGGCAAGTGCCCAAGGCTCGGAGTCCTCGATGTAGTGGTTGGCGGCATGGATGAGCTCCATGACCTCGTCCTTGGCTCCGCCGTAATCGAGCACGTCCATCTTGGCCATGTAGCGCTCGACCAGACCATCGGCCATCTTTGCCAGCGGGTTGTCGAACGCATCGAACGATGCGGGCTTGGCGGGCGCGC
>DAWDYI010000065.1:0-6379 GCA_052344885.1 Collinsella aerofaciens
GTCATGCGGACTCCAAACCGGACCTGATGGTCCAACTTTTTGTCCGCAGTCCCCAGCCGGCAGTTAGGGACAGTCCCCAAGTGCCGACTCAGCCCCACCTTAGAAGTGGCGGCGGATGGCGTCGACCATGCCCTGGGACGTGGTCTGGCCGAGCACGTCGGCTGCGGCATCGGCGTCCATAAAGATGTTCATGAGCGCCTGCAGGGCTTCGACCTGGCCTCCCGGCTCGGCGATGCCCAGATTAATGACGATCTGCGCCGACACCGGAGCGCCCATGCCAGCCATAGCGTTAAATGTCACGGGCGCGGCGGGCTTCACCACCGCGATATAGGGCTTGGCCACAAACCCCGGATCGGTATGCGGAATGGCAATGTTTGCCGCCGGCATGGCAAGACCCGTGGGATAGGCATCCTCGCGCGTGCGAACGGCGTCGAGCCAACCGGATGCAATGTAGCCACGTGGTGCAAGCTCGCCCTCGAGCCGCGCGAACACCTCATCCGGCGTCGCACACTCCCAATCAAAAAACACCAGCTCAGGCGTAAACAGCGCTTCGTTATCCGCCATGCGCTCACCTCTCTCACCTAGTCATCTGCGACGTTCTTGAATGACCAGTCGTTAAAGCCCGTTCCCGATGACTACCCAAAACAAAAGGTGGCCACGCGCGCCTTGGCGCCAATGACCACCCTGACTACTCGGCTAAATTGTACTGTGCGCCGCTAGCCGCGAGGCGCGTCAATTGCGACCTTGCCGCTCTCCAGCACGTGGACGCGGCCGTCGGCGAGCATCTGAACAACCTCGGGATACAGCACGTGCTCAATCGCGTGGATGTGCTCCTCGAGCGTGTCGACATCCCAACCTTCCTCGACAGCCAGCGCGCGCTGGGCGATGATGGGGCCGTTGTCGTAGATCTCGTTGGCAAAGTGCACGGTCACACCGGTTACCTTGACGCCGCGCGCAAAGGCATCGTCGATCGCATGCGCGCCGGTAAAGCTCGGCAGCAGTGCCGGATGCAAGTTGACCACGCGGTTGGGAAACGCCGCCAGCAGCGGCGTGTGCACCATGCGCATGTAACCGGCCATGACCACATATTCGCAGCCGCGCTCGAGCAGCTCGTGCGCGATGATCTCGTCGGCGGCGATGGGGTCGGCATAGACATCCTTGGACAGCGTGAGCGTCTGGATGCCCGCGCGCTCAGCGCGCTGCAAACCCTTAGCCGAAGGACGGCTCGACACCACAAGCTCAATCGAAGCGTTGAGCTTGCCGGCGGCGATCAGATCGATCAGCGCCTGCAGGTTGGTACCCGAACCGCTGATGAGCACACCGATCTTGAGCGGCTCGGCCGTATCGGTGCCGGTCGGACGGGTGTAGGGCACAAAGCCCAGGCCCTCGGCAGCAGCCATCTGCTCGTTAGCGCTCATCGGAGTACACGACCTTACCGGAGCCCTCGACGCACTCGCCCACGCGGAACGGCTTCTCGCCCAGCGCGACCAGGGCCTCGGTCACCGCGGCCTCGTCCTCGGGAGCGACGATCAGGCACAGGCCGACGCCCATGTTGAAGGTCTTGCATGCCTCGTTGGGCGCGAGCTCGGCCTGGCGCGACACGTAGGTGATGACGGGAGGAACGTCCCAGCCCATCTCGGCACCGTTGCGGGTGACCACGGCGTCGACGTCGTCGGCGAGCGCGCGGTTGAGGTTCTCGGTAATACCGCCGCCAGTGATGTGGGCAATGGCGTGCACCGGAGCGCCGCCGCGCAGCAGCTCCAGAATCGGCTTGACGTAGATGCGCGTGGGAGCCAGCAGGGCGTCTGCCAGCGAAGCACCGCCGAGCTCCTCGAGCGGACGGCTCAGCTCCTCCGCCTTAGCGGCGGCCTCGGGCGTGCCCGGCTTAATGCCGTCGACGCCGATGACCTTGCGCACGAGCGAGTAGCCGTTGGAGTGCACGCCGGTGGAAGGCAGGCCCAGGATCACATCGCCCGGGCGGACGTTTGCGGGGTCGAGCATCTTGGGACGGTCGACGACGCCCACGGTAAAGCCGGCAAGGTCGTAGTCGGCCGGAGCCATGACGCCGGGGTGCTCGGCCATCTCACCGCCCACGAGCGCGCAGCCCGCGAGCTTACAGCCATCGGCCACGCCCTTGATGATCTTTGCCATGTGCTCGGCCTCGATGTGGCCGATGGCAACGTAGTCCAGGAAGAACAGCGGCTCGGCGCCCGAAGCCAGAATGTCGTTGACGCACATAGCGACCAGGTCCTGGCCCACCGTCTCGTGGCGATCCATGATCTGGGCGAGCACGAGCTTGGTGCCCACGCCGTCGGTACCGCTAATCAGAATCGGGTCTTCCATATCCTTAAGCGCGGCAGCCGAGAACAGGCCACCGAAGCCGCCGATGCCGCCGATAACCTCGGGGCGATTGGTGTCCTTGACCATCTGCTTAATCGCGTCGACGGCGCGGCCGCCCTCGGCGGTATCGACGCCGGCATCCTCATACGTCACATGCTTGCTGTCGCTCATCTGAGCCTTCCTCTCCCACTACCGTCCGCCGCCCGGGCGCCAAACGGTGCTCATAGTTGCGTTCATTTCGGCGCGCGCCATAACAACGCGCGCCGTCATATCAACAAAACAGCAGGTAAAACCTACCAAAATAAACCTGTCCCTACATGGCAGGCTTTAGGCCTCGCCGTGCTCCTCTTCCCAGCTGCGGTCGTCGTATTTCTCGACCACGGCGTCGTCATCAAAGTGCAGCGGCTTGTCCAGGTTGCGGGGCTTAAAGCCCTCCATGAACTTGTCGCGGCCAAAACTCTCGGGAATCGCCACGGGGTAGCGGCCGGTAAAGCACGCATCGCAGTAACCGCCCTTGGGCATGACCTTAAGCAGGCCCTCGACCGAAAGGAAGGCCAGCGAATCGGCGCCGATATACTCGCAAATCTCGTCGACCGTCTTGTTGGCGCTGATAAGCTGCGACTGCACGTCGGTATCGATACCGTAGAAGCACGGCCAGATAACCTCGGGTGAGTTGATGCGGATATGAATCTCCTTGGCGCCGGCGTTGCGTAGCATCTTGACGAGCTGCACCATGGTGGTGCCGCGCACGATGGAGTCGTCGATGACGACCAGGCGCTTGCCCTCGATGTTGTCGCGCAGCGGGTTGAGTTTCATACGCACGCCCATGGCGCGCAGCTCCTGCGTGGGTTCGATAAACGTACGGCCCACGTAGCGGTTCTTGATAAGGCCCTCGCCAAAGGGAATACCGCTCTCGTGCGAATAACCCTCCGCGGGCGGCAGGCCGGAATCGGGCACGCCGATGACCAGGTCGGCCTCGACGGGCTCCTCGTGTGCCAGCTGACGACCCATGTCATAACGGCAGGCGTAGACGCTCTTGCCGTTCATGATGGAGTCGGGGCGAGCGAAGTAGACCTGCTCAAAGATGCAGTTAGCAGGCTCTTCGGCGGCAGGCACGCCCTGCTCGGACACAAGGCCCTCGGCGCTGATGCGCAAGATCTCGCCGGGACGGACGTCACGAACATACTCGGCGCCCACAATGTCGAGCGCGCACGTCTCGGAAGCAACGACCCAGCCGCCGGCGCGGGTGACATGGGTGGTGGCGTCGACCGTCGCGGCGCCGTCCTGCGACGGCAGCTGCGAAACGGATGCGGCATCGGCTTGGTCCAGACCCTCGTCCACCAGCTTGCCCAGCACGAGCGGGCGAATGCCGTGCGGATCGCGGAATGCGTAGAGCGCCTGCTCGTTGATGAGCGTCATGGCATAGCCGCCGCGCACGAGCTCCATGGTCTTGCGAATGCCCTCGCGTAGATGGCCTGTACGCTGAGTAAAGTAACCGATAAGCTTAGTCGCGACCTCGGAATCCGAATTGGAAAGGAACGGCACGCCCAGCTCGATCAGCTGGCGGCGCAGCTCGTCGGTGTTGACGAGGGTACCGTTGTGCGCGAGCGCGATAATGACGCTATTGATGGTAGAGAGGTGCGGCTGAGAGGCCTCCCAGCTCTTGGCACCGGCAGTGCCATAGCGCACGTGGCCCACGGCCAGCTGGCCGGAGAGTGTCGACAGGTCGGCGTTGGAGAACACGCGGTCGAGCAGGCCCAGGTCCTTGCGAACCATAACCGTGCCGCCATCACCCACGGCGATTCCCGCCGATTCCTGGCCGCGATGCTGTAGCGCGCGCAGACCAAAGTACGTCAGTCGAGCCACATCGCGATCGGGTGCCCACACACCAAAAATGCCGCATTCCTCATGCAGCTGGTCGGAGTCCGGATCATACGTCGACATGGTCTTCACCTGTCCCGCGGCACGCTCGGCCGCGCGGATGGTTTCTTGAGACATGGCATCCCCTCAGAGCCTCGTTATTTGGCGTTACCTGCCCTATTATACGCACGGCAAGACAAGCACTCCCGCGCATGAACAGCGCTTTTTAAAAGCCCACCGAGCTTATAATCCGTTTTGCAGCCAAACATTTTATTGGGCAACCGCCTCGGGGCCGACGATCCCGCATGCTTCCGTCGCGACGCGTCTCGTCCACCGCTAGGGCTTACATTGCTGCAATTGGGTCGTTTGTCCTGTCTTTTAGCAGGTCGGCGGCGTATCCTTGTACCTACAGCAAAACGAGAAAGGTTATGTATGGATCGAAACGAACTCGACCCCAGCGTCCCCAGCGTCACGGAGGTCAAGAAGATCCCCCTCATCATTAAGGTGTATGCCGTCCTGTGCATCCTGTCCGGTGTTGGTACGCTCCCGTCGGTCGGCGCCTTTATGTGGCAGGTCATCACCGCGCTCATCAACGGCAACGCCGCCGCCAACCTCGGCGACAACACGCTCGTCGCAGTCGGCCTTATCGTCGCCGGCATCATGCTCTCGGCTGCCAGTGCCGTCATCTTGATCATCTTTGGCCTGGACCTCATCAAGAACCAGCGCCGCAACGCCGCCCGTCTTTCCTACATCCTTATCGCGTTTACCGTCGTCGAGCTTTTAGTTGACGTGATGCTCCAGGGCATCGGACCCTTCCTGCTGCGCCCCGCCGTCCAGCTTGTCATCCTCATTGCGCTGTCGGCCACCGTCGACCCCACGCTACGCCAGGAGCGCGAACTGCAGCGCCGTCTGCAAGAGATGCTCGACCGCGATGCCGCCGCCGAGGGGATGCTCGGCCGCGACGAAACCGGCGAGGGCTACATCAAGCTCAACTACTTCAACCTGTTCTGGGTATTCTTCGTCTGCAGCGTGTTAGGTCTCATTCTCGAGGAAGTCTGGCATATGGTCGTCGTCGATCCCGGCGTCTATCAGGACCGTGCCGGTATGCTATTTGGCCCCTTTAGCCCCATCTACGGATTTGGCGCGGTGCTCATGACCATGGCGCTCAACCGCTTCTATAAAAAGAATCCTCTGATCATTTTCCTGGTAAGTGCCCTGATCGGCGGCGCTTTCGAGGTGTTTGTAGGCTGGTTTATGCAGACCTCATTTGGCGTGGTGTCGTGGAGCTATTCACACATTAGGCTATTCGGCATGCCCGATCCCATCGCGGTATTGACCGGGGGACGCACATGCACGCCGTTTGCCTGCATGTGGGGCCTGGGTGGCCTCATCTGGATCAAGGTCTTGCTGCCGCACCTGCTTAAGCTCATCAATATGATTCCATGGAAACGCCGCTACTCTGCTACCGTCATCCTGACCGCCGTCATGTTGATCGACGGCGTCATGACGTTGCAATCGCTCGACTATTGGTATCAGCGCGTCAACGGAACCGTTCGAAATATTCCCGTCGCACAGTTCTATGACAAGCATTTCGATAACGAATATATGGAGAACCGTTTTCAGAGTATGACCATGAGCCCCAAGGACGCCACACGCGTGTAGCAAACGCCAGAGCAAAATAGCTCCAACACATCAAAGCCCGCTGGCAGATCTACATGAACTGCCGGCGGGCTTTCGCTATAGACAGACTCGGATTGCCGACGAGGCCTTACGCCTCGCGCTCGACCTCGCTCACGCACTCGTTCTTGATGGTGCCGACGAGCGACTGCAGCGCATCGACCACATGCGGGCGAATGTCTCCGCCAATGAGCACGAGCATGATGTCGTCGCCCACGGTAAGCTCGCCGCTCGCCAGCCACACGCGCACATAGCCGATACCCGGCATCGTGCGCGTCGCCTCGATAGCGGCCTGCACCTTTTCGGCATCGAAGCCAAACACCATGCCGCCCACCTTGTGGCCTGGCGCCACGCCATCGGTCTCGACTCCGCGCACTTCGGCCTTGGGCGTCGCGCGCACCACACCGTTGTGTGTCAGGTACATCCCACAATCAGCCGCCGAAACATCGGCCTTGGCTTCGCGCAGCCAAGCATCAACCGAAGGCATCGATTTGCCGTTCTC
>DAWDYI010000066.1:0-5457 GCA_052344885.1 Collinsella aerofaciens
TCGCGCCGCGCTGGGAAGGGCCGCGTAACGGTCCAAGAAATCGTCCGCAGTCCCCAATGGGAAAACGGGACATCTGTTTGATAATCGCTATTCGCGGGTCGCGGTTGAGTCGGACACACAGGCGGTGCAGCTACTCGATTACATCCATTTCAATCCCGTGTAAGGTGCGTCCGACTCGCTCGAGGCGTACCGTTAGTTACAAGGCATACCAGCTGCGCTATGATCCCTTTGACATCTGCAAACCCTCATATAAGTCTGTCCCCAATGAGTGCAAAAAGGCGCCCTCCGTAGGGGAGGGCGCCTTTGGTAAGTTCTATGTGAACGCGAGGTCTTTGACCCGGAGAGTCCGAGGTACTTGTTGGTAAGACCTTATTTACGAGCGCGCAACCTTGCCGGACTTGAGGCAGGTGGAGCAAACGTTCATCTTGCGACGGTGACCATCGACGACGACGTAAACGCGCTGGATGTTGGGGCGGAACTTACGGTTGGTGACGCGGTGAGAGTGGCTGATGGAGCGACCGGCAACGGGGTGCTTACCGCAAACTTCGCAAACTTTGGACATAACTGACCCTCCTTGGGCGACAAACGAACATGTCGCGTTAACAAACAAGCCTGAACTATAGCACAGAAGTCGCTCCCTGTGCGCAATCTACACAGAGATATTCCTCTTTTGGCGATAGTGCTCACGCCACGGCCCTGGACGTAGATCCGATTTGCGTGCAGCAGAGGGGATTATGCCAGCTCGTGCGTGCGTTTTCAAGCTCGTCCCACAAATATATAGGTTTATTGAGCTTTGGGCTCCGTTTACGGATTGCTCTGTATTTATGCTCGCAATTAAGCTCGAGGTTGGCTACACTATCCCATGACCATTAAAGGGGTACGAGATACCCACATGGAATTACATAGCTGCACAAAGAGCAGCCCTTCCTGTGGGTGTCTGGTCCGCTTTAAGCGGTCGGGCATCTATTTTTTTGACTGTGTCAGCAGCCAAGACATGTGAGGAAGGAGATCGATGGGCACGACTTCCCCCAAGGCGGTCATCATGGACGAGACCGCCGTCAATCGAGCGATGACCCGCATCGCGCACGAGATTCTCGAGCGCAACGAGGGCTGTGAAGACCTCGCTCTGGTCGGCATCGTCACGCGCGGCGACCTTCTGGCAAAGAAGCTCGCCGAGGAGATCAAGGAGATCGAGGGCGTCGACGTTCCGCTCGGCAGCCTCGACATCAGCTTCTACCGCGATGACTATGCGACCAATTTCGCTCCCGCGATCCACGCCACCAACATTCCCTTTAGCGTCGACGGCAAGCGCGTCGTGCTGGTGGACGACATCCTGTATACGGGCCGTACCATTCGCGCCGCTCTCGACGCCGTCATGGACCTGGGCCGTCCGAACCGCATTGAGCTGGCTGTCCTCGTTGACCGCGGCCACCGCGAGCTCCCCATCTCGCCGGACTTTGTCGGCAAGAACGTTCCCTCGTCGCATGAGGAGAACGTGCACCTATATATGAAGGAAGTCGACGGCCACACCGCCGTCGAGATTAACGACGTCGCGCCGGGTTCCCACGTGGGCTCCGCGCCGCTGGGAGGTGAGTAGTACCGTGGCGTTCAACCATAAGCACCTGATCGACATTACCGAGTACTCCGAAGAGGATATCAAGCTCATCCTCGAGACCGCCAAGGCGTTCTCCGAGGTCAACGAGCGTGCGATCAAGAAGGTCCCCACGCTCAAGGGCAAGACCATCGTCAATATGTTCAACGAGCCCTCGACGCGCACCCGCAGCTCCTTCGAGCTCGCCGAGAAGCGTCTTTCGGCCGACAGCCTTAACTTTGGCGGCTCCTCGACCTCCACGGTCAAGGGTGAGAGCCTCGTCGACACCGTCGAGACCCTCAATGCCTACAAGATCGACTGCATCGTCGTGCGCGACAAGCACGCCGGTGCTCCCTACATCGTCACGCAGAACTCGCCCGCGAGCGTCATCTGCGCCGGCGACGGCAAGCACAACCACCCCACGCAGGCCCTGCTCGACCTGTACACCATCTGGGAGCACAAGGGTGACTTCCACGGTCTGAAGGTCGCCGTCGTCGGCGATATCGCGCACTCCCGTGTGTGCGGCTCGCTGATCCCCGCCCTTAAGATCATGGGCTGCGAGACCTACGCCGTCGCCCCCGGCACGCTGCTGCCGCCGTCGCCCGAGGTCCTGGGTTGCGACCACGTGACGAGCGACCTCGATTCCGTCCTGCCCGAGCTGGACGTCGTCTACATGCTGCGCGTGCAGCAGGAGCGTCTCGAGGGTGCCCCGTTCCCGACCATTCGCGAGTACCACAAGCTCTTCGGCCTGACCAAGGACCGCGAGAAGCTCATGAAGCCCGACGCGATCATCTGCCACCCGGGCCCCATCAACCGCGGCGTCGAGTTCGACTCCTATATGGCCGACCACCCGCAACGCTCCGTCATCCTGGAGCAGGTCTACGCCGGTATCTGCGTGCGTATGGCTATCCTGTATCTGCTGCTTGGAGGTGCCGATAATGGCCTTGCTTCTTAAGAATGCCCACGTCGTCGACCCGTCCGTCGAGCTTGACGGTGTCGTTGACGTCCTGATTGACGGCGACAAGATCGCCGAGGTCGGCGAGAATCTCGCCGTCGAGGGAGCCGAGGTCCGCGACCTTTCCGGCAAGTACCTCGTCCCCGGCCTGGTGGATATGCACGTTCACCTTCGCGAGCCCGGCTACGAGGTCAAAGAGGACATCGAGAGCGGTACCCGCGCAGCTGCCAAGGGCGGCTTTACCGGCGTGTGCTCCATGCCCAACACCGATCCCGTCACCGATAACGGCACCGTCGTGGAGTTCGTCAAGTCCCGTGCTGCCGAGGTCGGTCACTGCCGCGTCTATCCGTCGGGCGCCATGACCCGCGGTCTTAAGGGCGAGGCCATGTCCGAGATGGGCGATATGGTCGCCCATGGCGCCGTCGCCTTCACCGACGACGGTCGCGGCGTGCAGGGCGCGGGCATGCTCCGTCGTTGCATGGACTACGGCAAGATGTTCGGCAAGGTCTTTATGAGCCACTGCCAGGACGAGGACCTGGTCGGCCACGGCCAGATCAACGAGGGCAAGGTTTCGACCCGTCTGGCTCTCGAGGGCTGGCCGGCTGCCGGCGAGGAGCTCCAGATCGCCCGTGACATTGAGATCGCCAAGCTGACCGGTGCCAAGCTGCACATTCAGCACATCTCCACCGCTCATGGTCTCGAGCTCGTGCGTGCCGGTAAGGCCGCCGGCGTTCAGGTTACCTGCGAGGCCACCCCGCACCACATGTTCCTGACCGAGAACGACCTGGACGAGACCTACAACACCTCGCTCAAGGTCAACCCGCCGCTGCGTACCGAGGAGGATGCCGAGGCCATCCGTCAGGGCGTCATCGACGGCACCGTCGACGCTATCGTCACCGATCACGCTCCCCACACCCCGTGGGAGAAGGCCCGCGAGTTCGAGCTTGCGCCCTTTGGTATGATCGGCCTCGAGACCTCGCTGTCGCTCGTACTCACCGAGCTGGTCAACACGGGCAAGATGAGCATGGGCCGCATGGTCGAGCTCATGGCCATCAAGCCGCGTGAGATCCTGGGTCTCGACCAGGTTCAGGTCAAGGCGGGCTCCGTTGCCGACCTGACCGTGTTCGACCCCTCCGCAACCTGGACGGTTGGCGAGGACGGTTACGAGTCGCGCGCCGAGAACTCCGGTTTTGCCGGCCGCACGCTCACCGGTCGTGCCACCGATGTGTTTGTCGGCGGTAAGCAGACGCTTGCCGACGGCTGCATCTGCTAGCATAGCCTTATCGCTTTTGTGCGCGGCGCCCTTGCGGTGCCGCGCTTTCTATTAGTTTGGACCATGCAACCGCATGGGGGATTGGAGCGTCTATGCCCACACCTTCCACTGCACGCATGCACGACTTCGAGGTCGTCTCGAACCGGGAGATTGCCGACGGCATCTTCTCGCTCGTCATCTCGGCCCCCAAGCTTGCAAGTGCGCTCAAGCCCGGTCAGTTTGTGAACATCGCCGTACCCGGCGATGCGTCCTCGCTGCTTCGCGTGCCCCTGAGCTACTACCGCGCCGACGCCGAGGCCGGCACCGTCGAGCTGTGGTACGCCGTCGTGGGCGACGATACCCGTCGTTTGTCCCAGATGGGCCCTGGCTCCACCTCTAACCTGCTGGGCCCCGGTGGCCGTGGCTGGATGGTACCCGAGGGCACCAGGAAGGCCCTGCTCGTCGCCGGTGGCATCGGTGTTCCGCCCGTGCTGTGCCTTGCCGACAAGCTTGCCGAGCAGGGTGTGGCCGTCGACGTGTGCCTGGGCTTTGGCACCGCGTCCAAGGCCGTGGGTGTTGATGAGTTCCGCGCGCTGGGCGCCACGGTCAACGTTTGCACCGATGATGGCACGCTGGGCACGCACGGTTTTTGCACCGACCCGGCAGCCGAGCTGCTCGGCGAGGGCGGCTACGACTATGTGGCCAGCTGCGGCCCCGCTGTGATGATGAAGAAAGTCGCCGCCGCTGCCGCCGAGGCCGGTGCGTACTGCGAGGTGTCGCTCGAGCGCATGATGAGCTGTGGCTTTGGCGCCTGCAACACCTGCAATGTCGAGACGGTCGACGGTATGAAGGGTGCTTGCATGTGCGGCCCCGTGTTCGATGCTTCCAAGGTGGTGGTCTTCTAGTGGGTACCGTGAACATGGCCGTCGATTTCGGCGGCGTCAAGATGCAAAACCCCATCAACACCGCAGCCGGTACCTTTGGCTACGGTTGGCAGTTCCAGAACTTCTTTGATGTTTCCCAGCTGGGCGCCATCACCACCAAGGGTTGCGCAGCCGAGCCCTGGCCCGGCAATCCCGCGCCCCGCATGGCTGAGATTCCCGGCGGCATGATCAACTCCGTGGGCCTTCAGAACCCCGGCGTGGCCGCCTTTGCTCGCGAGTCCGGTCCGTGGCTCGAGCAGCTCTCCAAGGACGGCTGCCAGGTCATCTGTCAGGTTGCCGGCCACTCCGTTGACGAGTTTGTCCGCGCACTCGAGATGTATGTCGAGCTGTGCCCCTGGGCTGCCGGCTACGAGATCAACGTGAGCTGCCCCAATATCGCCGCCGGCGGTGCCGCCATGGGCTCCACGCCCGAGGGCGCCTCTTCCGTTATGGCTGCCTGCCGCAAGGTGACCGATAAGCCGCTGTTCGTGAAGATGGCGCCGGTCAACGTCGCCGAGATCGCCAAGGCCCTCGAGGCTGCCGGCGCCGACGGCCTTTCGGTCATCAACTCCATCCAGGGCATGGCCATCGACGTCCATACCCGCAAGTCCCGCGTTGCAAAGCCCAAGGGCGGCCTTTCGGGCCCGCTGTGTCATCACATCGCCGTGCGCATGGTCTGGGAGGTTGCCCAGGCCGTCGATATCCCCATCAACGGTGTCGGCGGTGTCATGACCGG
>DAWDYI010000067.1:0-5393 GCA_052344885.1 Collinsella aerofaciens
GCTTCGCTGCTGGATCGAACACTGATTGTTCCGGCGTTTTGCCAAACGCCGGAACTACTCGACGCTGCGAGCCCGCCAGAGCGGCAATCTGACGTTCAATCGTCGGGCATGGCCAAAAGGCCTATGCCCTCCTCTTTCACGTCACCTTGCTCGCTCTGGCGGGCTTTCGCTGACTTTTGCTCCACCTGCGGCGCTGCCATTGTTGGTGTTATGGGGCGGTGCAATGGGGTCAGGTTAGTTTGCACCAAATATGTCCGACAAGAGGTTTGACGGATGTTTGGTTGGTGCCTGTTGATGGTCTGGGTATCGGGGAGGGCGGGCTCCGTTATAATCGCCTAGAACATTAATTGGAAACGGGACGGGAGCCATACATGCGCCAGGGTTTCGACAACGCGAAGTATATCGAGCTGCAGGCTGCTCACATTAAGGAGCGCATCTCGCAGTTTGGTGGCAAGCTCTATTTGGAGTTTGGCGGTAAGCTGTTCGATGACTATCATGCGAGCCGCGTGCTGCCGGGTTTTGAACCGGACAGCAAGTTCCGCATGCTCAAGAGCATCGCCGACGATGTCGAGGTTATCATCGCGATCAACGCGAACCACATCGAGAAAAACAAGGCTCGTGGTGACCTCGGCATTACCTATGACGAGGATGTGCTGCGCCTGGTTGACCTGTTTCGCGGCAACGGCTTTGCTGTCGCGGCTGTGGTCATCACCCAGTACGCCGGCCAGCCCGCTGCCGATGTGTTCCGCAACCGCCTGAACGCGCTCGGTATTCCCGCCAAGCTGCACTATCCCATCGAGGGGTATCCGCACGATGTCGATCTGATCGTGTCCGACGATGGCTACGGCAAGAACGAGTTTGTCGAGACCACCCGACCGCTCGTCGTGGTCACTGCCCCCGGTCCTGGCTCGGGCAAGCTTGCCACCTGCCTGTCTCAGCTCTATCACGAGCACAAGCATGGCACGGCCGCCGGCTATGCCAAGTTCGAGACCTTCCCTGTCTGGAATCTTCCTCTGACGCATCCGGTCAATATTGCCTACGAGGCCGCCACGGCTGACCTCGACGACGCCAATATCATCGATTCGTTCCACCTTGAGGCCTACAACAAGACCACGGTCAACTACAACCGCGACGTCGAGGCCTTCCCGGTAGTCCGTGCCCTGATGGAAAAGATCCTGGGCAAGAGCCCCTACCAGAGCCCTACGGACATGGGCGTCAATATGGTCGGCTTTGCCATCACCGATGACGATGCCTGCCGCGACGCTTCCAAGATGGAGATCGTCCGCCGCTACTTTACCGCGGTCGAAAATGTGCGCCGTACCGGCGTGGGCGATGAGCAAGTCGACCGTCTCAAGATTATTATGAAGAAAGCCGGCATCGATAAGAACTACTCACCGGCGCGCTCGGCAGCCCTCACCAGGGAGCAGCTGACGGGTGGTCCCGTGGGTGCCATGGTCATGCCCGATGGCTCCGTGGTGACCGGCAAGACTTCCACGCGCCTGGGCGCCGCGAGCTCGCTCATCATGAATGCACTTAAGCATGTCTCGGGCGTCGACCTTGAGCTCGAGGTCATTAGCGATGAAGCGATCGAGCCCATCAGCAAGCTCAAGACGCATTTCCTGGGCAGCAAAAACCCGCGCCTCCACACCGACGAGACGCTTATGGCGCTGTCGATCACCTCGGCCACGAGTGAGACGGCCGCTCGCGTCCTTTCGGGCCTGGAGCAGCTGCGCGGTTGCGATGCCTTCTTTAGCGTGATTATCTCGCCGACGGACGAGACGGTACTGCGCAAACTGGGTATCAACGTGTGCTGCGAGCCCAAGTTTGAGCGCCGCGGTTTCTTCCATCGCTAAGTTTGAAGCACCGCGGTAATTGCATTGCATTTTGACCGTATCGGGTTAGCGCCCGGTACGGCTTTTTGATCAATAAAGCGCCTATTTCGGCGAAAAGTAGCTGTTTACCTGCCTAGAAACAATTTGAGCGGTATACAATAACCGTAACTGTTTCATCCTTAGCGGGATGCCGCATGATGGATATTACCTGCCATCGTGAGGTGTGTCGGTCGCGCACGGCGCGTTAGATGCTCGTGCTCGGTTTGAGGAGGCTGCTATGGCGGGCAAGGGTCGTGCGAGTGTCAACGATATGAAGCGTGTCGAGGTGCTGGTATTGATGGAGATCGACCAGCAAACCGAAGACAATGGCGGGCCGTATGGTTTCTCGCGCAAAACGCTTGCCGAGCGCGTGGGGGTTTCGCCGTATCGTGCCCGCGCCGCAATCGATCGCTTGGATTCCGAAGGCATGATTGATGTCGTCTCGCGTTATAGCGACGACGGCGGTCAGCTTGCAAATGGCATTTGCCTCACCGAACGTGGCGAGTGGTATCTTGAGGGCGTCCGTACCGGCATGCTCGTTCAAGAAATGCTTGAGGACGAGGTTTCTGATCGATAGAAGCATGTAACCCTTGCCATAGCGACGCCGCCTGGGAAACCGGGCGGCGTTTTGTTTCAAGATTGAGAAATGCAATCTCACGCGAGAAAAATTGCGAACGGTCCGCGGCGCGAGTATTACAATGAAGACCCGTAAGATGTGGATAAACAACTTCTACGGGAAGCGCAGGTAACTCAATATGACCAAGCATGTGTTCGTAACCGGTGGCGTGGTTTCGTCTCTGGGCAAGGGTATCACCGCGGCCTCGCTGGGCCGTCTGCTCAAGTCGCGTGGCTACAAAGTAACGATGCAGAAGGCTGATCCGTATCTGAACGTCGACCCCGGTACCATGAGCCCCTTCCAGCATGGTGAGGTCTTCGTTACCGAGGATGGTTACGAGTCCGACCTGGACCTGGGTCATTACGAGCGCTTTATTGATGAGAACCTGACCCGCGATTCCAACTTTACGACCGGCGCCATCTATAAGAGCTTGATCGCCCGCGAGCGTCGCGGCGACTTTTTGGGCGGTACCGTGCAGGTGATTCCTCACGTCACCAATGCCATTAAGGACAAGTTCCGCCGCATCGAGGAGCAGACCGGCTCCGATGTAGTCATCACCGAGCTGGGCGGCACGATTGGCGACATCGAGTCCCAGCCGTTTGTCGAGGCCATCCGTCAGTACCGCAAGGAGGCCGGCCCCGAGAACGTCTGCTACATCCACGTGTCGCTCGTTCCCTATATCGCCGCCGCCCACGAGGTCAAGACCAAGCCCACACAGCATTCCGTCAAGGAGCTCCGCAGCTTTGGCATCCAGCCCGATATTATCGTGCTGCGCTCCGACCACCATATCGATGACGCTATCCGCGGAAAGATCGCAAGCTTCTGCGACGTCGACACCGATTGCGTCTTTACCAACGAGGACTGCGCGAGCATTTACGATGTTCCGCAGCTGCTTGCCGAGCAGGACTTTGACCTGCGCATTTGCGAGCGCCTGGGTCTGGACCCGCGTGAGCGCGACATGAGCGAGTGGAACGAGTTCCTGCGCAAACAGAATCACGCCAACCATCACGCCGACAAGGTGAAGATCGCCGTCGTGGGCAAGTACACGCAGCTGCCCGATGCGTACCTGTCGGTTATCGAGGCCCTGCACCATGCGGGCGTCTTCTACGATCGCCATGTGGACGTCCAGCTGGTCGACGGCGAGAGCCTCGACGAGCAGAATGTCTCCGAGGTTCTGGGCGACGCCTCGGGCATCCTGGTCCCCGGCGGCTTTGGCAAGCGCGCCCTGGAGGGCAAGATCCTCGCGGCCGAGTTTGCCCGTGAGCACAAGATTCCGTATCTGGGCATTTGCCTGGGTATGCAGGTGGCCGTGTGCGAATTTGCGCGCAATGTCGTCGGCCTTGCCGGCGCCAGCTCCTCTGAGTTCGATCCGGATGGCCCGTATAGTGTCATCGATCTGATGAGCTCGCAGGAGGACGTGACCGAGAAGGGCGGCACCATGCGCCTGGGCGCCTATCCGTGCAAGCTCGCCGCCGATACCCTTGCTCGCGAGGCATATGGCGAGGAACTCGTCTACGAGCGTCACCGTCACCGCTTTGAGTTCAACAACGCCTTCCGCGACCAGCTCGAGGACGCCGGTTTGGTTATCTCGGGTCTGTCGCCTGACGAGCGCCTGGTCGAGATGGTCGAGCTGCCGCGCGACGTGCATCCGTGGTATGTGGCAACCCAGGCTCATCCCGAGTTCAAGAGCCGCCCGACCAACCCGCAGCCGCTGTTCCGCGAGTTCGTGCGCGCTTCGATCGGCCAGCACGAGGGTGTCGACCGTCTGCAGGTGACGCCCATGAACCTCGCTACGGACTAAGGGTGCCGGCGAATAAGGAACATACCGAAGCTACTCCCTCGTCGCTCGCCGTGGCGGCGGGGGAGTATCTCGATTACCTCGCGGTCGAGCGGGGTTTGGCGCGCAACACGATTGCGGCCTATCGTCGTGACCTGACGACGTACTGCGCCTATCTGGAGCGGGCGGGTATTGTGTCTTTTGAAGAGGTGACCCGTCAGGTCGTGGAGGGCTTTGTCGCCGACCGTCGCGATGGGGGCTATTCGGATGCCTCGGTGGAGCGTGCGCTTGCGGCCGTGAAGGGCCTGCATGCCTTTTTGGTGCGCGATGGGGCTGTGGCCCAAAATCCAACGGCGGCGTTGCGCCTGCCTAAAAAGGCTGAGCGTTTGCCGGAGTATCTATCGGTGGAGGATGTCTCGGCGCTGCTCGATCAAGACTTCCCCGAGGGCGAGATGGGCTTGCGCGACCATGCCATCTTGGAAGTGCTCTACGGATGCGGTTTGCGTGTGAGCGAGTTGGTGGGGCTCGATGTGGGCGATATCCATATCGACGATGGCTTTGTGCTCGTTCGTGGTAAGGGCTCGAAGGAACGCCTGTCCCCGCTGGTAGGAAGCGCGGCGCGAGCTCTGACGCTTTATGTAACTGAGGGGCGTTCTCGCTTGGCGGCCCATGCCCGCGGAACCGAGACCTCGGCGGTCTTTTTAAATAAGAACGGCCGCCGTCTGTCGCGCCAGGGCATCCATGCCATCTGTGAGCGCTACGGGCGCCAGGTGGGACTGGTGGGGCTCCATCCCCATACGCTGCGTCACTCCTTTGCCACCCATATGCTTGCGGGCGGCGCAGACCTCCGTGTGCTACAGGAGATCTTGGGACATGCCGATATATCGACCACGCAGGTCTACACGCATGTCGATCGTACGCAACTGACCGAGGTCTATCTGGCGGCGCATCCGCTGGCACATCGCTAGCACCTCGCTGACCTGCATATTTATAAATATTAAAGGGGACGGGCCCCAGATTGCCGAGACGCACTTTTGCGCGCATGGGCAATCTGGGGCCCGTCCCATTTTTCGCCAGGGGACTGCGGACGATTTCTTGGACCGTTACGCGGCCCTTCCCAGCGCGGCGC
>DAWDYI010000068.1:0-4745 GCA_052344885.1 Collinsella aerofaciens
CGGTCTTTCATGCAGCAGGGGCTCTCAATGTTTTTATGTCCTGCTCATATCGTCTGTGCCGGCACCTGGGGACAGTCCTTATGTCAAGAGATCGGTGCAAGAGGGATAGGTTGCCTTGCGTCGATCTAAATAAGTTGCGGTGAGATAGTTCTTGAATTGGCCTTTTTGGGGCTAAACAGAAACTTTCTCACCGCAACTGAGTTGAGGCGTTTTTTGGCAGCTGGTTTACTTGCTCGCGAACAGCCAGATCAGGATGATTGCCAGAATCACGGCGACGATGCAGACGATGGCGCCAGTGAATTTGATGCGTGAGTCGCGGGTACGCTCGCGCACCGCGTCCTCGGTGGCCTCGAGCTGGGCGACTTCTTGCTCGGTCTCGGCGTGTTCGGCTTTGTCTCGGGCCAAGGATCCTGCAAGCGACTCAGTGATCTCTGGATGGTCATGCACCTCGGTCGCCTGCTCGATGATCGACTGTGCATGTGCGGCATCTGCTTGGGCGTTGGCGATGCTTTGCTCTTGGTCGCGGCGTGCCTTGTCCTCGGCGGCTATCTTCTCGCGCAGTTCGCGCTGGCGCGTCGTGGCGGCAGTTTTCGCCGTCTGCAGCTCGTCGCGCGCGGCATCGGCCTCAGTCGTCACGGCTTGGTGTGCGCGTTTGGCTTCGGCAATGGGGGCTTGAGCCTGCTCGACGGCCTGCTCGGCTGCGGCAAGCGAGTGCTCAAGGTCGGCGGTGATGCGCGGGACATCTTCTTCGGCTTTTCGCAGGGCATCTGCCGTGTCGGAGATCTGCATCGAGAGCTCGCTGGTGCGCACCGTATAGTTGGCGGGATTTGCCGAGGGATTGCGTTGCAGCTCGGCATACTCATGACGCAGCGTCTCGAGCTGGGCGCGCGTGGCGTCGACGGTTTGTTGTGCGGCCGCAATGCCGGCGTCTCGCTCGGCCTTCACCTTGTCGCGGATGCGCTTGGAATCCTCAAGACGTCGAACGAGGCGGTTGCCGGTCTCGCGAGAGCTTGCCTCGCGGGCCTCCACGGCGTCGAGCGCGGCCTTCAGGCGGAGCTCAGTCGCGTCATCCTCTGTCTTCATTTGTTCGAACTGACCCTTGAGCTCTGTCGCTTTGGCGGCGTGGGCATCACGGTCAATCTCGGCTGCCGCGGCGGCCTTTTGCGCTGTAGCAATCGCTTGGCGCTGGTCGGCGACGATCTGGTCGTAGCGGCCTGCGATATCCTGGCGCGTCTCGAGTTCCTCGGCCTGATCGGCAATGCGCTGCTCAAGTTCGGTCAGGTGGGCGCGGGCATCGGCAAGTGCCTTTTTCGCGGCGTTCATCTCGCGCATGGCCGAGGCGCCCTGGGCGATAAAGGTGCCCACGGCGTTCGCGGTGTTCGAGACAGCGGTCCCCAGATCGCGGCTCGCGGCGGGGGAGTGAGGGGCGGTCGGGCGAGTGGTGTCGGCAGCGTCCGCATCGGCAGTCTGCGGCGCGGCGATATTGCCGGTACCGCCCTCGACCACAGAAAAGCCTGCTGCGTGCGGATCGACCGCATCGGCGCCAATCGTGGGGTGCTCGAGCTGGAGAAACGAGGGCATGGTACTGCCCTGGTCGGCAACCGGAGTCTCGCCGGGCACAAAGGTCGAGGCCGCCTCGGCGGCCTCCTCTTCCTCGGCATCAATATCGGCATCGGCGACGGCGTCTTTCATCGCTTTGACGGCATCCATCATGGAGTCCATGACGGCATCGAGCTCTTCTTCCGAAGACACCTCGATGGGGCCTGCCGCCTGTGGCGCGGGGTCTGTGTCGGGTTCGGCATCGCTCGGCTCCGGCTGCTCGCTTTCGTCATG
Source organism: Collinsella aerofaciens (assembly GCA_052344885.1). Classification (GTDB taxonomy): domain Bacteria; phylum Actinomycetota; class Coriobacteriia; order Coriobacteriales; family Coriobacteriaceae; genus Collinsella; species Collinsella aerofaciens_CC. The sequence goes on from DAWDYI010000068.1 coordinate 1,834, forward strand.
CTCGACAGTATCGTCTGTGTCTGTTGCTTTATCCGCATCGGCGTGCACATCTGCGGCAGCGTGCACATCTGCGGCAGCGGGCGCATCTGCGGTGGCGGGCGCATCGGTGGAGGCGTCGACGCAGGTAGGAGTATCGCAGTCGTCGACGGCGTCTGCGGAATGATCAATATGCTCTTGAGTCTGGGGGTCCAGCTCGTCTGTCATAGGCATGTGCTCCTCATCGTTGTTTGTCACCCTATGATAAGGTCTCGCGCCGACATCCCGCGCGCCGCAGCAAAGTTTCAAAACGTGTTCGATGGCTCGATCTGATAACAATAACTCGGCCGTTTTATCCAGTTTGTACTTGACAATCCCTTCGCCGAACTACGTGGTGCCGTTCGCCTACCGCGGTCTTTTATTTTTGCTTGAACACGCTAAAGTTGCATCTCAGCTTTTGGCGCGTGAAGTTGGATACGCGCAGTCGGCGGGCGTGCCCGTCGCGATTTGAAAGGACTTTGTATGGGACTTTTCACTGGTAAGACCGTGATCGTCACCGGCGGCGGCAAGGCCACACTTAAGGACGGTTCCGCTGGCTCCATCGGCTACGGCATCGATATCGCATTTGCCAAGGAGGGCGCGAACCTCGTCATCACCGGCCGCAACGTCGCCAAGCTCGAGGCCGCCAAGGAGTCTCTCGAGGCCGAGTACGGTGTCAAGGTTCTGCCTGTTCAGGCCGATGTCTCGGCTGGTCAGGACAACGAGGCCGTCGTCCAGAACGTCATCGACAAGGCCATTGAGGAGTTCGGCCGCATCGACGCCGTCGTCAACAATGCTCAGGCTAGCGCCTCGGGCGTGACCATCGCCGATCACACCATGGATCAGTTTAACCTGGCCATTTACTCCGGTCTGTATGCTACCTATCTGTACATGCAGAAGGCCTATCCGCACCTGAAGGAGACCAAGGGCTCCGTGGTCAACTTTGCCTCGGGCGCCGGCCTGTTTGGCAACTATGGCCAGTGCAGCTATGCTGCCGCCAAGGAGGGCATCCGCGGCCTGACCCGCGTTGCCGCCAACGAGTGGGGCAAGGACGGCATCAACGTCAACATCGTGTGCCCGCTTGCTTGGACTGCTGCGCTCGAGAACTTCCAGGATGCCTATCCCGAGGCGTTCAAGGCCAACGTCCACATGCCGCCGGCTGGTCACTACGGCGACGTCGAGAAGGAAATCGGCCGCGTGGTCGTTCAGCTCTGCGGTCCCGACTTTAAGTACATGAACGGCGAGACCGTCACCCTCGAGGGTGGCATGGGCCAGCGGCCGTAGGGGTTACGCGGTTTTACCAAACCGCGTAACAGCTCGACGCTGCGCGGTCACCAGAGCGACAACTTGTCATTCAAAGAGGGCGGCATGACCAGAAGGTCTATGCCGCCCTCTTTTCATGCCAATTTGTTCGCCCTGGCGACCGCTCGCTGGCATTGCCAGAGCATCGGCGTTGCCTTGGCTGTTGGAAATGATCCCAATGACTATGACCCCTTTGCGCCAGTTTCTGTCGAGTCGGTGCTTCTTGCGGGTTGCCCGTATAATGGTTTGCGTATGAACCGCAACCAAGGAGTTCCAGTTTATGGACCAGAGCCTTTTTAAATTCGACCTGATCGCCGAGGACCCGACGACGCATGCGCGTGCCGGCGTGCTGCACACCCCGCACGGCGACATCGAGACGCCAATCTTTATGCCCGTGGGCACCAAGGCAAACGTCAAGGGTGTTCCTACCGAGACCGTCAAGCAGCTCGGCGCCCAGATCGTGCTTGCCAATACCTATCACCTGTCCATGCGTCCCGGCGAGGATACCATCGCCGAGCTGGGCGGCCTGCACAAGTTTATGAACTGGCACGGCCCCATCCTCACCGACTCGGGCGGTTTCCAGGTGTTCAGCCACAACGACGCGGTCAAGCTCACCGATGAGGGCGTGCGCTTTATTGTCAACGATTACGACGGCCGCCACGTGTTCTGGACGCCCGAGGACAACATGGAAATCGCCATGAAACTCGGCTCCGACATCTGCATGCAGCTGGACCAGTGCCCGGGCTATCCCGCCACGCGCGCCTACGTTGAGCGCGCCGTTGAGCTGTCGAGTATGTGGGCCGAGCGCTGCTATAAGGCGCATACCCGCGACGACCAGGCGCTCTTTGGCATTGTTCAGGGCGGCATGCACCTAGATCTGCGCCTGCGCTCGCTGCGCCATTTGGAGGAGTGCGGCGACTTCCCCGGTTACGGCATCGGCGGCTACTCGGTGGGCGAGGACCACGAGACCATGTTCGAGACCCTGGCACCGCTCGTAAGCGAGTACATGCCCAAGCACAAGCCACGCTACCTGATGGGCGTCGGCAACCCCACCACCCTCGTGCGCGGTGTGGGCGTGGGCATCGACATGTTCGACTGCGTGCTGCCGACGCGCACCGGCCGCATGGGCACGGCGTTCTCCAGCGAGGGTCGCCTCAACTTCCGCAACGCGCGTTTTGCGCACGACGACGGCCCCATCGATCCCACCTGCACCTGCCCGGTGTGCACGGGCGGCTACAGCCGCGCGCTCATCCGCCACATGGTCACGCAGAAGGAGATGCTCGGCGGCATTCTGCTGTCGATGCACAACATCTACTACCTGCTCAACCTTATGCAGCGTGCCCGCCAGGCCATTATCGAGGGCCGTTACGGTGCATTCGTGAGCGACTGGATGAACAGTCCTGCTGCGGTGGATTACTAAGGGCGACAGGCACGCTTGCAGAGCGTGGGCAACGGCAAAGGTTGAGCGGCAGCCGCTCGTCACATTCGCTGACGCCGGCTGCGCGACCGCTGACCGATGCCTTGCAAGCGCTTGATGCAACGTGGGTACCATACCGAATAGTTGATGTTCGGGCGGGTGTTTGGCGCATGGCGTC
>DAWDYI010000069.1:0-4603 GCA_052344885.1 Collinsella aerofaciens
GGTCGTCGCTGGGGATGGCCGCGATTTAGCGGTCCAGGAAATCGTCCGCAGTCCCAAGGCAAAACTGGGACGCAGTTTCCGGGCGGGGCATCAAAAACGAAGTTGCGGTGGAATAGTTCCTGGATGGACTGGTTGATGCCCCAGATAGGAACTATTTCACCGCAAGTTATTGAAGGGCTGGGATGCCGAGACTCTTACAGATGGCGCTCCAGGAAGCGGAAGGCTAGGCGAATCCAAGGGCGGACCGCCACCTGTTTGTCCTCGTTGTCGACCGCGGTGTTGGCGTTGCCGAGTGAAAGGCCGTGACCTCCCTGGTCAAAGACGTGCATCTCGCAAGCGACGCCCTCCTCCGCCATGCGTTGGGCAAACGGGTAGACCTGCGCAATCGGCGCCGTCTTGTCGTCGGACACGCCCCACACAAAGGTCGGTGGCATCTGACGCGAAACATGCGTGGTGGGGCAGATGTCGGCCAGATGCTCGTCAGTTGCCTCGCCGCCCGTCACCATCGACAGGTAGTCGTTGAGCAAATCGCGCCCCGTCTTGCCGCCCGTCTTTGGCACACGCAAGTCAATGCGCGGATCGCGCGTCTGTATGTCGCGCACATAGGCAAAGTCGAGCAATGGATAGCCCAGCACCACGGCATCGGGACGAATGTCGTCCGGACGCGCCCCGGCAAGTGCCGCAAAGGGGCCGGTCTTCCACTGTGTTGCCAGCGAGGCGCAAATCATGCCACCAGCAGAAAAGCCCACGACGCACACGCGCTTAGGATCGACATGCCACTCGTCGGCGTTGGCGCGCACCGTGGCGACCATCTTGGCAAGATCTGCCTGGGGGTGCGGAAAGCTCACGTCACCCGTAGAACTCGTGACATAGTTGAGCACAAAGGCCTGGTAGCCGCGGTCCAAAAATGCAAACGCCACCGGGTCCTGCTCGTGCGGAGCGATATGTGTAAACCCGCCTCCGCCACAGATAATCACCGCGGGGCGGCGGCCATTCGGTTTATCGGGCAACGGCTCGGCACCCAAATACGTAAACGTCGCCGAATAATCCTCGGTCGGCTCTTCGCCCCACAGCGCATGGTTCTCGACAATCATATGTGCTCCCTTCGCGCAAATTATGCGCCCTTGTTTTTCGCCTTCAAGCGTACCCCACTTGAACCCGTGGAGCAGAAACACACCGGCAATAAGTTTCCCTTCAACTGATATATCACATAATCCCAGTTCAGAGGTATCGTTGAGCAGCGTAGAATAGGGGCGTTGACCAAGCCGCGAAACACATGTGAAACGTTTCCGGCAAACCAAACGCGCGATATGCGCCTATTTAAGTTGGAGGCAACTATGGGTCTGCTCGATTCGCTTAAGTCCACCTTCACCTCGGCCGGCGAGGCGTCCGTTCCGCCCGCAGCAAGCTTCGCTACCCGCGAAGGCGTCATCTATGCCCCCGTCAACGGCGTGCTCGTCAACCTGGACGAGGTTCCCGACGAAACGATCGCCTCGGGCATGCTTGGCCAGGGCTATGGCATCGAGCCCATTACCGGCACCATCTATGCGCCCGCCAACGGCCGCATCGGTGCCACCACTGTCACCAACCACTCCATCGGCATGATCACCGAGGACGGCCTGCGCGTGTTCATCCATGTTGGCCTGGGCACCGTGGAAATGAACGGCAAGGGTTTTGCCCGCTTTGTCGAGATGGGCGATGTGGTCAAGGCAGGCCAGCCGCTCATCAGCTTCGACCGCGAGGCCATTAAGGCCGCTGGTCACGAGGACATCGTGACCGTCATCGTCTCCGAGCTCGATCGTCTTAAGAGCATCGACCATGTCGGCGAGTCTGGAACGCTTATCGGCGGCAACCCGCTCGTCAAGCTGGGCGACCCGCTGCTGGTTGCCAAGACCAAGTAGCCAGGCCCCGCGCCACACAGCCAAAAGGCACCTCGTCAAGCGCCCGCGACCATTTGGCCGCGGACGCTTTTCGTTTGAAAAACCATCCCGCCAATGCCTTATCTGTATAGCCCAAATGAGCCGAGCTGCTAGAATAACGAACTGTATGGATAACTATCATTCAACCGTTATGGGAGGATACGTGAACCGCACCAAAATCGCGCAGCTCTATGCCGATGCCGAGTCGCTCGGCGGCCAAACCGTCACCGTCGCCGGCTGGGTCAAGTCCGTCCGCGACATGAAGAACTTTGGCTTTGTTACGCTCAACGACGGCAGCTGTTTCCGCGACCTGCAGGTCGTCATGAACCGCGAGGCACTCGACAACTACGACGAGATCGCACATCAAAACGTCTCGGCCGCACTCATTTGCACCGGCACCGTCAAACTGACCCCCGATGCACCCCAGCCTTTCGAGCTTTCTGCCACTTCCATCGAGGTCGAGGGCACGAGCGCCCCGGATTACCCGCTGCAGAAGAAGCGCGCAACCGTCGAGTTCCTGCGCACCCAGCAGCACCTGCGCCCGCGCACCAACCTGTTCCGCGCCGTGTTCCGCATCCGCTCTGTCGCGGCTGCCGCCATCCACCGCTTCTTCCAGGAGCAGGGTTTTGTCTACGTCAACACCCCCATCATCACCACGAGTGACTGCGAAGGCGCCGGCGAGATGTTCCGCGTGACCACGCTCGACCCCAAAAATCCGCCCCTCACCGAGTCCGGCGAGGTCGACTGGAGCCAGGACTTCTTTGGCAAGCATGCGAGCCTCACCGTGTCCGGCCAGCTCAATGCCGAGAACTTTGCCATGGCCTTTGGCGACGTGTACACCTTTGGTCCCACCTTCCGCGCCGAGAACTCCAACACCACGCGCCACGCCGCCGAGTTTTGGATGATCGAGCCCGAGATGGCCTTTGCCGACCTTAACGACTACATGGATAACGCCGAGGCCATGCTCAAGTATGTCCTCAAGGACGTCATGGCCACCTGTCCCGACGAGCTCAATATGCTCAACAAGTTTGTGGACAAGGGTCTGCTCGAGCGCCTGGACCATGTCGCCAACTCCGACTTTGCCCGCGTTACCTACACCGAGGCCGTCGAGATCTTGGAGCAGGCAGTCGCTGCTGGCCACCAGTTTGATTACCCCGTCAGCTGGGGCATCGACCTGCAGACCGAGCACGAGCGCTTCCTGACCGAGGAGCACTTTAAGCGCCCGACCTTCGTGACCGACTACCCGGCCGAGATCAAGGCGTTCTACATGCGCATGAACGAGGACGGCAAGACCGTCGCCGCCGCCGACTGTCTGGTTCCCGGTATCGGCGAGATTATCGGCGGCTCCCAGCGCGAGGAGCGCCTGGATCTGCTCGAGGCCCGCATCAAGGACCTGGGCATGAATCCCGAGCAGTACAAGTACTACCTTGACCTGCGCCGCTACGGTTCCTGCAAGCACGCCGGCTACGGTCTGGGCTTCGAGCGCTTGGTCATGTATCTGACCGGCGTGGGCAACATCCGCGACGTCCTGCCGCACCCGCGCACCGTGGGCAACGCCGATTTCTAATCGTCGGACGCTAGCTCGCGTCGCCACACGCCAACGCTCATCGCATAAGCGCTTCTCGACATCGGTCGAGAGGCGCTTTTTTCAACAGCATCCGTCAAGCTTTTGGCAAGTTTTTGGTCAGTTGAGCAGGGCTGTTGAAAACTCGACCCGCCGTTTGCCGACGACTACCGACCGCCCAGAGCGCCCTGCGCCCCTGGGAAAGCCCCACGTCCTAGGCTCCATACCGTCGCCACCCAAAACGGAAAGGACGTGGGCACCATGACCGAAGCCGCTGTTGAAACCTACGACACCACGACGAGGGGCGCCGCCTCGATGGCAGCCTATCGCGCCGTTCGCATCCTGCAACTATTAAGCGAAAACACCGGCGAGGACAAGGCCATGCTTTCCGATGAGTTGATCCGGCGCCTCGCCCATCCCGACGACCCCGCCCGCATGCCCATCTCGGCGGCGCGGCGCAGCATCTACACCGCCATCTCCGCGCTTCGCCATGCCGGATATGAGATTGAATACAAGCGCGGCGTGGGGTATCGGCTCTTGACCCGTCCACTCACCGACGAGGAGATCATCCGGCTTCACGGCATGGTCATGCGCAACCGCTCCACGCCTATCGCCATCCGCAAGAGCATGGCGCAGCACTTAGTTGCCATGGCGAGTGCCGACGTTCGCGGCTATCTCGATACACCCGAACCTGCTCCAAGCGCAGGCAGCAAGGCTACCAAGGCAACACGCACGCCCATCAAGCGCATCGACACGTGCGAGCTCGTCGAGCAGGCCATCGACCACGGAACCACGGTGAGTTTTGATATTTCGAGCGTCACGACGCGTGGCGAAACCGAAGCAGCACGGATGACACTCCGTCCCTTTGCCATCAGGCAGCGCGATGGCATCTCGTATCTGCTGGGAACGGTCTACGACGCCCGAGGCGCCGATGACACGTTGCGTACCGTAGAGATTGGCCGAATGAGAAACGTCACCACACGTCTCCTCGACGGCAAGAAGCTCTTCGCCGCCCTAGACGAGGACGACGCCTCCTCCGCCGCATAAGACCCTCCGCCGCCCATTCTGAACTGCCTCCCATTTCTTGGACATGAGAAATGGGAGGCTTTTTATGCGTGTC
>DAWDYI010000070.1:0-4503 GCA_052344885.1 Collinsella aerofaciens
CTGCGGAAACGCGGGGTCCGTTCAGGCTGTTGCGTTGAGATTGAAAATCAACCCTACCTACTCATTTAAGTGCGTCCCCAATGAGTACGTCCCAGAGACGTCAGACGGCCTCAAACAACCATAATCCAAAGGCCATCTCAAACAACTAGTCATTTAAGAACGTCCCCAATGACTACCTCTGCAAAAAACTGTACACCAGCATCCAAAGATGTCGAAAAATGTCGACTTTGGATGTTGGTGTACATGTTTAGGCCGTATGGGGTGGGGCCTTGGACGGACGGGATGCGCGTACTAGAGCAGGTTCTTCTGTACCCATGCGATGATGTCGCTCGATTCGTAGAGTGGCTTGCCGTCGATGAATAGGCAGGGAACCTGGCGCTTTCCGCCGACGGCGATGAGTGTCTGTTCGGCATCGGAATCGGTCGAGATATTGCGCTCGGGGATGGTCGCGCCGTTATCGGCAAGGAAACGCTTGACCTTTAAGCAATACGGGCAGCCGGTCATAACGAATAGCGCGAGCTCGTGATCAGTAGCCATGGGTCTCCAATCGGTTGAAGTTTTGATTGAAATACCCAAAGCCGCCGCGGTCTATGCGCGCGTCAACGACGACTCGATGGCCTGTACCAGAAACGCCGTGGCTCCGGTGCCGCAGGGCTTGTCGTAGTAGTCAACAAAGCGCTGGTCGGCAAGATAGCCGTGGGCGAGGCCGAGATACGCTTCGTTCTGGGGCTCGCATCCCCAGTTGAGAGCAATCCAGCGACGATGCATCGCGACAAGCTTGCGAGCCTCGCTTCCGTCCGCATCGCCATCGCCCATGGCGATCGATAGCTGGCCCAGAACAGCGCGTTCAAGTTCCTTCATGTCGTTCCATGTCTCGGGGTCCATGTCCAGCAGCGCTTCGTTTGCTGCATCGATAGCCTCATCGCCATAGCGCGCCCGCGCCTCGGCACCGTAGCGCTCCTCGTTTTCCTGCACGGTGCGCCAGCGCTCCAGTTGCGGCAGGACGGCGCCCATGAGCGAGACGGCTTCGTCGAGCGACATGCCGGTGTTTTGCGCCAACCGCGGGGCACAATCCTCGATCATCGCCTCCATCGTGGTGTCGTAGGTGTACTTACCGTGGTCGTAGCACCACTTGCAGTAATGGTCGGTCGTGGCGCCCGTGGCATCGGTGCCGCAGTCATCGGGCGTGAGTATCATGCCGCAGCTCTGGCAATAGTGCTCGGGCATCTCGAGCAGATGAGACAGAGGCTCGCCGGTTACGGCGGCGATGAGCTTCATCATGTCGATGCCCGGCGTGACCTCGTCGCGCTCCCAACGGCTGACGGCTTGGCGTGTGACGAAGAGCTTGGCGGCGAGCTGCTCTTGGGTAAGGTGATGGGCGCGACGGATGGCAATGAGCTTTTCTGCAAAGGCCATAACGGCTCCTTTCTGCTGGTTGATGGCTTAAGCATACGCGGCGGCAGGCGCCCTTCCAAGCAACCGTTGGTTGCACGACGGGAGACCGCGGCGAAGAATTGCGCGCAACGCCCCACGCCTCCATGCCGTACAATGACCGGCATGGAACCTATCGCACACATACATACCGACCTGCCGCAGAAGTTCGGCATTCCGCGCAACAGCTTTTTGGCGCCCCATCTGCAGGGGCACATCGTTTTTGAGCCGGAATTTGCCTCCAATGCAGCAGTTGAGGGCCTGGACCCCTTCTCTCACCTATGGCTGCTGTGGCGCTTCGAAAACGGAACGCCCGGCGGCACGGCAAACGACATAGCTGCCGATGCCAAGTCGCAGGACAGGTCCGGCACCAACGCAAAATGGTCGAAAACCGTGCGCCCGCCTCGTCTGGGTGGAGCCGAGCGCGTGGGCGTGTTTGCCACGCGCAGTCCGTTTCGCCCGAATCCCATTGGGCTTACCTGCGTCAAGCTCGATCGTGTCGAGCTCACCGACGATGGCCCCATCATTCATGTGCTGGGGGCCGACCTGCGTGACGGCACGCCCATCTACGATATCAAGCCCTACGTCCCGTTTGCGGACTGCCACCCGGATGCGACCGGCGGCTGGATTGAGGATGCTCCGTGGCAAGAGCTCGATGTTGAGTTCCCGCAAGCTCTTCAAGACATGGTCCCGCCTGCAAAGCTTCCCGGTCTGGTCGAGGTCCTTCGCCAAGACCCGCGCCGCGCAGGCAGCAAGTACGAGCCAAACCGCGTCTATCACCTGGCCTTTGCCGGGCTCGACATATCTTTTACGGTCGATAAAACCCAGCTAACCGTAGTCGCCGTCAACGACGCGCAAGACTAACCAGCCGTTCGTCCGCACCCGTCAAATTAAGCGCCAAACCCCATGCCAAAATCGCCCGTGCTGGTGGACAATAACGCCTACCAAAACAATCCACTTCGCACGGGAGTTCAGTATGAAATACGACTTTAGCTCGCTTATCGACCGCCACGGCATGGACTCCATCGCCGTTGACTCCTGGGGCGAGATCCCCGGTATGGCTCCGAACGCACCCGACGAGGGCTTCGACCGCATTCCCATGTGGGTGGCCGATATGAATTTCGCCACGGTGCCCACGGTCTAGGAGCACATCATTCAGCGCGCTCAGCATCCCATGTTTGGCTACTTTAACCCGCGCCCCGAGTATTTCGACCGCATCATCGAATGGCAGAGCCGCCGCAACGGCGTCGAGGGTCTGGCGCCGGAGCATATCGGCTACGAAAACGGCGTGCTGGGCGGCGTCGTGTCGACGTTGCGCGCGTATGTCCAGCCGGGCGATGCGGTGCTGGTCCACAGCCCCACCTACATTGGTTTTACCAAGTCTATCGAAGCCGCGGGCTATCGTATTGTCCACAGCCCGCTTAAACTCGACGACCAGGGCGTGTGGCGCATGGACTTTGAGGACATGGAGTGCAAACTCGCCCAAAACCACGTTCATGCTGCGGTGTTCTGCTCGCCGCACAATCCCTGCGGCCGCGTATGGGAGCGCGACGAGATCGAGCGCGCCATGGACATCTATCGCCAGCACGATTGCGTGGTGATCTCGGACGAGATTTGGTCCGATATCATCCTGTCGGGACACAAGCATATCCCGACGCAGTCGGTGAGCGAGGATGCCCGCATGCGCACGGTTGCCCTCTATGCGCCGAGCAAGACGTTTAACCTGGCAGGTCTGGTCGGCAGCTACCACATCGTCTACAACGAGACGCTGCGCGACCGCGTGTGCGCCGTGTCCAACAAGACCCACTACAACGAGATGAACGTCCTCTCCATGCATGCGCTTATCGGTGCCTACCAGCCGCAGGGCTACGAGTGGGTGGACGAGCTCAACCAGGTGCTTGCCGGTAATATCGAGTACTTCTGCGATTACGTGGATGAGCATTTTGAGGGCGTGTCCTATTCACGTCCTCAGGGCACGTACATGGTGTTTCTGGACTGCACCGAGTGGTGTCGCGAACATGGCCGCGATATTCAGTGGCTGCTCGACGAGGGGGCGCGCGTGGGCGTGGGGTATCAGGACGGCCGCCCGTTCCACGGGCCCTGCCACATTCGCGTGAATCTGGCGCTGCCGCTTTCGCGCGTAAGGGAAGCGTGCGACCGCCTGGACCGCTACGTTTTTAATGCGCGGTAAGTGAGCACTGCATGTGGGGCCTTCTGCCAAGTCGGCTGGAAGGCCCCGCATGGTAAAACGCCTGTAACCATTGGGCGCTCGTGTGGTTTTGTTTGCTATTATTTTTTACCATTTCAGTCTGTAAACAGGATCGTCTGGAGCTCGATGAAAAGACCCCGTCGCTCGGTTGCCATTTCGTTGTTTGTCGCGCTTGCAGTGGCGAGCGCCTTTGTCGTAGCGATAGCTGGCTGTTCAGGGCGTAATGACGAAGCCTCGACGTCTGCATTAGAAGGTCTGGATGCCTCGCAGGTCAAGGACGACAATCTTAAGACGCTTAACGTCGGCAGCGACCTCTATCCGCCGTTTGTGTATACCGACGAGTACGGCGATATCGTTGGCCTGGATGTCGAGATATTGACCGAGGCTTTGGCCCGCATTGGTTACAAGCCAAAGTACCAGCTGATCGATTGGGAAAAGAAGAACGAGCTACTGGCGAGCGGCGAGCTCGATTGCGTCATGGGCAGCTTTAGCATGACGGGTCGCGAAGACGAGTATCGTTGGGCCGGCCCGTACCTTGCGAGCCGCCAGGTGGTCGCGGTCGATCCCCAGAGCGATATCTACACGCTTGCCGATCTTGAGGATAAGGTCGTGGCGGTCCAGTCCACCACCAAGCCCGAGGACATTTTGCTCAATCGTACAAATGAAAACGTTCCGCAGATCAAAGAGCTCTACTGCTTTTCGGACCGCTCATACCTGAACCCGGCGCTCGTCGAGGGTCTGGTCGACGCCATCGCCGCGCATGAGTCTTCGCTGCTCACCTACGAAAAAGACTATGGTGTGACGTATCGAGGGACTGCGGACAAAAAGTTGGACCATCAGGTCCGGTTTGGAGTCCGCATGAC
>DAWDYI010000071.1:0-4358 GCA_052344885.1 Collinsella aerofaciens
TCCGACCTCTCACCTCGCCCTAAACCGTCCCAATTATCGATGTTTTTCTCGATATTGAAGAAAAGCATCGATTTTTGGGACGGTTTTTCTGTCGCTCGTACGGGTGGAATGCTTTCTTGTACGTGGAAGTGTGCGAATCCGTGAGCAGGGGAATAAGGTTGGTTATCCGACCCATTGGAGAGCTCATGGACTTGCCGATCGTCCTGTCCCATAAGACTGCCTGGCTGTACCACAACGCGGCGCGCCCGTTAGAGCCGCTCTCACGGGCAAGCAGCCTATACGACGAAGGCTCATTTGCTGGCGAGGTGGAGCCGACTGCGAGCCTCCCCAAATTGGGGCTCGATGCCAAGGGATTGAGGATATCTGCAGCGGTCGAGATTGTCGCCGACTATCTGGTCTCACTTGGTATTCCTCAAGAGGAACTCGGCCGTATTGATACGCTGGTTAGCTTCGATTTTGAACGCTCTCGGCCGGCGGGTCTCCGACGCCATGTGTTTGGGGCGCCCATACCTTCGGATCATCTTATCGAGGTGGCAGAGGGTCTTCTGGTGGTTGATGAGGCCATATGCCTTGTCCAGGCGGGCTCGTGGATGAGCGAGCTCGAGCAGCTTGAGTACGGATTTGAAGTGTGTGCTCGGTATCACCTTAACCATCTGTCGAGCGATGATTATGTCGAGGCCTCGCAGCGATATGCCGTCGCCGACCTGCGTGCTTTTTGCGAGCAGAATCCTTCGCGTCGAGGCGTGAAACGCGCGGCCGCCGTGCTCAAGCGCGTGCACGATGGCGCGCGATCGCCCATGGAGACGGCCACCGCAATCATGGTCGTCGCGAAACGTTCCCAGGGAGGGCTGGGATATGCCAAGATCGAGCTCAACCATCGGGTCGATGTTCCCAACGAGTTCAAGTATCTCGCAAAGGCCGGGTATTTCGAGATCGACGTATATGCGCCTGCGAGCGGTACAGGGATTGAATACAACGGCTCGGACCATCTTGATAAACAGCGCAGCGCGTCGGATGCGGAGCGTATGGCCGTGCTGAGCGCGCTGGGCTTTAGGATGATCGTCCTCACCGGGACTCAGTTTGCCCACCAGCTGCAATTGCACCGGGCGATGAACGCTATCGCGCTCGCTATGGGCCTTAAGTGCGACCGAAGCGAAGCGTTCCAGAAACGTCAAAACGACCTGCGAGAATTCGTGATTCGACACTGGGACGGCGGCCTTTAGGGGCGTTTTGGTCCTTCTACGGGGTGCCGTGGGCAGGCAAGCCATCACAACATTCGACGTTTATCGCCAAAAACGGGAAAAGCATCGAATGTTGTGATGGTTTGTATGCTGAGGATGGGCTTGGGAAGCCGGTCTTGCTCGAAGCGACCTGTCCTGTCGTACGGGTGTCGGCATAATTCTCTCGTGGGGTATTATGTTTTCCGAAGAATAAAACGCCGCGTGAGGGGAGGGCCGCGTGGACGGGCACGTGCAACATGACGGCTTTGGCCGCGACATCAACTACCTGCGCATTGCCGTTACCGACAAGTGCAATTTCCGCTGCATCTATTGCATGCCGGCCGATGGCGTGGCGCCCCGTGCACACGACGAGCTGCTCAGTGCCGAGGAAATCGCCCGCTTTGTGCGCTTGGTGGCGGGGGAGGGCATTCGCCGCGTGCGCCTGACGGGCGGCGAGCCGCTGGTCAGCCGCCGTATCATTCCGCTCATTCGTGACATCCGCGCGATTCCGCAGATCGAGGACATCTCGCTCACCACCAACGGTGCCCTGCTGCCCAAGTTGGCGCCGCAGCTCAAAGACGCCGGTCTTAACCGCGTCAACATTTCGCTCGATACACTCGACCCTACGCTGTTTGGAAAAATCACGCGCCTGGGTCGGCTCGAGCAGACCATGGCTGGCATCGACGCGGCGCTGGCTTGGGGCTTTGAACCCGTTAAGGTCAACTGCGTTGTGGTGCGCCGACTCAACCAGGATGTGGCGGCCCTTGCACGGCTGACCGTCGACCGCCCCATCCACCTGCGCTTTATCGAATACATGCCCATTGGCGACGAACGTACGAGCTCACATTGTGCTGTAGACCCTCACGCGCCCGCGCTCAATCCCGAGCTGTGGGACGCGAGCGACACCGTGCCGAGTGACGAGTTGCGGGCGCGCATCAATGCCGGGGCAGCCGCGGCGGGGCTGGGCGAGCTCGAGCCGCTCGGCATCAACGACGCTCCTGCCGGCGCGGGCCCTGCGCGCTATTGGCACTTTCCTGGCGCGACGGGAACGGTCGGTTTCATTAGCGCCATGTCCAACCATTTTTGTGCGAATTGCAACCGTCTGCGCCTGACGGCCGATGGCAACGTGCGTCCGTGCCTGTTCAGTGATGCCGAGTATTCGGTGCGCGACGCCCTGCGCCGTGGTGATGATATGCAGGTACTTTCGATTTGGCGCGATGCCGTGGCCCACAAACCGCAGGAACACGCGATAATTGAGGGCACGCAACGATTTATGTCCCAAATCGGAGGATGATCATATGGCCAAGAGCAGGTACGCCGATGCCACCAAGGCCGCTCGCAGGGCCGCGATGTCTGCCCACAAAGGCACGGCTGCGGCGAATGCTGGTAACGCCGACGCGTCCGCACAGCCGACTGCCAGTGCTGCCACCGAGCCCGCCCGCGACGCCCGTCGCGACGAGCTGACGCACGTGGACGCCAGGGGTGAGGTGCGCATGGTCGACGTGTCAGACAAGGCCGAGACCCATCGCATTGCTATCGCCGAGGGCACCATCCTCATGCACCCCGAGACGCAGGCCATGGTGCTGCAGGACCGCGCCAAAAAGGGCGACGTGCTTGCCTGCGCGCGTGTGGCGGGCATCATGGCCATCAAGCGCACGAGTGACATCATCCCCATGTGCCATCCGTTGCTCATTACCAAGAGCAAGTGCGACATTGCGCCCATCGCTCCGGCGGGGACGCCGGCTGAGGACGTGCCCGAGGGCTGGGCACCGGCGCGCACGGACGGGCAGGTTGGCTTTCACGTACTGGTTACGGCGGGCGTGACGGGCAAGACGGGTATCGAGATGGAGGCCCTGACCGGAGCGAGCGCTGCATGCCTTACGATCTACGACATGTGCAAAGCCATCGATCGCGGCATGGAGATCGTCGACGTGCGCCTGTTGCACAAGGAGGGTGGCCGCTCGGGCGTGTGGAATCGTGCAGAGCGTCAGGCCGCTGCTGTTGAGGCCGTGGCCGCTGACGGTGCCGCACCCGCGAGCGCATCCGTCGCCGTCGCGCCCGCAGCTCCGGCACCGGCCGTCCCTGCGATCGCGTTTATCGGCTATCAAAACTCGGGCAAGACCACACTTGTCGAGAAGGTCATTGCCGAGCTCACTCGCCGCGGCCTGCGCGTGGGTTCGCTCAAGCATCATGGGCATCATGGCTTTGATATCGATGTGCCCGCTAAGGATACGTGGCGCCATCACCAGGCCGGATCCAAGCACGTGGGACTCATCTGCGCCACGCGCTGGGCGGAGTACGCCGATACGCGCGAGGAGGACGAGATGCCCGCGCGCGAGCTGCTGTCGCGCTACAACGATGTCGACGTGGTGATCATCGAGGGCTACAAGACCGAGGGCTTCGACAACATCGTGGTCGCGCGCTCCGGTGTCGACCGTCTGCGCGGCAAGAGCTCGCTCGACCTGGTCGACGGTCACACGCTGGCCCTTGCCTGCAACGAAGCCCTGGCACGTCAGGCCTTCGACGCCGGCTTTGCGACCCGAGCCATCAACATCAACGACGCCCGAGCCATCTGTGATCTTATCCAAGATCACCTTTAAGGGCCGGCTCGCTGCGCTGCCATAACCTGCCAAAAAGGGACAGGTTTGTTTTGGCAGGTTTTATCTGGGCAAACGTCATTTCCACCACAAAGGGGGCCAGGCACCTTTGTGGTGGTTTTGCTTTGGTAGATGGTTGGGACATGCCTTACAATCTACCAAGTAGTTCATACTGAGCGAAAAACGGAGAGAAGGGTCCTGATGCGTCCTTAATGTTTCATGCGGATAGATTGATTTGACAGACGGTGGCGAATACCCACCGCCCGTATTCGTATGAAACAAGGAGTCTCCATGCTCGCATCTCTTCTCTCAAAACCTCAACCTTCGCTGTCCATGCAGGCCAAGCGCCTGGTAGCGATGCGCTTTCTCATCTACACCGGGTTTCAGACCAGCTACTTTATCGGCGTCATCGGAACGCTTACCTATGCGGACGATGCCTCGGTCGTCGCGACATCGCTGGCCGTCCTGTTCATGAACGTTTTCGTGATGGGACTGCGGACGATTTCTTGGACCGTTACGCGGCCCTTCCCAGCGCGGCGCG
>DAWDYI010000072.1:0-4107 GCA_052344885.1 Collinsella aerofaciens
CTGCGGAAACGCGGGGTCCGTTCAGGCTGTTGCGTTGAGATTGAAAATCAACCCGAATTCTCAATTCGCTTGACATTTGCTCGGATTTACCTTCGTTTATTCGCTATGAAATATCTATTTCTACTGGTAATTAAGCTAGTTATCATTTTTTAATAGCATTTTATTTATTTGCACAACATTTTGCTCAAGAGCAGACATCCTGCGAACGGTCGAAAATCGACCGTGAACAGTAGGTCATTAACCGGGAGGAATAGACTACCAAATTGATGGGAATATCTTTAACCCCTCGGTGGTTAGAAGCATGATGTTCAGACAATGTTATTTGAATTTTCGCGCAGATTTTAGATATCAATTCACCCAAATCGCCAGAGGCCACCGCAAAGGAGCCTGCCCCCTTTGCGGTGGTTCTCCCCCCCGGCGCTATAGCAGATGTTCCTCGATAAAGATCGCGATGCCGTCTTTGTCGTTGCTCGCGGTTACAAAATCGGCGGCGGCACGGGTGGCATCGCTGCCATTTGCCATGGCCACGCCCACGCCGGCGTCAGCCACCATGCAGGTGTCGTTGTCCGCATCGCCAAACACGCAGATGTCCTGGAGCTCCATGTCGTTGAGCTCCGCTACGCGCACAAGGCCGCGCGTCTTGGACACGCGCGGATCCATGAACTCGTAGAGCCGCTGCGTGGTTTGCAGAGCGGCCGCCTTAACGGTGTTATCGGCAAACGTCGACGCCCGCTCAATCACCCGCGGCATTACCTCGGGCGCCATGGTAAACATCACCTTGGGCTGCGGCTCGCGCAAAAACTCGGCAAAGTCGACCACCTGGTAGGGCACACCATCGACGCGCGACAGGTGCTCGACGCACGCGTTGCTCTCGGGCACGTAGAACACGCCGTCTCGGGGGCAGACGGGTGTTGCCGGAAGGTCCGCCATGTGCTTGCAGATGCGCGCGATGGTCTCGCCCGGCAGCGGATAGCTCAGCTCGTTGATGTCGTGCGCGCGGTCGATGACCTCGGCGCCACCGCAGCCCACGAGTACGTCCACCAGGCCTTCGATGCCCCAGAGCTCGTACATGGCCTCGGTCGCGTGGGCGTCGCGCCCGGTGCACAGGCCAAAGAGCACGCCGCGCTCGCGCAGGGCGCGGATCGCCGCCACGGTGCGCGGGGACACCGTGTGCTGGCTCGTGAGCAGCGTACCGTCGATATCGCAGAACACGGCTTTGATGTGGCTGAAGGTGGTGTCCATAAGGGCCTTTCTGGGTTGTGCGGCGGTGTGGGGTGTATTTGCAAACGGCGTACATGGTATACCAAGGCACAGGCGCGGCCCGTCAAAGCAAAAACCACCACAAAGGTGCCTGGCCCCTTTGCGGTGATCGCGGCGTCTACGGGCCAAACCATCACAACATTCGACGTTTTTCGGCAAAATCGCGATTTTCATCGAATGTTGTGGTAGCGCGCAGAGATGTGGTGTAAGAGGCGGGGCATGCCCCGCCTCTTCTCTTTCTTGAAAGGGAGGGGACACCGCCTAGAATTCGTCGTTGGAGTAATGAAGGTGACGAATGGAAGGAAAGGCGATGCCCCAAGAAGAGAGTGTACTGCGCCTCGGCCGCGACGAGGCCCTCGAGGCGGCGAGGCTTTGGCAGGAGTGCGGCGACGCGCGCGAGTTCGCGTGCAGGGTGCTGGGCGGCGTGATGAACGCGCTGATGGACTCCGAGGCCCAGCAGATGTGCGGCGCGAGCCGCAACGAGCGCAGCGACGGCAGGGAGAACAGCCGCAACGGCTACCGCCCCAGGTCGCTCAAGACCGCCGTGGGCGACGTGGAGCTCGAGATACCCAAGCTCAGGCACGGCACCTACTACCCCGAGGGCATGCTCGCGCGATGGTCGCGCGTCGACACCTCGGTGGCCGCCATCGTGCAGGAGATGTACGTGTGCGGCGTGTCCACCCGCAAGGTCGAGCGCGTGGCGTCCAAGCTGGGCATATCCTCGCTGTCGAGCTCGGAGGTCTCGAGCCCCTGCTCCGACCTCGACGCCGAGGTGGCGGAGTTCCGCAGCCGCGACCTTTCGGGCACGCCGTGCTGCTACCTGTGGCTCGACGCCACCTACATGAGCTGCAGGGTCGGCTCGTCGGTCGTCTCGCAGGGCGTCGTGACCGCGATCGGGCTGGGCGCCGACGGGCGCAAGCACTTCCTGGGCTGCGACGTGGTCGACACCGAGAGCGAGGACTCCTGGGCGGCATTCCTCGGCGGGCTGCGCGAGCGCGGGCTGGCCGGCGTTCGCCTCGTGGTCTCCGACAGCCACGCCGGGCTCGTGGCCGCCGTCTCGCGCCTGTTCCAGGGCTGCGCCTGGCAGCGCTGCGTGACGCACCTGCAGCGCAACCTCCAGAGCGCCTGCTCGGGCAGGCCCGAGGACTCCAAGGCGGCCGTCAGGGACCTCGTGCACGCCGCGGTCTACCAGGACGACCCCGACCTCGCGCGCTGCGTGTGGGCCGAGGCGGCGCCCTGGGTGGCGTCGGTGTCCGCCAGGGCCGGCGAGGTCTTCGAGCGGGCCGAGGACTCCGCGCTGGCGTTCACGGCCTTCCCCAGGGCGCACTGGGCCAAGCTCCGCACCAACAACGTCCAGGAGCGCGCCAACCGCGAGATCAAGCGCCGCTACAGGGTCGTGCAGTCCTTCCCCTCGAGGGAGTCGATGCTGCGCCTGACGTGCGCGAGCCTCATGGAGACCGAGGGGCAGTGGTCCCAGCAGCGCGTGTTCTCCGAGGCCTCGGCCGCCGAGGGCTTCGCCGAGCCCGCGGACAGGCCGGCCCCGACGGAGGGGAGGCGCCGCGCGCTCGGGCGGCGCGCCAGGGAGATAGTGGACGAGATAGTCGAGAAGCGCGGTCTCAAGAAGGAGTAACATCGGGACTTGCAGCGACGGACCTCAGGACACTCTTACACCACGTCTGCGCGCGCGACCAATGTTGTGATGGTTTTTTACCGCTTTACGGCACGATCCAAGTGATTGCGTCCAAACAGCAGCAATGCAGCGGGAACCGCCGTCACGGCCATGCCCGCCCCCACGAGTGTCTGTTGTACGCCAAATTTTGCCGCCAGCCACGGTGCAACCGCCAGAGGGGCCACGCCGGCGAACATATTGCCAAAGCCCATGACCGAATTGACGCGGCCAAGCTGCTCGAGCGGAGCCGTCGTTTGCACGATGGTGTTGTGGAGCGGGTTGACGACACCCCAAGCTATGCCCAGGGCGATCTGGCCGACGAGGGCCACGCCCACGTACGGCGTCCCCACATAGAGCAGGCTTCCCAGGCCCACGGACATAAGCGCCACGAGCAGCGTTTTAAGGTTGACCAGGTGCGGCGGCAAGCGGAGCGCGAGCACGGCACCCAGCACCGCGCCCACGCCCGAAGCCGACGAGAGCCAGCCCATCCACTCAACGCCGACGCGTAGGACATCGCGATAGAAAAACGACTCGAGCGGATCGAAGGCTCCGTAGCCAAAGTTCGAGAGAAAAATAATGCAGAAAAGTAGCGCGAGGACGCTGTTGGTGAAGACTGTCTTGATGCTGGCTGCGAAGGTGGCGCGGGCGGACGTGCTGGGGTTGGAGCTTTGTCCCGCACGCTCCCCTTCCTCTGTCGAATCGGCATCCGCATGCCCGGCGACATGGCTGGTCTGCGGCCTAAAGCCCCAACCGACGACGAACGCCAGCACGGTAAAGAGCATCATAAGCACGAACACCGCACGCGACGACGCAGCCGCCGCGACAAAGCCGCCCAGCGTGGGACCAACGATGATACTCACGTTTGAAAACATGGCGATGGCGGAGTTGATGTCTTTGAGCTCGACAGGATCGTCGGTGAGGTAAGCCGGATAGGATGTGGCGATGGGCTGGGCGAATCCCATCGTAAAGCCCAGAAACACCGCGCCGAGCAGGACGACGCCGGTCGCGCTACCAAAGGCGATGATTGCCGTGCCAGTTGCGAGCGTGCCGACGATGCTCAGCAAGAAATGGCGGCGCGGACCCCATGCGTCGAGCGCAGCGCCGCCCGCAAAGGATCCCAGGATCGGGACTGCGGACAAAAAGTTGGACCATCAGGTCCGGTTTGGAGTCCGCATGAC
>DAWDYI010000073.1:0-3669 GCA_052344885.1 Collinsella aerofaciens
TGACGATGACGATGGTCGTCATGAGCAGGTTGGGCAGCGACTGGCTGATCATCTGACGCAGCGTGTCGATGTCGTTGGTGTAGTGGCTCATGATGTCGCCGCGCTGGTGCGTGTCGAAGTAGCGGATCGGCAGATCCTGCATGCGGTTGAACATCTTCTCGCGCAGCTTCTCGAGCGAGCCCTGCGTGACGATGGCCATGACGCGGTTCCAGAACAGCGAGGACAGGATGCCGACGCCGTAGATGCAGGCGAGGGTGGTCACGAGCTGTGCGATCTTGGGCTGTGCAGCTTCCCAATCGCCCGACTGCCACGATTCGCTAATAATCTGCAGGGCGCTCTGAAGGAAGGTCGCGCCGATGGAGTTGATGATGGCGCAGAGCACCACGCCGACGACGACGAGGGGCAAAAGCACGGGGTAGAAGCCAAAGAGCGTCTTGATGAGGCGCGACATGGTGCCACCCTTGCGGTTGAGCGCGCGCTCGGCGGTCGTTGCCTTACTCATGTGCCTCGCCTCCTTCCTGGGTCTGAGCTTGTGTTGCGGATGCCTCGGTGTCGGCTTCGACGGCCTCTTCGCCCTCGGCAGACATCTTGTTCTGCGAGGTGAAGGTCTCGCGGTAGATCTCGCTCGTCTTGAGCAGCTCGTCATGGTTGCCGATCTGCGCGATACGGCCACCCTCCATGACGATGATGCGGTCTGCGTCCTGCACGGAGCTGATGCGCTGGGCGATGATGAGCTTGGTCGTGTTGGGCAGATAGCTTGCCAACCCTGCGCGAATCTTGGCGTCGGTCTTGGTGTCGACGGCGCTGGTGGAGTCGTCCAGGATTAAGATCTTGGGGCGACGCAGCAGGGCACGCGCAATGCACAGGCGCTGCTTCTGACCGCCGGAAACATTGGAGCCGCCCTGTTCGATCCAGGTGTCATAGCCCTTGGGGAAGCCATCGACAAACTCATCGGCGCAGGCCAGATGTGCCGCCTCGCGGACTTCCTCGTCGGTGGCGTTCGGGTCGCCCCAGCGCAGGTTCTCGGCAATGGTGCCGCTAAACAGCACGTTTTTCTGTAGCACCATGGCCACTTGGTGGCGCAGCGCGTCCAGGTCGTAGTCGCGTACGTCCATGCCGCCCACGCGCACGGTGCCTTCGGTGGCGTCGTACAGACGGGCGATGAGGTTTACAAGCGTGGACTTGGCCGAGCCGGTACCGCCGATGATGCCGATGGTCTCGCCGCTCTTAATGTGCAGGTCGATATCGTCGAGCGCCTGGCGCTTCGCATGCGCGGAATACTTAAAGCTCACGTGGTCAAAGTCGATGGAACCGTCGGCAACCTCGAGCACGGGCTCGGCGGGATCGGCGATCGTGGGCTCGGCGGCCAGCACCTCGGTAATGCGGTGCGCCGATTCGTCGGCCATGGTCACCATGACAAAGATCATCGACAGCTGCATCAGGCTCATGAGGATCGCGAAGCCATAGGTAAAGATCGAGGAGAGCTGACCCACGTCGAACAGCGTGCCCTGGCTCGTGATGATGAGCTTGGATCCCAGGTAGATGATGATGACAAATGCGCCGTTGACGCAGATGTTCATCATGGGGTTGTTAAAGGCGAGCAGCTTCTCGGCGCGGGTGAAGTCCATCTGGACGTCGCGTGCGGCGGTCGCGAACTTCTCCTTCTCAAAGTCTTCGCGCACGTAGCTCTTGACCACGCGCATGCCGGTGACGTTTTCCTCGACGGACTCGTTAAGGGCGTCGTACTTGTGGAACACGCGCGAGAAGATGGGACGCACCTTAAAGATGATAAAGAACAGCCCAAAGCCCAGCAGCGGAATGATGACCAGGTAGACCATGGCGACGCTGCCGCCCATGATAAATGCCATGGTAAAGGCGAAGATCAATACCAGCGGCGCGCGCACGGCGATACGGATGATCATCATAAAGGCCTGCTGCACGTTGTTGATATCGGTGGTCAGGCGCGTGACGAGCGAGGAGCTCGAGAACTCATCGATGTTGGCAAAGCTGAACGTCTGGATCTTGTAGAACAGGTCGTGACGCAGGTTCTTAGCGAAGCCGCAACTCGCATGGCTGCAGGTGACGCCGGCAGCGGCGCCAAAAGCAAGCGACGTCAGCGCGATGAGCACCAAAAAGCCCGCGGTGGGAAGCATCTCGGCTACGGTGGTGCCATCTTTGATGGCGTCGATCAGGTTGGCGGTGATAAATGGAATCAGCATCTCGCAGAGCACCTCGCCAAGCACGAGCAACGGCGTGGCAACGGTGACTTTTATATAGTCGCGGATGCTGCCCATGAGGGTTTTAATCATCCAGTTCCTCCCAGGTTACACGGATTTTCTCGAGCATTTCGGCGAGCTGCTCGCGCTCGTCGTGGGTGAGGGCACCAAAGGCCTGCTCTCTAAAGCGAATGCGGGCCGCCTGGTCGATGCGGGCGTTTTCCCGGCCGGTTTCGGTCAGGCGAATGGTGAGCTGCCGTCGATCCTTGGGGTTACGGCTGCGCTCGATGAGGCCGTTGAGCTCGAGTTTGGACAGGATCTCGGAAAGCGACCCCGGCTTGAGGTCAAAGTGCATGCCGAGTTCCTGCTGCGACATCTCGCCGCCGGGTTGCTTGGCCAGCAGGCAGATGATGGGCGCCTTGCCGGACACGCCTCCGCCATGAAAATGCATGTAATGGCCGCAAAAGCCCAGGCCATTGAGGATGCGCTTGGCAAGCTTGTCTTCTGAGCTAACCGCTTCGGGTGCACCCGCCGGCTGTGACGGGTCGCCGCCGGGCTCGTGCGAACAAAGGTTAAGAGGTTCATCGCACATGAATTAGTGTTGCTCCTTTCTTTAGTTAGGTAGTGGAATTGTTTTGTGCCTAACCAATCTAGGAGCATGAGAAATGAATGTCAAGGTACCAAACTAGTGGTTACGCGGTTTTACCAAACCGCGTAACGGCTCGACGCTGCAAACCCGCCAGAGCGGCAATCTGCCTTTCAACTTCGGCGGCATGACCAGAAGGTCAATGCCGCCTCGTTTCAAGGCACCTTGCTCACTCTGGCGGGTTTTCGCTCATATGACCCAATCCGCTGTCAAGAGCCACAATGGCCCCGCCGACCGCTTGCAATCGGTCGGCGGGGCCTGCCGTTGAACCCGTCCCGGTCCGCCCCCGGCATGTCGTCGACGCCTTCGGCTCAGTCTCATATCCGCGGATACCGCTCCGGCGGCCCGCAATCCTCTCCTTCGGCGGGGCTCCCCAAGTCTGACTACGCGCATGCGGCCGCTGCCGCGCGCCCAGCGAAAGCGGGGGTATCCCCGAAGGCTGCCCGGCTCGCCGGGACGGGGGCTATGTCTATTCGGTTGCCTCCCGGCACATCGCGCCGAGGGCCCACAGCCACCTCACGAGCTCGGCGGCGGTGGCGGCGTTCGCCTTCGCCTGGGGCATGCCCCTGGCGAGCATCTCCTCGCGGCGCCGGAGCAGGCGCTCGGAACCCTTCCTCCCGTGCATCCTCACCTCGAGCGGGACGCCGCTGCCCTTGGGCATCAGCTTCGGTTGGTGGCTCGCCTGGACGTAGCTCCAGGACCCCTCGACGGCCAGCCTCCTGACGAGCGCGTTGCCGGCCCCGCTGATCCCGCCGAGGCGCACGGAGTCCGCGCTCGACCTCTGCTTCGGGGCGAGGCCGAAGTAGG
>DAWDYI010000074.1:0-3041 GCA_052344885.1 Collinsella aerofaciens
ACGAGGAGCTGCGCGAGCTTTCGTACATGGGCGCAAGCGTCCTGCACGAGGAGGCTGTGTTCCCCGTGCGCGAGGCAGGCATTCCGCTGGTCATCAAGAACACCAATGCGCCGCAGGATCCCGGCACCATCATTAGCGAGACGGCCGACGAGGGCGAGGCAGAGCCCATCATTACCGGCGTGACCGGCAAGCGCGGTTTTGTCGCCATCAACGTGGCCCGCGACCGCACCAAGCCCCGCGTCGGCTTTATGCGCCGCGCGCTTTCGGTCTTCGAGCGCTATGACGTTTCCGTCGAGCATATGCCTACCGGCGTCGACCGCTTTGGCGCCGTGGTACAGGAGCAGGACGTTCACGATTCACTGTACTCGCTTGTGGGCGACATTCAGCAGGAGGTTGAGCCGCTCGAGATCGAGGTTGTCGAGGGCTTGGCGCTCATCGCGACCGTCGGCCGTAACCTGCGCGGCCGTGCCGGCATCTCGGGCCATCTGTTTGGCATGCTTGGCCAGGCCGGCGTGAGTGTGCGTATGATTTCGCAGAGCTGCGACGAGATCAACATCATTATCGGTGTCGAGGAGAAGGACTTCGACCTGGCGATTCGGACCATTTACCGTGCCTTCTCCGATGAGAACGGTATTGTGAAGGTCTCCGACCTGGAGGCTCCCGCGCCGGTTGATCCCGCTCTGGCCGCGCTCAAAAAGTAGCGACTGCTCGGTAGATTTTTGGGACTCGCCTCAAAAATCTACGGCGGGGCGTTTCGTTTCGGTTTCGTTTCGACGGGGCGGGTTTCGTGCCCGCCCCGTTCTTGTATACACTGGCAACAATAATCGGCCTGCTTGGCGTGCGGGCGATAGCCACAACCTTTAAAGGGGGAAGCATGAAACAGTACACGGTTGCTATTTTGGGCGCGACGGGAGCCGTGGGCACCCAGATGCTCGAGTGCCTCAACGAGCAGGAGTTTCCGGTCGGTAAGCTCAAACTGCTGGCAAGTGCACGCTCCGCGGGCAAGACCGTTGAGTTCCGCGGCGAGCAGATTGTGATCGAAGAGGCTTGCCCCGAGGCCTTTGAGGGCTGCGATATTGTGCTTGGCGCCGCCGGCGACGACATCGCCAAGGAGCTGCTGCCCGAGGCCGTCAAGCGCGGTGCCGTCGTGGTCGATAACAGCCATGCCTTCCGCATGGACCCCGAGGTGCCGCTGGTCGTGCCCGAGATCAATGCCGACGATATCAAGTGGCATCACGGCCTTATCGCCAACCCCAACTGCGCGACCATCATCGGCCTGGTTCCCACGTGGCCGCTGCATCAGCTCGCCGGTGTGAAGCGCATGATCGTCTCGACGTATCAGGCGGCTTCGGGTGCCGGCGCTCCCGGTATGGCCGAGCTCGAGGCTCAGCTGGCCGCCCTGGGCCGCGGCGAGGAGATTCCCGAGCCGCGCGCGTTTGCCGCCCAGCTGGCGAGCAACCTGATTCCGCAGATCGGCGGCGTCAAGGAGGAAGGCTTTACCTCCGAGGAGATGAAGCTGCAGAACGAGGGCCGTAAGATCATGCACCTGCCCGAGTTGCGCGTGAACTGCACCTGCGTGCGCGTGCCCGTGCTGCGTTCGCACTCCGAGAGCATTACGCTCGAGTTTGAGCGCGATATTACGGTCGAGGAGGCTCGTGCTGCGCTGGCTGCCGCTCCCGGCGTCAAGCTGGTTGACGATATGGCTGCCGAGGATGCACACGACCGCTTCCCCATGCCGATGGACACCTCCGACCAGGACCTGATTTGGGTCGGCCGCGTGCGCCGCGACATCTCGAACCCGGAGGCCGCGCGTGGCATTACCTTCTGGTGCTGCGGTGACCAAATCCGTAAGGGCGCGGCAACCAACGCCGTCCAGATCGCTAAGCTGCTCTGCGAGTAGTGTGACCTGTCCGGCGGGGGCCGGGCTCAGTTTTCAGAACGTCCTCGACCATGTGTGGCGGCGTGTGCAGCGCCATCGGGGGCGCGGACCCAGCGCCACACAGGTCTGCGGAGTGTTCTGAAAACTGAGCCCGGCCCCCGCCTGCGGTGACGCTGCTGCAAGCGGCCTGCGATGGGGTCGTTGTTGGTTGAGGCCGCTGGGCTGATGTGGGGGCGCGTGGCTGTTGCGGGCCCTGGTCCCGGCGGCGGCCTCGGCGCTGCGCGCCTGCTGCCTTGGGTGACTTTGGGGTCGATTGGGGTTGTCTGCACAATTCGCGGTATTATGTTGCGGAGTTTTGAAAGGAGCCGCTGGTGGTCACGACGACGTTTGCTTCGCCTTTGGGCGAAATCTTGCTTGCCGCTGATGGCCGCGGTCTGACGGGGCTTTGGTTTGAGGGACAGGAGCATTTTGGCTCCACGCTTCTCAAAGAAGATCCTGAACATGTTGAAGGCGCCGATGCAGTTTCTGGTGCTGGCGGCATGTCGTCGGTGAGTCCTGCAAATGGTGCGGCTTCTTCGGTGCTTGAGCGTTCGTGGGCTTGGCTGAATGCTTATTTTGCAGGGCAGGAACCTCGGTTTACGCCGCCGTTGCATTTGATTGGCACGGCGTTTCAGCGTGAAGTTTGGTACGAGCTGCTTTCTATTCCGCGTGGCGAGGTCGCTACGTATGGCGAGATCGCCCAGCGTGTTGCGGCTCGACATCGTGTGCCGGGAAATGAGACACCCGTTGTGTCTCCCCGTGCCGTGGGGGCCGCGGTCGCTCGCAACCCTGTTTCGATTATTGTGCCATGCCATCGCGTGGTGGCGGCGGACGGCTCGCTTAACGGATATGCCGGCGGGCTTGATCGCAAGGAGTGGCTGCTTCGGCTTGAGGGCGCGTACGAGGAGTAACACTCGAGCGCTTTGCATAGCCAAGATGCCGTGAAAGAACGGGACATGCTTTCCGAATGGAGGCTCAGACGGAAACTACGTCCCGGAATTCCGTTTTAAAGCGGGATGCGCTTTCCGAATGGCGTTCCAAGCGGAAACCGTGTCCCGGAATACAGCCGGGACTGCGGACAAAAAGTTGGACCGTTGAGGTCCGGAACGGAGTCCGCATGGCA
>DAWDYI010000075.1:0-2460 GCA_052344885.1 Collinsella aerofaciens
AGGGACTGTTTGGCGGCCTAACAGGCTTAAACAATCCGTATTTCACCGCAACTTAATTGGTGGGGATGCGATTAGCGTTTGCGGGGGACGAGTTTGGTGCGGCGCAGGTGGATCATCTCGGCGGCGATGGAGATGGCGATCTCCTCGGGGTCCTCGGCCTCGATGGCAACGCCGATCGGCAGGTGCAGCTCGTCGATCTGGTCCTGCGTAAAGCCCTCCTGCTCCAGGCGGGCGCGTACAAAGGCCGTCTTACGGCGCGAGCCCAAGCAGCCCAGATAGGCGGGTTTGGCGCGCATGGCCTGGATCACCACGTCGATATCGGACTTGTGACCCGCCGTGGCGACCACCACCAGGTCGCGCGGGCCGATGGGGCATTGCTCGCCCAGGTTCTTGTAATCGACCAGACGACGGTCATAGACCCCGGGCACCCATTCGGGGGTCAGCGTGCCGGGACGGTCGTCGCAAGCCACGACGGCAAAGCCCGCCGCCGTGAGCACCCGCGCCGTCGCAGCGCCCACGTGGCCGCAGCCAAAGATATAGGTCAGGCCCTCGGGGCAGAGCGTCTCGATGTGCGCCGCGGGAATCTCGGAGGCTGCGTTGGTGTAGGTGACCCTACTCCCCTCCTCCACCAGCGAAATCCCGGGGCAGCCCGCAATGGTGCGGCGCGATTCCTCGCCATGGTACTCGGCCACATCGCCTTCGAGCGCACTCGCGATAAACGACTCAAAGTCGATGACGAAGTCGCCGATGCGCCGATAGGCCAAGACGTCGGCAATTTCCTGGAACAACGGCGCCTGTGATACATCCAGGTGCAGATAGCACAGGCAGATGGCTCCGCCGCAGATCATGCCGGTATCGGAGTTCTCGCCGCCCATGGTGTAGCGGACCAGACGCGATTGACCTGCGGCCAGCAGCTCGCGCGCCTCGTCCAGCGCAAAGAGCTCAATCTTGCCGCCGCCGATGGTGCCCGCTTGGCTGCCATCGGCAAAGACGGCCATCCAGGCGCCCACGCCGCGCGGCGATGACCCTGCCGTGCCGGCAACTACCACCAGCTCGCACGTCTTGCCAGCCTTCAGAGCGCCAAGCGCAGCATTCACCACATCGAGCTTTTCCATCGTCGCTTCCAATCCCCTAAAAACGTCGGTGAGCATGGCGAGTGCCTCGAGTACGCCGCCGCCGACCGACGTCGCCTTGTCCGAAATGTAGTTGATATAGCTGGCGTCGCCGCGCGGATCGACATCGGCGCATTTAAAGCCCTCAGTCACCTGAACGCCGTCGGCCAAAAGGCCGCGCAAGCAGCCGTCAATCTGCGTGACCATGGGAGTATCACCCGCATACCCGATCACATCGCCGGCACTCACGATGTCGCCGATCGCGCGGTCGGACCGAAACACGCCGGCGGCGGGGCTGTGGATAACGCGCTCCTTGCCAAAGCCGGCGATAATGCCCGGCACGCCCGTGTTGGGCCGGGGCGAACCTTGGGTAATGACACGGCCCAGAAAATGCCCGCGCATGGTCTCGACCACGGCATCGCAATCGACCGGCGCGGTAAAGCCCGGCCCCACGGCGATGACGACAGGCGCCATATCGCGCGTGGTGCCCAAGTTGCGCTTGGCCAGAATCGCGTCGACCACGGCAGCGGGTTTCAGTTCGTCGAGCATCTTGGCCTGGGGGTCTACCACGACGGCGACGTCTCCGGCCTCGGTAATCGCAAGCGCCTCTGCCGGCGTCTGCGCCAAGCGAGCGCGAATGCCCTCGACCTGGACCTCGCCCAGGCGAATGGCCTCGCAAAAACTGATTGTGCGACGGATGCACGTGGGAACCGCGATATCGGCCATAACGACCGACACGCCGGCGCGCACCAAGCGAGCGGCGACGCCCGTGGCGATATCGCCGGCGCCGC
This sequence comes from Collinsella aerofaciens, assembly GCA_052344885.1. Taxonomy (GTDB): domain Bacteria; phylum Actinomycetota; class Coriobacteriia; order Coriobacteriales; family Coriobacteriaceae; genus Collinsella; species Collinsella aerofaciens_CC. The sequence goes on from DAWDYI010000075.1 coordinate 1,904, forward strand.
GAACATAAACGAGCATTCCCGGGGCACCTCCCTGTGCTACGGTTTGAGCAGAGCAAAAGCGGTTCGACCGCACTCTGATGATTATTTATTATCACAGTATTATACGGCGGTGAACAGATGGAAACGGTTAGCGGCAATCTTGCCTCGGCGCTCAGGATCGAGCCGGGCATTACCGCGATTATCGGCAGCGGCGGCAAGTCGACATTGCTGAAGACGCTGGGTCTCGAGCTCATGCGCGCCGGCGGCAGGGTGCTTCTCTGTACCACCACGCACATGTTTCCCGTTGCCGGCGTGCCATGGGACGGGTCGAGCCGTCGCCTGGACGCCGTGCCTTGGAAGCCGGGGGCCCTGCATGTTCCCGGCTGCACTTGCGAGGCATGCGCTGGCATGAGCCGCGGAAGTATCTGCCAGGCGGGTGTTTTGGACCCGGAGACAGGCAAGCTCTCCGCCCCCGCCGAGCCGCTCAATGAGGTGGCGCAGCGCTTTGACTATGTGTTGACCGAGGCAGATGGCAGCAAGCGACTCCCGCTCAAGGCGCATGCCGCCTGGGAGCCGGT
>DAWDYI010000076.1:0-2442 GCA_052344885.1 Collinsella aerofaciens
GCGCCGCGCTGGGAAGGGCCGCGTAACGGTCCAAGAAATCGTCCGCAGTCCCACCAGTCTTTTTGGGACGGGGCTAAAAAGACTGGTGGAGTACATGAGCTAGCGGATCGGCGTGTCGATGCGGGTGTCGTTTGTTTCCAGACTGTGTATCCCTGTGTCGAAGGGGTCGTCTCGCGCGCACGCCATGTTGTCAATGGGTTACAGTATGAACGGCGGCTATGTTTCCGCCAACGCACGAGAGAGTCGTCAACAAGGAGGATGCACGACGATGCAGCGTGCCAAACAGATATCGGAGTCTATTGAGCTGGGCATCATCTTGGCGCTCGCCGGTGGCTTTATGGACGTGTATTCGTACATTGGGCGCGACCATGTTTTCGCCAACGCGCAGACAGGCAACATCCTGCTCGTGGGCGTGAGCATCTCGGAGGGCAACTGGGCACTTGCGGGGCGCTACTTCTTCCCTGTGGTGTCGTTTGCCGTGGGTATTATGCTTGCCGATCTGGTACACGAGCGGTTTGGCAGCGTGATCCACTGGCGTCAGGTGACGGTGTTCTTTGAAGCCGTCATCTTACTGGGCGTGAGCTTTATCCCGGGCGGCAATTTCAACCTGCTCGCCAACTGCCTCACCTCGTTTGCCTGCGGCATGCAGGTCGAGAGCTTCCGCAAGATCCACGGTCACGGCATCGCTACGACCATGTGCATCGGCAACTTGCGCAACGCGCTGCAAAACGTGGACGATTACATCATCACCCACAGGCGCGGCTTTTTGGAAAACGGCCTGCTGTACTTTGGCGTGATCTTTACCTTTGTGTTTGGCGCCGTGCTGGGCAACTGGTGTATTGAGCGCATGGGGCTGCACGCCATCGTCGTGGCGAGTTTGCTGCTGTTTGTCGCGTTTGCCATCATGTTCATCGACCGCGAGCGCGACTTGCGCTTACGCTGGAAGGTTGCGGCCGAGGCTTGGAAAGAGGGCTGCCGAAAGTAACCGATTGCGGCAAAGGGGCTGTCCCTTTGCCGCAATATTTTTCATCATCTGTTGAAACGCTTTAACACTTTTGACGTTCTCACGCGTTTTTTGTTTCAAAAGCGTTAGGATGGGACTTATAGCGCGGGGCGTAATGGATGCCCCGCACACGATGGGAGGCTATCAATGGCTAATCGTTTCGTTCTCAATACCATCTCTTATCATGGTTCCGGCGCCATCAAGGAGATCCCCGGCGAGCTCCAGCGTCGCGGCTACAAGAAGATCTTCGTCTGCTCCGACCCCGATCTGGTCAAGTTTGGCGTTACCGCTAAGGTGACCGACGAGCTCGACGCCGCCGGCATCGCATGGAGCCTCTACTCCGAGATCAAGCCCAACCCCACCATCCAGAACGTCAAGGACGGCGTCGAGGCCTTCAAGGCCGCCGAGGCTGACGCTATCGTGACCATCGGCGGCGGCTCCTCCATGGACACCGCTAAGGCCATCGGCATCATCATCAACAACCCCGAGTTTGCCGATGTCCGCAGCCTCGAGGGCGTTGCTCCGACTAAGAACCACGCCGTGTTCACCATCGCTGTGCCGACGACCGCCGGTACCGCTGCTGAGGTGACCATCAACTACGTCATCACCGACCCCGAGAAGGTCCGCAAGTTCGTGTGCGTCGACACCAACGATGCCCCCGAGGTTGCTGTCGTCGATCCCGACATGATGGCTTCCATGCCCGCCGGCCTGACCGCTTCCACTGGCATGGACGCACTGACCCACGCCATCGAGGGCTACACCACCAAGGGCGCTTGGGAGCTCTCCGACATGTTCCACTTTGAGGCTATCAAGCTGATCAGCGAGAACCTGCGCGACTCCGTTGCCGAGGCCAAGTCCGGCAAGCCCGGCTCCGGCCGCGAGGGCATGGCTCTTGGCCAGTATGTCGCTGGCATGGGCTTCTCCAATGTCGGCCTGGGCATCGACCACGCCATGGCTCACACCCTGTCCGCTCACTACGACACCCCGCACGGCGTCGCCTGCGCCATGCTGCTGCCGATCGCCATGGAGTTCAACAAGCCGGTTTGCGCCGAGCGCCTGGCCAAGGTCGCCGTCGCCATGGGCGTTGACACCACGGGCATGAGCACCGACGAGGCCGCCGATGCTGCCATCGCCGCCGTCAAGCAGCTTTCCGCCGACGTGAACATCCCGCACGTCTGCGAGGCCATGAAGGCTGACGAAATCGAGGTCCTGGCCAAGGACGCCATGGCCGACGCCTGCTTCCCGGGCAACCCGCGCGAGGCGACGCTCGACGACGTCATCGAGCTCTTCAAGAAGATCTGCCCGGCTGCCTAACTTGGTTCGGCGGGCCCCTGCCCGTTAGCCCCACAATCGCCCTCGGACATGTCGGAAGCCCCCGCTGCGCATGAACTGCACCCCAAAACTTGGACGGCTTAAATAAGAACTACGCCGCAAGGGAC
>DAWDYI010000077.1:0-2403 GCA_052344885.1 Collinsella aerofaciens
TCTTGAGCGCATCTTTGGCACGCAGGTCTTTTTGGAGCTGGACGTGAAGGTCAAGGCCGGCTGGCGCGACGACGAGGCCCAGATTCGCCGCTTTGGCTACAACGCCGAGGACTAAGGGCGCGCGGCGCGCATGGCAGGCTCCCGGACATATCGCACCAAGGTGCTCGTCCTCGACAAGACGAAGCTCAAAGAGACCGACCTGATCTTGACGATGCTTGACGAGCGGGGGCGGCAGGTTCGTGCCGTGGCAAAGGGCGCCCGCAAACCCGGCGGACGCCTGGCTGCGCGCTGCGAGCTGTTCTGTACGGTAGATATGCTGCTCGCACAAGGACGGTCACTCGACGTGGTTTCCCAGGCCGAGCTTATGGAGGCGCCGCTCGGCGTTGCGCCCGATTACGAGACGACCCGCGCCGCAAGCGCGATCGCCGAGGTCGCGCGCGCGTGCTCGTTCGAGGACGCCGAGGACCCGTTTACCTTTGCTATAACGCAGCGAGCGCTTGCCCTGGTCGGCAGCGGGCTCGACGCTGCGCATATGGATTTACTTGTGGCGGCATATGTGTTTAAGCTGCTGTCGCATATCGGGTATCGCCCCGATTTTTCTGCCTGCGTGTCGTGCGGCGACCCTATGCTGTCGTATTTTTCGCCCCAGGCCGGCGGGCTCATGTGCGGGTCGTGCGCGTCGAGCGTTCCCGGTGCCGAACTGGTGTCGACCAGTGAGGTCGCATGGCTGCGCGCCCTCATGTCCATGACCTTCGACGAGCTTATGGATCAAAGGATCGACCCGCATACTGCGGCGTTTTTGCTCGGGCTTTCGCATATCTGGGCGGCAACACATACCGATCAGCGGCTCCGTGCGATGGAATTCATGTTGGGTCGGTGATGATGCGCAGGCACAGGCTGCTTGTGGTAACATACCGACCTGTTGGTACCTCGACCTTGGTTGTTCGCTCCACCGGCGGCTTCCCAGTCCGAGGCGAATCGAGTCGCCCGCGGGCGACGTAAAACGAAAGGTGAAACAATGACTGTTTCCAAAGAGCGCAAGGCGGAGCTGACTGCCCAGTTCGGTAACACTCCGGTCGATACCGGTAACCCCAAGGTTCAGGTCGCCATCCTGTCCGAGCGCATCAAGGAGCTGACCGAGCACATGAAGTCCCACCAGAAGGACTTCCACACCCGTCGTGGTCTGCTTATGCTCGTCGGCCGCCGTCGTCGTCTTCTCTCCTATATCAAGAAGAACGACATCGTCGAGTACCGTGAGCTCATCAAGGCTCTGGGCATCCGCGACAACATCCAGTAAGGATTTGTACATGCTAAGAGCGTCCTGCGCAGCGGGGCGCTCTTTTTGTGTAAGGGCGTGAACAATCACGCTCTGAAGCGTGGCGGGGGTAGGGGGCCCGCGTCACATGAGAAGCCCGCAGGCAAGGGGCCTGTGGGGTAAAGGAGAACAATGACACTCGTATCCAAGACCTTTGAGCTGTACGGCAAGACCTACACCTTTGAGTCCGGCGAGCTTGCCAAGCAGGCCACCGGCGCTTGTCTGGTCAAGCAGGGCGACACCACGATGCTCGACACCGTGGTCGTCTCCAAGGAGCGCAAGAACTACGACTTCTTCCCGCTGACCGTCGACTTCAACGAGAAGATGTACGCCGCCGGCCGCATCCCGGGTGGCTACCTCAAGCGTGAGGGCCGTCCCAGCGAGAAGGCCACGCTCACGGCCCGTATGATTGACCGTCCGATTCGCCCGAGCTTCCCGGACGGCTTCCGCAACGAGGTGCATATCGTCGCCACCTCGCTCGTCGCTGACCAGGTCAACCCCTTCGACGTCATCAACGTCATGGGTGCTTCTCTGGCCATGACGCTCGGCGGCGTGCCCTTTGAGGGTCCGCTTGCCTGCGTGCGCATCGGTCGCAACGTGGAGACCGGCGAGTTTATCGTCAACCCCACCTATGAGGAGCGCGAGAACTCCGATCTGGACCTGGAGCTGGGCGGCTCTGCCGACTTCATCTCGATGGTCGAGGCCGGCGCCGAGGAGATCTCCGAGGACGACATGCTCGCCGCCATGAAGTTTGGCCAGGAGGCTCTCGCTGCCTTCTGCCAGGCCCAGGACGAGTTCGTCGCCGAGTGGGAGCAGGTCAACGGCGCCATCGTTAAGAAGGAGTACCCGCTCGACCAGCCCGTCGAGGAGGTCCAGGAGCGCATCTTTGCCCACTACGACGAGATGGCTGCTGCCCTGCGCGACGCCGACAAGCTCTCCCGTATCGGCAAGGTCGAGGCTCTGAAGGAGTCCATCCGTGCCGAGTTCACCGAGGAGGAACAGGCCGCTTGGGAGCGCGAGATCCCCGTGGCGCTCAAGAAGCTCGAGAAGAAGGCCATGCGCACCATGGTCGTCGAGACCGGCGAGCG
>DAWDYI010000078.1:0-1877 GCA_052344885.1 Collinsella aerofaciens
GCGCCGCGCTGGGAAGGGCCGCGTAACGGTCCAAGAAATCGTCCGCAGTCCCCGGCCGTCTTGCGGTACGGGGCAAACCTTATGGCGCAAACGTTGACAGTTTGTTACGGAGTTTCGTTTGTAGCGAGCATGTTTCCAATGTTTCCGCAGCGTTTCGGGGGTGCCGTTTTGTGCGACTCCTGTTGCCTGGCGAGCACGCGCCCTCGGTTCACGCTAGAATGCACTCAACCTTTAAGCGGTTAATCCATCCATAAGATGCACGAAGGAGCTATCTATGAGCGAACCCCTGCGCACCGTGAACGTCGGTCTGATCGGTCTGGGAACCGTCGGCGGCGGCGTGGCCCGTCTGATCAAGAGCCACCACGATGAGTACCTGGCAGCCTACGGCATCGACCTTAAGCTGACCCGCGCCTGCGCGCTTGCTTGGGAGCAGGCCGAGGCGGCAGGCATTGAGCGCGAGGCCTTTACGAGTGACTGGCACGACGTCGTCACCGACCCCGCCGTCGACATCGTCGTCGAGCTCATCGGCGGCGAACATCCCGCAACCGAGATCTTCACCACTGCCTTTGAGCACGGCAAGCACGTCGTCTCTGCCAACAAGGCCCTGCTGGGCCGTCACGTCGAGACGCTTGCCGAGAAGGCACGCGCGTGCGGCGTGCAGATTAAGTGCGAGGCCAGCTGCGGCGGCGGCATCCCCATCGTGAGCACGCTTGAGCATGACCTGGTGGGCAACAAGATCCTGACCATCGCCGGCATCCTTAACGGCACCACCAACTACATCCTGTCGCGCATGGACGCCGAGGGCGCCGATTACGCCGACGTGCTCGCCGACGCACAGGCTAAGGGCTATGCCGAGGCCGACCCGTCCGCCGACGTCGACGGCTTCGACGCCGCCAGCAAGACGGCGATCCTCGCTTCCATCGGCTTTGGCACCCGCGTTACCACCGACGATGTGTACCAGCAGGGTATCCGTACCATCGGTGCCGAGGACATCGCCCAGGCCCGTGAGCTCGGCTACACCATTAAGCTGCTCGGCATCGCCCGCAACACCGACGCCGGCGTCGACGTCCGTGTGCATCCCACGCTGATCCCCGCCGACCACATGCTTGCCAAGGTCAACGGCGCCATGAACGCTGTCTACGTGGTGGGCGACGCCGTGGGCGAGACCATGTTCTACGGTGCCGGCGCAGGCTCCTTCCCCACCGCGAGCGCCGTCGTGGGCGATATCCTGTCGCTCTCCGAGCAGATCAGCCGCGGCGTGGCTCCGCTGCCCGAGATTGAGCCCTATGGTCACAACCTCGCCTTTAAGCCCATGGACGAGCTCCAGACCAAGTACTATGTGCGCCTGAAGGTCGCCGACCGCGTGGGCGCCCTGTCCGAGACGGTCGATATCTTTGCCAAGCACAACATCTCGATCTCGCTCATCAACCAGGTCGAGGACGGCAAGTCGGGCGTCAGCGATGCCTGCTCGGTCATCTTCCTAACGCACCGCGCGCTCGAGAAGGACGTCCAGGCTGCCGCCGCCGAGCTTGCCAGCGTCGACTGCGTGGCCGAGGTCGCCAACGTCCTGCGCATCGAGGACGTCGAGGCCTGGACAGAAGGCGTCATGGCCAACTAGTCCACTACTTCGAACCTCAACGAAGCCCAACGCAAAAGGCGCGCTGTCTGCATCAACCGCAGGCAGCGCGCCTTGTTCTGCTTGCAGGGGAAGCTGCGTCCCGGTATTTCAGCTCAGAACGGGGCGCAGTTTCCCTCAGGGCCTTCTTTCAGAAACTATGTCCCATTCTGGGCGCGGATTCTGGGACACGCTTTCCGTAACGGCTCGGGACTGCGGACGATTTCTTGGACCGTTACGCGGCCCTTCCCAGCGCGGCGCG
>DAWDYI010000079.1:0-1669 GCA_052344885.1 Collinsella aerofaciens
ACACGCATAAAAAGCCTCCCATTTCTCATGTCCAAGAAATGGGAGGCAGTTCAATATGAACTGCGGGGGCTTATGCGTTGCGGTGCATTGTGTTTGGGTCGTTGAGATGAGTCGATTTGCCCCGAAAGAGGAGGGCATTGACCTTAGGGTCATGCCCGACGAATGAGCGGCAAATCGGCCATCTCGGCGGGCCGAACTACTCCAGCTCAAACGCTCCGGTGTAGAGCTGGTAGTAATATCCGCGCTTGGCGATCAGCTCGTCGTGGTTGCCGCGCTCAATGATGCGGCCGTGGTCCAGGCAGATGATCGCGTCGGAGTTGCGCACGGTGGACAGGCGGTGCGCGATGACAAACGTCGTGCGGCCCTCCATGAGCTTGTCCATGCCCGCCTGCACGATGGCCTCGGTGCGGGTATCAATGCTCGACGTGGCCTCGTCCAGAATCATCGCCGGCGGATCGGCGACGGCGGCGCGTGCGATCGAAATCAGCTGGCGCTGGCCCTGCGACAGCTGTGCGCCGTTGCCGGTGAGCATGGTGTCGTAGCCGTCGGGCAGGCGGGTGATAAAGTCGTCCGCGCCCGCGAGCTTGGCCGCCGCGACGCACTCCTCGTCGGTAGCGTCCAGGTTGCCGTAGCGGATGTTGTCCATCACGGTGCCGGTGAACAGGTTCACGTCCTGCAGCACGACGCCCAGCGAGCGGCGCAGATCAGCCTTGCGGATCTTGTTGACGTTGATGCCGTCGTAGCGGATCTTGCCGTCGGCGATGTCGTAGAAGCGGTTGATGAGGTTGGTGATGGTCGTCTTACCGGCACCGGTGGCGCCGACAAACGCGACCTTCTGGCCCGGCTTGGCAAACACGGACACGCCGTGCAGCACCTCGTGGTCGGGCGTGTAGCCAAAGTCGACGTTGTCCATGACCAGGTCGCCGCGCAGCGGCACGTACTCGATCTCGCCGGTTGCGCGGTGCGGATGTTTCCACGCCCACATGCCGGTGTGGTGGTCGGCCTCCTCGAGTTGCCAGGTGTCGGGGTTCACCTGAGCGTTGACGAGCGTCACATAGCCTTCGTCGGCTTCGGGCTCCTCGTCGATGAGCTCAAAGATACGGTCGGCGCCGGCGAGGCCCATGACCACGGCGTTGATCTGCTGCGAGATCTGGCCGATCTGTCCGCAGAACTGCTTGGTCATGTTGAGGAACGGCACCACGACGGCGATGGACAGCGCCATGCCCGAGATGCTCAGGTTGGGCACGCCCAGCGCCAGGAAAATGCCGCCGGCCAGCGCGACCAGCACGTAGAGCAGGTTGCCCAGGTTCATAAGGACGGGCATGAGGATGTTGGCGTACATGTTGGCCTTCTGCGAGACCTCGAAGAGCTTCTCGTTGCGCTCGTCAAAATCGGCCTCGGCGGCAGACTCGTGGCAGAATGCCTTGACGACCTTCTGGCCGTTCATGACTTCCTCGATATGGCCCTCGACCACGCCGAGTTCGGTCTGTTGCGCAATGAAGAAGCGCGCGGAGTTGGAGCCGAGCAGCTTGGTCATAAAGGTCATAAAGGCGACGCCGGCCACAATGACCAGGCACATCCACACGCTGTAGTACAGCATGATAAAGAACACCGTGACGATGACGATGGTCGTCATGAGCAGGTTGGGCAGCGACTGGCTGATCATCTG